>NZ_JBICYB010000002.1:0-505343 GCF_043200575.1 Streptomyces sp. NPDC048392
GCCGCATCCCGGCCTGTCGCTTACGCATCCACGGCGGAGTCCACCCCGCCAGTATCGCCACCGGCACCGGCAGCATGAGCGCCGTGGACACTGCCGGTGACGGCCGCTTCGTCGGAACGCTTGGGGATTCTGCTCGCCTATCGTCGCCTGCTGTGCGAGCCCGCCGATCCCGAGACCCTTGGCCTCGTCGCCAGCTGGCTGGTTGTGTGTCCGCCTAACTGGATCTCGGTGGGTGGTGTCAATCGCCGGGGCGATGGCCGACGTCCAGCTATAAACTGCGTCTATAAACCAGGTGTGTAAACACTATGTATAGTCGGGGTATGTCTGCTGCCGATTCGATCGCTTCCCCCCGCCTGCGCTTGAAGAACGCCCCGGGCGCGGCTGTCCTGTGCCTCGGCGCAGGGCTCGTCGGGGGCATCCTGACGAACCTGGTGCAGGGCTGGCTGCCCGGGGCGTGGAACAACTTGGCGAACTCCGGTGCGGTGTGGACGATGTTCGCGTTCGCCGCGGGCGTCGCCTTCGCGCACCGCACCGAAGGCCATCGTGGTCCGGCGGCAGCCGGAGCCTTGGCGGAGGTCGGGCTCGTCGTCGGCTACTACGGGTACGCCGAGTTCGGGCGGGGCGGCATGGGCTCGCTCACCTTTCCGCTGCTCTGGCTCTCCATGGCATGCGTCGCGGGGCCGCTGTTCGGCGTCGCGGGCGCGTGGTCGAGACGCGCTACGCGGCCCTGGCGGCGTTACGTGGCGCTCGGCGCACTCGGCGGCCTCTTCGGCAGTGAAGGCCTCCACTACTGGCTCGGCCTGGGGTACCTACCGCAGGCAGTGGTCTGCGCCGCTCTCGCCTGCGGTCTTCCGCTGCTGTTGGGGCGCACCTGGAAGGAACGCGGCCTGAGCCTCGCTGTGGCGATCCCCGCGTCCTTCGTCACCTATCAGGTCCTCTATGGCCTCCTGGACGCGGTGTCCGGCTGAGTGGGCCCGCCAGGTAGGGGCACGGCTGTCAGCGACGGCCACTGAGCTTGTCACGAAACATCAGGCCCACATCAGGAGTGATGCGAGGGTGACGGCTGCTTCGTAGGACTGGGCGGTCTTGTCGTAGCGGGTGGCGATGCCGCGCCATTGCTTCAGGCGGTTGAAACACCGTTCAACGACGTTGCGGTGTTTGTAGGCCTCGCGGTCGAAGGCCGGCGGGCGGCCTCCGCGAGTGCCTTGCCGGGCCCGGTTGCGGACCTGGTCGGCCCGCTCGGGGATCGTGTGGGCGATGCCGCGGCGGCGGAGCCAGGTGCGGATCGCCTTCGAGCTGTAGCCCTTGTCGCCCAGGACGTGATCGGGCCGGACGCGGGGCCGTCCCGGTCCGATCCGGGGCACCCGGATCTGTTCCATCACGGCGGTGAACCGGGTGCAGTCGTTGGTGTTGCCGCCCGTCACGACGAAGCCGAGAGGCCGGCCCCGGCCGTCGCAGGCCAGGTGAATCTTGCTGGTCAGACCGCCCCTGGACCGGCCGAGGGCCGGGTCGCGGAGCCCCCTTTTCGGGCCCCCGCCGCATGCTGATGGGCCCGGACGACCGTGGAATCGACCGACACCAGCCACTCGATGTCGCCCGCCGCATCCGCCTTCGCCTGAGCAGCCCGCAGCATCCGTTCGAACGTCCCGTCCGCCGCCCACCTGCGAAAACGCGTATGCAGCGTGGCCCACGGCCCGTAACGCTCGGGCACATCCCGCCAGGCCGACCCGGTCCGGAACTTCCACACGATCCCGTTCAGGACCCGGCGGTCATCCAGCCGCTTCCGCCCCCGCAACGGCACGGGAAGCAACGGCCGGACGAACTCCCACTCGGCATCGGACAGTTCATGACGACGTATCACGACACCATGATCCACCAGCGGCGATCATTTGAAGACACTGCCTAGTGGTGCCAGGCCTCGCCCCCCGTGTTGTGGATGAAGCGCTGGAGCACCTTCATCGTGGTCAGGTACTCCTCGTCGGAGATTCCGGCGTGGCGTTCCGTCCACAGGTCGTCCTGGACGGCCGCGGCCTTCCCGAAGAACGCCCTGCCCTCGGGGGTGAGCGTCAGGCGGCCGTCCGGGGTGTCTCCGGCCTGGTCGATCCAGCCCGCCTCGATCGTCGCGTCGATCTCCGACTCCATCACCTCCGGACCCGCGTCCAGGTAGTTCCGCAGGAGGCCGGAGACCTCGGCACGGGTCTTCGGGGCACCGGCCCGGGCGACCTGGGCGAGGACCCACCACTGGGGCTGGGTCGTGCCGAGCTCGGCGAGGGCCGCCCGGGTGCGGGTGACGACGGCCTTGTGTGCCGCCCAGGTCCAGTAGCCGATGGGCTGGCGGATGAGTTCGGCGTCGCTGTGCGAGTAGTCCATGGCGTCGACCGTAGAAGCTCAAGTTCGGTTGAGGTCAAGGGGCGGCCGGGCCGACTTCTCGTCGGCAAAGGCACGGGTGGGGCGGGCGTAGCGTAGGTGGTATGTCGACGTACGGATCCTTTCCCGGCACCCGGCCCCGGCGGCTGCGGAGCACTCCCGTCATGCGTCGGATGGTCGCCGAGACCCGGCTGCACCCCGCCGACCTCGTCCTCCCCGCCTTCGTACGCGAGGGCGTGCGCGAGCCGGTGCCGATCGCGGCGATGCCCGGCGTGGTCCAGCACACGCGGGACACGCTGAAGAAGGCGGCCGCGGAGGCGGTCGAGGCCGGAGTCTCCGGGATCATGCTGTTCGGTGTTCCCGAGGAGGAGAAGAAGGACGCCGCCGGGACGGTCGGGACCGATCCGGACGGGATCCTCCAGGTCGCGCTGCGCGACGTACGGGCAGAGGTCGGGGACGAGCTGCTCGTCATGTCCGACCTGTGCCTCGACGAGTTCACCGACCACGGCCACTGCGGGGTGCTCGACGAGCAGGGGCGCGTCGACAACGACGCCACCCTCGAGCGGTACGCCGAGATGGCGCGGGTGCAGGCCGACGCCGGCGCCCATGTGGTCGGGCCCAGCGGGATGATGGACGGGCAGATCGGCGTCGTCCGGGACGCGCTGGACCAGATCGGGCGGGAGGACGTCGCCGTCCTCGCGTACACCGCCAAGTACGCCTCCGCCTTCTACGGGCCCTTCCGCGAGGCCGTCGGGTCCTCGCTCAGGGGAGACCGCAAGACCTACCAGCAGGACGCCGCCAACGTGCGGGAGTCGATGCGGGAGCTGGCGCTGGACCTGGAGGAGGGCGCCGACATGGTGATGGTCAAGCCGGCCGGGCCCTACCTCGACATCCTCGCCAGGGTCGCCGAGGCCGTGGACGTGCCCGTCGCCGCCTACCAGATCTCCGGCGAGTACTCGATGGTCGAGGCCGCCGCCGAGAAGGGCTGGATCGACCGCGACCGGGCCATCCTGGAAACCCTCACCGGGATCAAGCGGGCCGGCGCGCGCAACATCCTGACGTACTGGGCGACCGAGGTCGCTCGCACACTGCGCTGAGCGACCTGCGCCTGCCCCTCGCACACGGGGTGCGGGTCCGCGGACCTCTTCAGTACTCGGGCGCGTGGGCCGCGCCGGTCTGCCAGTAGGTGACCGTCAGCGCCGTGTCGACGTACACGCCGCCCGAGGGCAGCTTGACCCTGGCGATGGAGCCGTCCTCGAAGGGGATCGTGAGGGTGTTCGTCTCGTAGCCGTTCTCCCCGCTGCCGTCGCCGGACGACAGGCGCACGCCGGCGTAGCCGGACTCGCCGGGGGACAGCGTCGTCAGCGACCGCGGCTTGCTGGACTCGGCGACGGGCGGCACCGACTGGGCCTCGCCGAACCGCGCCGCCGGGTACTGCGGCCGGGTGTCGTCCCCGTGCACCACTGGCGGCCGGACCACGCGGCGCCGGTGCCCGAGCAGCCGGACGCGTCGTACCTCGCCGGACTCGACGCCGTCGAGAAGGCCCGTTACAAGGACATCAACGACGTCACGGACGCGGACATCAACGTGTACGGCGGGCTGGGCGTCAAGGACTGACGGCCCGGCAGCCGCCCGGGTGTCCGGATCGCGGAAAGTCTCTTGTAGGCGGCACGTACTTCCCTAGGCTGCGGGCATGACCGTGACCGCGTCCGCCGCCACCGCCGCCTCTGCTCCTCCACCGCCGCTCGCCGCGCGGGCCCGGTCCATCGCCGGTTCGCCCGTACGGGACATCCTCGCCGTCACCGGCCGCCCCGAGGTGATCAACTTCGCGGGCGGGCTGCCGGCCCCCGAGCTGTTCGACACGGAGGGCATCGCCGCCGCGTACCGGGACGTCCTCGCCGAGGTGCCCGCGCGGGCGCTTCAGTACTCCACCACCGAGGGCGACCCCGCCCTGCGGGCCGCGCTCGCCGCCCGCACCTCGGCGCGCGGACTGGCCACCGGCTCCGACGACGTCCTCGTCACCACCGGCTCGCAGCAGGCCCTGTCGCTCCTCGCCACCGCCCTGCTCGAACCCGGCGACACCGTCCTGGTCGAGCGCCCCTGCTACCTGGCCGCGCTCCAGGCCTTCGGCTTCGCGGGCGCCCGGGTGGTGGCCGTCCCCGGGGACGGGGACGGGATCGACCCCGGGGCGCTGGCGGAGCTGGTGGTGCGCGAGCGACCCAAGCTGCTCTACACGGTCCCCACCTTCTCCAATCCCACCGGCCGCACCATGCCCGCCGCCCGCCGTGCCGCCGTCGCCGAGGTCGCCGGACGGTGCGGGCTGTGGATCGTCGAGGACGACCCGTACGGGGAGCTGCGCTTCGAGGGCGAGCGCGTGCCGTGGATCGCCTCCTGCGAGGGCGCCCGGGACCGGACCGTGCTGCTGGGCTCCTTCTCCAAGGTCATGGCACCCGGCCTGCGGCTGGGCTGGCTGCGGGCCCCCGCCGAGCTGCGCCGGGCCTGCGCGGTCGCCAAGCAGGCCGCCGACCTGCACACCCCGACCGTCAACCAGCTCGCCGCCGCCCGCTACCTGGCCGACCGGGACCTGGACGCCCACGTCGCACGCGTCGCCGCCGCCTACGGCGCACGCCGGGACGCCATGCTCGCGGGCCTCGCGGACGCGCTCCCGGCGGGGTCGGTGTGGACCCGCCCCGAGGGCGGCATGTTCCTGTGGGCCCGGCTGCCCGAGGGGTACGACACCGCGGCCCTGCTCCCCGGGGTGGTCCGGCACGACGTGGCGTACGTCCCCGGCGCCCCCTTCCACGCGGGCGAGCCCGACCGCGCCACGCTGCGGCTCTGCTTCGTCACCCAGACGCCGGACGTGATCGCGGAGGGGCTGCGCAGGCTGGGGGAGGGGCTGCGGGAGGCAGTGCACCGGGCGGCGTAGGACCCGGCGCGGCCCTCGGTGCGGGACCAAGGGCCGAGGGCGGCGGGCCGTCGCCGCCCGTGCGGTGCCGGGTCCGACAGCGCACGGACGACGACGCCGTTCTCAGAGCCGCTCGGGCGTCCGGATGCCCAGCAGGGCCAGGCCCTGGTGCAGGGTGCGGGCCGTGACCTCGCACAGGAGGAGCCGGTTCTCCGCCACCTCCCGCGGCGGAGCGGGCTTGATCACCGGGCACTTGTCGTAGAACGACGTGAACAGAGACGCCAGCTGGTACAGGTATGCCGTCAGCTTGTGCGGGGCGTACTCCTTCGCCGCCTCGGCCACCGTCTCCGCGAAGGCGTCCACGTGCAGGCCCAGGGCCCGCTCGGCCGCCGCCAGCTCCAGCTCCGGGTGGGCGGCCGGGCCGACCTCGCCGGCCTTGCGCAGGATCGACCGGATCCGGGCGTAGGCGTACTGGAGGTAGACGGACGTGTCGCCGTTGAGCGAGACCATCTGGTCCAGGTCGAACTTGTAGTCCCGGTTCGCCGACGTCGACAGGTCCGCGTACTTCACCGCGCCGATGCCCACCTGGGCGCCCCGCTCGGCGATCTCCTCCTCGGAGAGGTCCTGCGCCTTCTCCCGGACCACGGCGGACGCGCGGTCGACGGCCTCGTCGAGGAGGTCGACCAGGCGGACCGTCTCGCCCTCACGGGTCTTGAACGGCTTGCCGTCCTTGCCGAGGACCGTGCCGAAGGCCAGCTGCCGCGCCGTCACGTCGTCGCTCAGCCAGCCGGCCCTGCGGGCGGTCTCGAAGACCATCTTGAAGTGGAGGGACTGCCGGGCGTCGACCACGTACAGCAGCGTGTCCGCCTTCAGGCCGAAGACGCGGTCGCGGATCGCGGAGAGGTCGGTGGCCGCGTAGCCGTAGCCACCGTCCGACTTCTGCACGATCAGCGGGACCTGGTTGCCGTCCGGGCCCTTGATGTCGTCGAAGAACACGCACAGCGCGCCCTCGGAGCGGACCGCGACGCCCGACTCCTCCAGCAGGCGGCAGGTCTCGGCCAGCATGTCGTTGTAGCCGGACTCGCCGACGATGTCGGGATCGCGGATCTCCATGTCCAGCTTCTCGAAGACGGAGAAGAAGTAGATCTTCGACTCGTCGACGAACCTCTGCCACGCGGCGAGCGTCTTCGGCTCCCCGGCCTGCAGGTCGACCACCCGGCGCCGTGCCCGCGTCTTGAACTCCTCGTCGGAGTCGAAAAGCCTGCGCGCGGCCTTGTAGAGGCGGTCGAGGTTGGACATCGCCTCCTCGCCGGAGACCGCACCGCCCCCGGCGGCCCGGTGGTCCAGCTCGTGCGGGTGCTCCTCCAGATACTGGATGAGCATGCCGAACTGGGTGCCCCAGTCGCCGATGTGGTGCCGCCGCACGACGTTCTCGCCGGTGAACTCCAGCAGTTGGACGACCGAGTCGCCGATCACCGCGGAACGCAGGTGACCTACGTGCATCTCCTTCGCCACGTTCGGCTGGGCGTAGTCGACCACCGTGGTGCCCGGGTGCCCGGCGCGCGGGACACCGAGCCGGCCGGTGTCGTCCGCGTACCGCGCGGCGAGGTTCCCGATGATCGCCCGGTCGCCGATGGTGATGTTGAGGAAGCCGGGGCCGGAGACCTCGACGTCCTTGATCAGGTCGCCGGTGGTGAGGTGCGCGACGACCTCGGTGGCCAGCTCCCGCGGGTTGGCCTTCGTCTTCTTGGCCAGGGCGAGGATGCCGTTGGCCTGGTAGTCCGCCCGGTCGCTTCGTCGCAGCAGCGGGTCGACGCCGGCGGCTTCCGGCCGGGTGGCCGTGAGGGCGGACGCGAGGTGCTGCTGGACGGAGTCGCTGAGGGACGTGACCGAGGCCATGGAGTGGCTGCCGTTCTGCTCGGGTTCCTGGAGTACTGCGGAAACCGAGTATCCCACGCGGTGAAAAGCGGTTTTCGCGGATGCGGGCCGGGCTGGGAGAATGGGGCGGTCAGCCGTGCGACCGTACCGGCTGCCTGAGCAGAACTTCAGGAACTTCGGGAAAGAGGACGTGCCGATCGTGGCTCAGAGCACAGAGACCACCGACTGGGTCTCCCGTTTCGCGGACGAGGTCGTCGCCGAGTCGGAGCGTCGTGCCCCGGGCAAACCGGTCGTCGTCGCGTCCGGGCTCTCCCCTTCCGGTCCCATCCACCTGGGCAACCTGCGCGAGGTCATGACCCCGCATCTCGTCGCCGACGAGATCCGCCGCCGCGGCCACCGGGCGCGGCACCTGATCTCCTGGGACGACTACGACCGCTACCGCAAGGTGCCGGCCGGGGTCGCCGGAGTGGACGAGTCCTGGGCCGAGCACATCGGCAAGCCCCTGACCTCCGTCCCCGCCCCGAAGGGCTCCCCGCACCCGAACTGGGCGGAGCACTTCAAGGCCGCGATGGTCGACTCGCTGGCCGAGATGGGTGTCGAGTTCGACGGAATCAGCCAGACCGCGCAGTACACCTCGGGCGTCTACCGCGAGCAGATCCTGCACGCCATGAGGCACCGGCGGGACATCGACGCGATCCTCGACCAGTACCGGACCAGGAAGGCCCCCGCGAAGAAGTCGCAGAAGCCCGCCGACGAGGCCGAGCTGGAGGCCGCCGAGGGCTCCGGAGCCGCCGCCGAGGACGACGGCGGCTCCGGCGCCGCCGGGTACTTCCCGTACAAGCCCTACTGCGGCAACTGCGAGAAGGACCTGACGACGGTCACCGCGTACGACGACGACTCGACCGAGCTGACGTACGCCTGCACCGCCTGCGGCTTCTCCGAGACCGTGCGGCTGAGCGAGTTCAACCGCGGCAAGCTGGTCTGGAAGGTCGACTGGCCCATGCGCTGGGCGTACGAGGGGGTCGTCTTCGAACCCAGCGGCGTCGACCACTCCTCTCCCGGGTCGTCGTTCCAGGTCGGCGGGCAGATCGTCGGGATCTTCGGCGGCGAGCAGCCGATCGGCCCGATGTACGCGTTCGTCGGCATCAGCGGCATGGCCAAGATGTCCTCGTCGAAGGGCGGGGTGCCCACCCCGGCCGACGCGCTCCGGATCATGGAGCCGCAGCTGCTGCGCTGGCTGTACGCCCGCCGCCGCCCCAACCAGTCGTTCAAGATCGCCTTCGACCAGGAGATCCAGCGCCTGTACGACGAGTGGGACCGCCTCGACGCCAAGGTCGCCGACGGCAGCGTGCTGCCCGCCGACGCCGCCGCCCACGCGCGTGCCGTGGGCACGGCCGCCGGTGAGCTGCCGCGGACGCCCAGGCCGCTGCCGTACCGCACGCTCGCCTCGGTGGCCGACATCACCGCCGGCCACGAGGACCAGGCGCTGCGCATCCTCGGCGAGCTGGACCCGGCGGACCCGATCGCGTCGCTGGCGCAGGCCCGGCCGCGCTATGACAAGGCCGAGGCGTGGATCAACACCCACGTCCCCGCCGACCAGCGCACCGTCGTGCGCCAGGAGCCCGACGCCGAGCTGCTCAAGTCCCTCGACGAGCCGAGCCGGCAGTCGCTGCGGCTACTGCTCGACGGGCTGGCCGACCACTGGTCCCTGGACGGGCTCACCCACCACGTCTACGGCGTCCCCAAGGTCCAGGCGGGCTTCCCCGCCGACGCCACGCCCAAGGAACTGCCGCCGGAGATCAAGAGCGCCCAGCGGACGTTCTTCGCGTTGCTCTACCACCTGCTCGTCGGCCGCGACACCGGCCCGCGACTGCCCACGCTGCTCCTCGCGGTGGGGCAGGAGCGGGTGCGGACCCTGCTCGGGGAGTAGGTCCGGACCGTAGGGACACGGCGGAGGGGGCATCCGGTCTTCACCGGGTGCCCCCTTTCGCCGTACGCGGCGCCGTCAGGCGATGTGCTCGTCCTCCAGCTCCGCCGTGTGGCGCTCCTGGAAACGCAGGACCATGCGCTTGGCGTCGGCGTCCGGGACGGAGACGCCGTACGTCGCCTCGACGTTGTAGCCGAACTCCCGCGGGGTGGGATAGCCGCTGCCGTTGATCGACTGCTTGAAGATCTGGTAGTAGGCGTCCTCGTCCGGGTCCTCGGGCTCCGGCGGGCCGCCGCCCTCGCCCAGCTCGCGGGTGCGGTGGGGGCCGACCGGTATGGGGAAGCTGCCGGTCTCCTCCGGAGAGGGCTCCTGCGCGGGCGGCTCCTCCTCGAACTGCTGCCGGTACTGATCGGCCTGCCGCTGTTCCGCCTCCCACTGGGCGTACTGGTCCGGGTCGTACGTGGGGTCGTAGTCACCGTGGTACTCGACCGACTGCGGATCGCGGGCGTGCAGCCAGGGATTCTGCTCCGGGGCGGGCTCGTTCTCCCGTACCGGCTCCGCGTCCCCGCGGCCGACCAGCTCGGGACGCTGTTCGGCCGCCGGCGCCGTCTCGGGGCCCGTCTCCTGCGGTCGCGGCGCCGGCGGGAGCAGGGCCGGTTCGATGCCCGCCGCCGCCAGGCCGGACGGGGCCGTCTGCGCCAGGGGCACGCCGTAGCGGGCCAGGCGCAGCGGCATCAGGGACTCCACGGGCGCCTTGCGGCGCCAGGCGCGGCCGAAGCGGGAACGCAGCCGGGCCTGGTAGACCAGGCGCTCCTGCTCCAGCTTGATGACCTGCTCGTAGGAGCGCAGCTCCCACAGCTTCATGCGCCGCCACAGCAGGAACGTCGGCAGTGGGGAGAGCAGCCAGCGGGTGAGGCGGACGCCCTCCATGTGCTTGTCGGCGGTGATGTCGGCGATCCGGCCGATCGCGTGCCGGGCGGCCTCCACCGACACCACGAACAGGATCGGGATCACGCCGTGCATGCCGACGCCCAGCGGGTCGGGCCAGGCCGCCGCGCCGTTGAACGCGATCGTCGACGCCGTCAGCAGCCAGGCCGTCTGCCGCAGCAGCGGGAAGGGGATGCGGATCCAGGTCAGCAGCAGGTCCAGGGCCAGCAGTACGCAGATGCCCGCGTCGATGCCGATCGGGAAGACGTAGCTGAAGTTCCCGAAGCCCTTCTGCAGGGCCAGTTCCCGCACCGCCGCGTACGAACCCGCGAAGCCGATCCCGGCGATGACGACGGCGCCGAAGACGACCATGCCGATGAGAACACGATGCGTCCGTGTCAGCTGAAGTGGCGCGGCCACCCGTACTCCCCTCGCAATGCCTGTTGTTGCGCGCAACAGAGTGGCACATGTGTGCGGGGAACGGGTGGCCGGTGGGCCGAAGAGAGCCTCAGCTCGACTTCGAAGGCGACTTCGAGGAGGACTTGGACGCCGACTTCGAGGAGGACTTGGACGACGGCTTGGAGGCCGGCCCGGACGCCGACTCCGAGGGGGAGCCGGAGGCCGGCCCGGAGGGCGACGGCGTGCCGCTCGCCCTGCCGCCGCCGTCGGCACCGCCGTTGGCCTTCGTCACCGCGGCCACCACCTCCTTGGCCGCCTTCTGCGCGTCCTTCACCAGGTCGTCGGCGTCCGGCGTCTTGTCGCCCGCCAGACCCGCGCCGTTGTAGTCGACGGTGACGACGACGTTCTCGACGCGCGCAACGACCGTCTGCTGCTTGAAGGTGCCTTCCTTCTTCTTCAGGTCGTAGCGGACCACCGAGGCCTCGTCGCCCGTGCCGCTCAGCGGCGTGGTCTTGACGGCCTTCGCGCCCTGCGCGGCCTGGGCGTCCCGCAGTTGCTTGCGGTAGTAGTCACGCGCCAGCTCGTCGCCCTCGCCGCGCGTCACGTCCGACTCGAAGCGCAGCATCGACACGCTCAGCCAGCGGAACTGGGAGCCCTTCACGCCGTTGTCGTCGAGGCTGTCCCAGGAGCAACCGGAGCGCGTCGCCGTGTCGTCGGTCGTGCCCTCCTTGCCGGAGCCCGCCTTCGGCACCAGGTCGTCCAGCGTCTTCTCCGCCAGCACCGCACACGGCTCCGGGAGCTTCCGGAACGCCGCCGCCCGCACCGTCGGGGACGGGCTCGCGGACTTGGAGGCCGCGGACTCCCGCGCGGCCTTGTCCTTGCCGTCGTCGGAGCCGGAGTCCGAGGAGCAGCCGGCTGCCACCAGCATCACGGGTACGGCGGCCGCGCCGACGAGGACGCGGGCGAGCCGCTTCGCTCGCTCCGCCTGCTGGTCTCGCTGGTCACGCTGGGCTCGTAGCTGCATGGTTCCTTCACTCATGGCACTCGTGGTTCCTGCGTTCGGAACGGGTCCGAGGGGCCACGGTACGCGGTGCGGAAATCGCGCGGTCCCGCTTCGAGCGCGCCGCGCACGGGCGCCGGGGACCCGCACGGGACTCAGCCGCTCAGCGAATCCGCCAGCCGGGAAGCCAGTTTCCGCGCCATGTCCTGCATTTCCTCGCTGTCCGGGACGACTCCGGGCGTCGCCGACTGCTCCGCGTACTCGATGGTCACCACGACGTTCGACGTGCGGAACGCCACAGTCACGGTCCGTCGCTCCGCCGTCGAACCGGAGCTGTTCAGCGCGTCGTCCACGAACGCCTCGTCACCCAGACCGTCGAGGAGCCGCGGCTGGAGCTCGGTGGACGGGGACTCGGAGGACGCGCCCGACGACGGTGCGGTGGACGACACGGAGCCGGAGGCCGGGGCGGAGGGTGCGCCGGACGACGCGGTGGCGGACGGTGACCCGGACTCCGGCGTGGCACCGGACGGGGACTCCGACTCCGAGACGACCGGTTCGGGCAGGTCGGCCGCCTCCACCTGCTGCGCGAAGAGCCGCTCGGCCTCGCTGTCGTCGCTCACGGAGTTGTCGTACGACACCACCCGCTCGAAGTCGACGGAGAGATGGTCGGTGGCGTCCGCCGACTCCACCTTCCAGCGGCAGCCGACCTTGCGGTCGGTGTCGTAGGCGAGCGTCGGTTCGCCCGCGTACGCCTTCCCGCGCTGCTCCTCGTCCGCGATCTCCTCGATGCCGGGCAGGAGCGAGTCGAGCGCCTCGGGGCCGACCGCGCCGCACGGCTCCGGGAGGGTGCGGTACTTGCCGGGCTCGGCCGCCTCGGTCGCCACGCCGGGCCGGCCCGGGTCCGAGTCGTCCGCCGTGGCGCCGTCGCCCGAGCCGCCGGTACAGCCGGCCAGCAACGCCGCCAGGAGGGCGGCGACGCCGGGTACGTAGGCCTTCCGCTGCACGGTGCGGCTCCTCTCGCCGGTGTGGCTGTGGTCGGTACTCCAGTGTCCCCGCTGGTTATTCGCTTGCCGCGCGGGGGCGTCCCCTGGAGACAATGTGTATCGCACGCGCCGCCGTGAACGCCGGTCGGTCGTCCCTTTGACTGCCCTTGGTGCCGGTTTTGCGCTTTGAGACTTCTGTTTGTCTTCCGGGGGAATGAGGACGCTGTGTCGTACGTGGAGATGCCGGGCGCGAGGGTGCCGATCCGGATGTGGGCCGACCCGGCGACGGTCGAGGAGGGCGCCCTCCAGCAGCTGCGCAACGTCGCGACCCTGCCGTGGATCAAGGGCCTCGCGGTCATGCCGGACGTGCACTACGGCAAGGGTGCGACGGTCGGCTCCGTGATCGCGATGCGCGGCGCGGTGTGCCCGGCCGCGGTGGGCGTCGACATCGGCTGCGGCATGTCGGCGGTGCAGACCTCCCTGACGGCGAACGACCTCCCGGGCGACCTGTCCCGGCTGCGCTCGAAGATCGAGCAGGCGATCCCGGTGGGGCGGGGCATGCACGACAGCCCGGTCGACCCGGGCCGCTTCCACGGGCCGGCGACGGCGGGGTGGGACGATTTCCGGGGGCGGTTCGACGGGGTGGCCGAAGCCGTCAAGTTCCGTTACGAGCGGGCCGGAAAGCAGATGGGAACGCTTGGTTCCGGTAATCACTTCGTCGAGGTATGCACCGATACGTCAGGTTCTGTCTGGCTGATGCTGCACTCCGGCTCCCGCAACATCGGCAAGGAGCTCGCCGAGCACCACATCGGCATCGCCCAGCGGCTCCCGCACAACCAGGGCCTGATCGACCGCGACCTCGCCGTGTTCGTCGCGGACACCCCGCAGATGGCGGCGTACCGCAACGACCTGTTCTGGGCGCAGGAGTACGCGAAGTACAACCGCACGCTCATGATGGCGCTCCTCAAGGACGTGGTCCGCAAGGAGTTCAAGAAGGCCAAGCCGGCTTTCCAGCCGGAGATCAGCGCGCACCACAACTACGTCGCCGAAGAGCGGTACGACGGGATGGACCTGCTGGTGACCCGCAAGGGCGCGATCCGCGCGGGTTCCGGTGACCACGGGATCATCCCCGGTTCCATGGGCACGGGTTCGTACATCGTGAAGGGCCTCGGCAACGCCAAGTCCTTCAACTCCGCTTCGCACGGCGCCGGTCGGCGCATGAGCCGGAACGCGGCCAAGCGGCGCTTCTCCACCAGGGACCTGGAGGAGCAGACGCGGGGTGTGGAGTGCCGCAAGGACTCGGGCGTCGTGGACGAGATCCCGGGCGCCTACAAGCCGATCGAGCAGGTCATCGACCAGCAGCGCGACCTGGTCGAGGTCGTGGCGAAGCTGAAGCAGGTCGTCTGCGTGAAGGGCTGAGCACCTCAGTGCCCCGTGGCCCTGGTGGGTGGTCACGGGGCACGGATCTTCGGCCTACGCGGTATGCCGGGCGGCGCATTTGACGAACTCCGTCCACGCCGTCGGCGTCAGGCCGAGCTTCGGACCCGCCTTGTCCTTCGAGTCGCGGACGTGCGTCACGCCCGGCAAGGAGGCGACCTCGACGCACTCGCCGCCGCCCCCGGCGCTGTGACTGCTCTTGTACCAGGCCAGGCCGTCGATGTCCCGTTGCCGGGGAGTCGGGGCGGGGCTGCTCCTGGTCGACGTCCTCGCGGTCGACTGGGGCGTCACCGCACGGCCCACCGGTCCAGGCAAGACCGTGTGGGCCGAGTGTGCCGTAGCGGACCGGTCGCCGTGCGTCAGCCCTCCCGGTGCACCTTCGTGTTCGACGCCTGGGCCCGGGGCCGGACGACCAGGAGGTCGATGTTGACGTGGGCGGGGCGGGTGACCGCCCAGGTGATGGTGTCGGCGACGTCGTCGGCGGTCAGGGGGTCGGCGACGCCCTGGTAGACCTTGGCCGCCTTGTCCCGGTCGCCGCCGAAGCGGGTCAGGGCGAACTCGTCGGTCTTGACCATGCCGGGCGCGATCTCGATGACACGCACCGGACGGCCGACGATCTCCAGGCGCAGGGTCTCGGCGAGGACGTGTTCGCCGTGCTTGGCGGCGACGTAGCCCGCGCCGCCCTCGTAGGTGCCGAATCCCGCGGTCGAGGAGACGACCACGATCGTGCCGTCGCCGCTCGCCTCCAGCCCGGGGAGCAGGGCCTGGGTGAGGTTGAGGGTGCCGATGACGTTCGTCTCGTACATGCGGCGCCAGTCGTCCGGGTCGCCGGTGGCCACCGGGTCGGCGCCGAGCGCGCCGCCCGCGTTGTTGACGAGGACGCCGACCGTCCTGAAGGCGGTCGCGAACTCGTCGACCGCCTCGCGGTCCGTGACGTCCAGGGGGTAGGCCGTCGCCTTGTGGCCGGCCGCCTCGATCTCCTCCGCCAGAGCCTCGATGCGGTCCTTGCGGCGGGCGGTGAGGACGACGCGGTATCCGGCGGCGGCGAGCTGCCGGGCCGTGGCGGCGCCGATGCCGCTGCTCGCACCTGTCACGACGGCGATGCGGGAGGCGGCGGGCGGGGCGGCTGCGGTGGCCATGGACTGCTCCTCGGTCGGTTCCTCGGTCGGTGTCACCAGTCGCCGACCAGGGTAGTCAGCCGCCGTTGCGCGGCGCCCACATGATCACGGCCATGCCGGCGAGGCAGACCAGGGCCCCGGCGATGTCCCAGCGGTCGGGCCGGTAGCCGTCGGCGACCACGCCCCACAGGATCGAGCCGGCCACGAAGATCCCGCCGTACGCGGCGAGGATGCGGCCGAAGTGGGCGTCGGGCTGGAAGGTGGCGACGAAGCCGTAGGCGCCGAGGGCGAGGACCCCGCCCGCCGCCCACAGCCAGCCGCGCTGTTCGCGCACCCCCTGCCACACCAGCCAGGCACCGCCGATCTCGAACAGGGCGGCGACGACGAACAGGGCGGCGGAGCGCAGGACGAGCATGCGGGCAGCTTCGCACGGCGGTGCCGGGGCGGAACGCGAGGGCCGGAGCCGCGGCCGGAATATCCGCAGGGTGCCCTCCGTTCCGGGTATAGTTGAACCGTCAACAACTCGGAGGTTGAGCGACCATGCAGTTCGGCATCTTCACCGTCGGCGACGTCACGCCGGACCCGACCACGGGCCGTACGCCGACCGAGCGTGAGCGGATCAAGGCCATGGTCGCCGTCGCGCTGAAGGCCGAGGAGGTCGGGCTCGACGTCTTCGCGACCGGCGAGCACCACAACCCGCCCTTCGTGCCCTCGTCGCCGACGACGATGCTCGGCTACATAGCGGCGCGCACCGAGCGGCTGGTCCTGTCCACCTCCACCACCCTGATCACCACGAACGACCCGGTGAAGATCGCCGAGGACTTCGCGATGCTCCAGCACCTGGCCGACGGCCGGGTGGACCTGATGATGGGGCGCGGCAACACCGGGCCGGTCTACCCCTGGTTCGGCAAGGACATCCGCGAGGGCCTCGACCTCGCCGTCGAGAACTACGCCCTGCTGCACCGCCTGTGGCGCGAGGACGTCGTGAACTGGGAGGGCAGGTTCCGCACGCCGCTCCAGGGCTTCACGTCCACACCCCGGCCGCTGGACGGTGTCGCGCCGTTCGTCTGGCACGGCTCCATCCGCTCGCCGGAGATCGCCGAGCAGGCGGCGTACTACGGCGACGGCTTCTTCCACAACAACATCTTCTGGCCCGCCGACCACACCAAGCGCATGGTCGAGCTGTACCGGGCCCGTTACGCCCACTACGGGCACGGCACCCCCGAGCAGGCGGTCGTCGGCCTGGGCGGACAGGTGTTCATGCGGAAGAACAGCCAGGACGCGGTGCGCGAGTTCCGTCCGTACTTCGACGTCGCGCCGGTGTACGGGCACGGGCCCTCGCTGGAGGAGTTCACCGAGCAGACCCCGCTGACCGTCGGCTCGCCGCAGCAGGTGATCGAGAAGACGCTCGCCTTCCGCGAGTACGCCGGTGACTACCAGCGCCAGCTGTTCCTGATGGACCACGCCGGGCTGCCCCTGAAGACCGTCCTCGAACAGCTCGACCTGCTCGGCGAACAGGTCGTGCCGGTCCTGCGCGAGGAGTTCGCCGGGAACCGTCCGGCGAACGTGCCGGACGCGCCGACCCACGCCTCCCTGCTGGCCTCCCGGAAGGACGCGGCCCGGAAGGACGCGGCCCGGCAGGACACCGCCCAGGAAGGAGCGCGCGCATGAAGCTCGTCGTCGTCTCCGCGGGGCTGAGCGTCCCCTCGTCCACCCGGCTGCTCGCCGACCGGCTGGCCGCGGTCGCCGCCCCGGCGGCCACCGCGCCCGAGCCCGCTCCGGCCGACGTCCGGGTGATCGAGCTGCGCGACCTCGCCGTGGAGATCGCGCACACCTTCACCAGCGGATTCCCCGCGCAGGCGCTCGCCGAGGCGTTCGAGGCGGTGGCGGCGGCCGACGGACTGATCGTCGTCACGCCGGTGTTCTCGGCCTCGTACAGCGGGCTGTTCAAGTCGTTCTTCGACGCGCTGAGCGTCACCGACGAGGACGCCCTCACCGGGAAGCCGGTACTGATCGCCGCGACCGGCGGCACCGCCCGGCACTCCCTGGTGCTGGAGCACGCGCTGCGCCCGCTCTTCGCCTACCTGAAGGCGGTCGTCGTCCCCACCGGCGTGTACGCCGCCTCCGAGGACTGGGGTGCCGAAGGGCTCGACGCCCGGATCGGGCGGGCCGCGAACGAGCTGGCCGCGCTGATGGCGGGGCTGTCCACGGCCCGCCCGCTGCCCAGGAGGGACTCCTTCGAGGAGGTCACGCCCTTCGGGCAGCGGCTCGCCGCGCTGAGCGTTCCGGGGCCGAGCCCGGCGCCGTAGGGAACCACCGGCGCCTGTGCGGCGGTGCCTGTGCGGCGGTGCCTGTGCGGCGGTCCTGTGCAGGCGGTGCTGTGCGGAGGTGCCTGTGCGGCGGTCCTGTGCAGGCGGTGCTGTGCGGAGGTGCCTGTGGGGGGGGCCTGTGCGGAGGTGCTGTGCAGGCGGTGCTGTGCGGAGGTGCCTGCGCGGCGGTCCTGCGCGGCGGTGCTGTGGGGGGTGGCCGTCGTGGCCGGGTTCCACGCCACGACCGGGTTCCTGTCGGCGTGCCGGGGCGGACGGGGCCGCCCGCCGGGTGAGATCTGGGTAAGAAGCCCTGCCGCCCGGTCGCGGTGCTCTCCGCCTTGGCAGACTGGACGCGTGCCCCGGACTGTTCTGCTCGCCGAAGACGACCGCGCCATCCGCCACGCCCTGGAACGCGCCCTCACCCTGGAGGGCTACCGGGTCACCGCGGTCGCCGACGGCATCGAGGCGCTGGCGCAGGCCCACCGCGGCCGGCCGGACGTCCTCGTGCTCGACGTGATGATGCCGGGCATCGACGGCCTCCAGGTGTGCCGGGTGCTGCGCGCCGAGGGCGACTCCACACCGATCCTGATGCTGACGGCGCTGGTGGAGACCGCCGACCGTATCGCCGGTCTGGACGCGGGCGCCGACGACTACGTCGTGAAGCCCTTCGACGTCGAGGAGGTCTTCGCCCGGCTGCGCGCCCTGCTGCGCCGCACCGGCCGGGCGGACCCCGCCGACGCCGGGTCCGACGTCCCCGGGCAGGCCGCCGAGCCGGAGGAGCCGGGCGGGCGTCACCTGGAGGCGGCCGGGCTGCGCATGGACCCCCGGGCCCGCCGCGTCTGGCGGGGCGGGCGGGAGCTGGAACTGACCCGCACCGAGTTCGAGCTGCTCGAACTACTGGTCCGCAACGCGGGCATCGTGCTCGACCACTCCACGATCTACGACCGCATCTGGGGCTACGACTTCGGCCCCGGCTCCAAGAACCTCGCCGTGTACGTGGGCTATCTCCGCCGCAAGCTCGACCAGCCGGGCGCCCCGCAGCTGATCCAGACCGTGCGCGGTGTGGGTTACGTGCTGCGGGCGGACTGAGTGGGCGCCGCCCAGCCCGGGCACCGGCCCCGGCTGCTGTCGCTGCGCACGACGTTCGCGGTGTCCTTCGCGACGATCACCGCCGTCGTCACGGTCCTCGTCGGCGGGCTGTCCTACAACGCGGCGGCCCGGCTGGTCCGGGTGGACCAGGAGTCCGTCTTCGAGCAGGCCGTGCGGGACCTGCGGGCCGAGGTGGGCCGGCAGCGGCTGTCACCCGACGACTTCTCCTCCTCCGCGCCCGGCCACGACATCGTCCGCCCGGCCCGTACCGACGTACAGGTCCTCGGACCGGACGGCGCCGTCCTTGACCCGGCCGACCCACGGCTGCCCGTGACCGGCGCCGACCGGCGGACCGCGGGTGCGGCCACGGCCGGGCGGGTGGTGCAGCACGAGGACGTCGGCGTCGGCGACGACGTCTTCCGCGTCGCGACCGTCTCCCTCGGCGACGGCCGGGGCGCGGTGCAGGTGGCGCAGGAGTTCAGCGACACCGAGGACCTGCTGCGGGCCCTGCAGCGGCGGACGCTGGTCCTGATGGCGGCGGTGGTGGTCGCCGCGGGCCTGTTCGGCTGGTGGCTGGCCCGGCGGATCACCCGGCGCCTCGTGGTTCTCACCTCCGCCGCCGAGAACGTCGCCCGCACCCGCAGACTCGGCGTCCAGGTGCCGGTCACCGGGCCCGACGAGGTGGGCAGGCTCGGCCGCGCCTTCGACCTGATGCTGGGCCGCCTCGCCCAGTCGGAGGAGGACCAGAGGCGCCTGGTCCAGGACGCGGGCCACGAACTGCGGACGCCGCTGACCTCGCTGCGGACCAACATCTCGCTGCTGCGCCGGATCGACGAGCTCCCGCCCGGCGCCCGCGAGGAGCTCGTCGCCGACCTGGGGCAGGAGGCCCGCGAGCTGACCGACCTGGTCAACGAACTGGTCGAGCTGGCGGCGGGCCAGTGGTCCGGCGAGCCCCCGCAACCGGTCGACCTGGCCCGGGTCGCCAGGGACGTGGCGGCCCTGGCCCGCCGTCGCACCGGGCGGGAGATCGCCGTACGGGCGTGCGGCGAGACGGTGACCGAGGGCCGCCCCGCCATGCTGACCCGGGCGGTCTCCAACCTGGTCGAGAACGCCGCGAAGTTCGACCCCGGCGGCACCGGTCCCATCGAGGTCGCCGTCGCCGGTCCCGCCCTGCCGGGTCCCGTCCGCGTCGAGGTCCTCGACCGGGGCCCCGGCATCTCCGAGGCCGACCTGACCCGGGTGTTCGACCGCTTCTACCGCGCCGCAGGCGCCCGCTCCCAGCCCGGCTCGGGCCTCGGCCTGTCCATCGTGCGGGAGGTGGCGCTGGCCCACGGGGGCGCGCCGTTCGCCTACCGGAGGGACGGCGGCGGATCGGTGATCGGCTTCACGGTGGGCACGGGGCGGGCCGGGGACGACACGGGGTACGGGGACGACGGCCGTACGTGAGGGGGCGTCGCCGCCTCCGCGCCGCCGCGCGACCCGGTGGCGGAACCGGGCCCGGGGCGGGCCGGCGCCGGTACCGGAAGCGGTTCGGAAGCGGTACGCGGCTGGTGCCGGAAGCGGTGCCGCTGATGCCGTGGGGGCATGTCGACGTCACCGGCGGCCGTACGCCCCACCGCTGTCGCCGGCGCCGGCGCCGGCCCCGGTGTCCCGGCCCCCGGTGCCGGCGCCGACGTCCGCGCCGGTGTCCGGGTGCCGCGCGGTGCGCAGGTAGGTGCCGAGCACGGACAGGTCGGTCCGCTCCAGGTCGGCCGGGCGGATCACGACGCGCAGTTCCGGTGCGGTCGTCGGCTCACGGCGGCAGTGGGCGGCGAAGCTCTCCACGATCATGAGCAGCAGCTGGGTGCGGTCGCGTTCCACGATCCGGGCGAGACCGGAGCCGATCAGGGGGATCGCGACCGGCTTGTACATGCCGTACCGGGCGACGGCCGGCCAGAGGGTGTCCAGGCTCGCCCGCAGATCGGCCGGTCCGGAGCGGGCGACGAGGTCGTTGCCGAGCCGGGAGTAGGCCACGGCGAAGACCCGGCGGCCGCCCACCGGCAGCGGGACGGTGGTGCCGAGGGGATAGCGGACGCGCCGTCCGCGCGGCTTGTCCTGGGGCCGCTCGGTGCGCAGCGGGGTGAAGCCCTTCAGCCCGGCCTGGAGCCGGTCGTCCAGGAGCCTGCGGTCGCCGCCGAACAGCCGCTCCACCAGCTGTCCCTGGACGCTCTCCCGGCTGATCACCAGGTCCTGCTCGGTCGCGGTGTCGAAGGTGTCGGTGAACCCGACCACCAGATTGGCGTCCTCCTGGTCGAACAGGTCGCCGCGCACCACCACGAGGTCGCCGGCGCCGGGGAACGAGTGCCGCAGCAGCTCCCGCCCGTGCCGCTCCCGCAGCCGGGCCCGCAGGGAACCGAGCAGTTCGGCCACGTCCTGGTCGTCCGGCCGTTCCCGCGCCATCCGCTCCGCGACCGGCAGCGCCAGATCGTGGCGGCCCAGGTCCATCCGGCTGCGGATCAGCTGGCGGCGGGCGGTCTCGTGCAGCGCGGTGAGCCGGCGGACCAGCGGACGTGCGAAGTCCTCGTCGCCCGCCTCGGCCAGGGGCCGGCCGCGGACGAGGGCGAGCGCGGCGGCCAGCCGGTCGGCGGCGGACGCCGGGGCCGCGAGCAGCGCGGAGTTGACCAGGTCGGTGAACTCCGCGCAGTCCAGCTCATCGGTCCCGAGCACCAGCCGGTACGCCGTCTCGGGCACCGGGGCGGCCAGCAACTGCTCGGTGCGCAGCACCCGGGCGCCGTCGCCACCGCGGGCGGAGTCGAGGGCGCGGCGCAGTTCGAGGACGCGCTTCTGCACCTCGTTGCGGTGGCGCTGGGCCGCGTGCGGCTGCTCGCCGTCGACCGCCCACACGTCCCGGTGCAGCCGGCGGACCGGGACGGGCTCACCGTCCGCGGCCACCAGGCGGACCAGCAGCCGTGTCGTCAACGGTGTCAACCGGGCGGGTACGCCGTCGACTTCGAGCCTGGCCGGGCCGAGGACGCTCACACGGATGCGCGCCATACAAGTGGTCTCCACTCGCTTCGCCCTCTCCCGCCCGGTGGTCGCGGGGGAGGTTTCGGCAGCGTATCAATTGTCCGTTTGGGGGAGTTGTGGTTTCGGTCGGTTCGCGCGGGGCCGGTCCGGTCGTCCGTCCGTCGCGGCGGGGCGGGCGGCTGAGTCCCGGAGGTGGCCGCGGTCCCGGGAGCCGTCGCGGCGCGTTCGTCGGCCGCTCCGGCCTCTTCGGCGGAGCGCGGACCCGGCGGCTGTTCGCCGGCAGTCTGATGGCGGCCTTCGGCGGGGTGTCGGCGGTGCTCCAGTTCGTGGGGCAGCTGTGGCCGGGGGTCATCCCCGGCCCGGCTCCGGTGACGGCGGCGTCCGTGCTGCTGTGCCTGGCCTGGGCCGTGGCGCGCAGCAGGCCCACCGTGGTCGTGCGCCAGGAGTTCGGGCGGCCGCGGATGTCCGTGACGGTCGGACCCGGCGACCTCTTCGACGAGTCCGCCCATCTCGTCGTCGGGTTCTCGGACACCTTCGACACGGACGTCCGCGACGGCGTGGTGATCAGCGGCACCAGTGTGCAGGGGCAACTGCTGGAACGCCGGTACGACGGTGACGCGCGGCGGCTGGACGACGAGCTGGGCGCCGCCCTGCGCGCCGCCGTGCCGGTGGCCCGGGAGACGCGGGAGGCCAAGCCGTACGGCAAGCTCGACCGCTACCCGGTCGGCACGGTGGCGGTGCTCGGCAGCCGGCCGCGGCTGGTCTTCGGGGTCGCCTACAGCCGGATCGGCAACGACTGCGTGGCGCGGTCGAGCACGGAGGAACTGTGGCTCAGCCTCGGCCGGGTGTGGGACGCCGTCTACCGGCACGGACAGCTGGACCGCGTGGCCGTGCCGCTGATCGGCTCGGGACTGTCCCGGCTGCACGGGCTGGACGAGGAGAGCCTGCTGCGTCTGATCCTGCTCTCCTTCATCACCCACTCCCGGGAACGGGTGATCTGCCGCGAACTGCGGGTCGTACTGCGCCCCGCCGAGCTGGAGCGGGTCGACCTTGCGGAGGTGGCGGCGTTCCTCGGGGTACTGGCGGCGGCCGGTTCGGGGAGCACGGCGTAGGGAGGGGCCGGGGCCCGGGGAGCGGGAGCACGGCGTGGGAGGGGCCGGGGGTGGAGCACGGCGTGGGAGGGGCCGGGGGTGGAGCACGGCGTGGGAGGGGTCCCGGGGTGGCCGCACGGCGTGGGAGGGGCCCGGGGGTGGCCGCACGGCGTAGGAGGACCCCCGGGGACGGGGACGGGGACGGGGACGGGCCCGGGGACGGCGCCGGCCCCCGGGACGCGTTCCGCGGTGACGGAACGTGTCCCGGGGGCCGGTTGCGCCGGTCCCCCGATCGGCGCCGGATCCGCCGGACTAGGGCCGGCGGTGGTATGCGGACAGGTGCCGGAAGGGGTAGGTCTGGCGCCAGTCGGAGCCGGTGTCGTTGACCGTGCAGCCCGCCAGCTTCAGCCGTTCCACGACCTTGCCGAGCGCCGTCTCGGAGCCGTCGAAGCGGATGACGTTGCGGCCCGCGATGTCGGCGATCGGCCGCACACCGCCGACCTCGACGATCAGCGTGCGCTCCGGGTAGGCCATGAGCACCATGCCCAGCTCGATCAGGACGTTCGGGCGCGGCTGGCACACCGGCCGGGTCTCGTAGTCGGGCTCGTGGTGACCGCGCAGGTCCGGATGGAGGGTGACGATGTCGTCCGGGGTGAGCAGGACGAGCGCCGCCTGGGCCTGCGCGGGGGCGCCGGCGACCACGTCACCGAGGAAGGGGGAGGCCTGGCCGGTCGCTCTGACCAGGTCCTCCCATTCCTTGGGGCGCAGATCGAGGCGGCGCAGCAGCTCGTACATCTCGCGCCGCACCTGGTCGTCGCGGCCGTGGACGACGAAGACGCTCCGCGCCCGGTCGGCGTCCCCGGGCATCGCGGCCGCCTCCCGCCGCCACCCGCCGGCGTACGGCTGCGCGGGCGGGGCGGACGGCGGGGCGTGAATGGGGGAGTTGTCGCCGAAGGTCTGGGTGGTGTCGGTGTTGCCGGCGCTCTGGTTGCCCCCGGAGTTGTTGGTGCTGCCCTGGCCGAAGCCGTTGCCGTCGAACTGCTGGCCGCTCATGCCTGCCGTGCCTCCCTGGTGATCCCGGAGTTGTTGCCGAAGGTCTGGGTGGTGCCGGTGTTGCCGACGCTCTGGTTGCCCCCGAAGTTGTTGGTGCTGTTGGCGCCGAAGTTCTGCTGGAGGATGTTGGTCTGGGTCGCCTCGTGCTCACGGGTGTCGACGTCGTGGTCGCGCAGGAAGTCGCCGACGATCTGCAGCAGATGGCGCTCGATGATCTGGATGTACTTGATCGCGTCCGTTTCCTGGAAGAAGTGGTGGAAGTCGTGGTTGGGCGCCAGCTCGCGGACGCTGGTGAGGGCGCCGCAGTCCACGGCGGTCAGGGCGTAGCGGCCGAGCTTGAACTCGCTGGTGTCGGCCGGCTCGCCGACCAGCTTGCGGACGGTGCCGGCGCCGAAGCGGCTGGGCAGCCGTTCGCGCAGCGGGTTGGCGATCAGCCGCAGGAGTTCGCCGGGTGCGCTGCGGGTCACGTCCCAGGCGATGCGCCACATGAGCCTGCCGTCGATCGTGGCGGGCAGCCGGTCGGCGAGGTGGAAGCTCTCCGGCAGGGGACCGAGTACGTAGGTGTAGAACTCGGTGTGCAGGGTGCTGCCCTTGATGTCGAACCCGATGAACACCGAGGTGACCAGCTCCTGCTGCCAGGCCCCGATCCGGATGCACAGGTACTCGCGGCGGGCGTCGTAGTCCTCGCGCCAGTGCTCGTCCGTGTGGTCGGGGTCGGGCGTGTCGAGGAGCACGGCGACGGGGTCGCCGCCCTCGGCCGTCCGTACCGCCTTGGTGAACCGGCGCCGGTCGACGGAGAGCAGCTCGACGCGGTCGCTCGGGGCGGGCTTGTCGCGCAGTTCGGCGAGCATCTCCTCGCAGACCCGGGCGGTGATGTCCTCGACCGTGAAGGGGATGATCGGCTTGCGTTCCGTCCGCCCGGGGTCCGCAGCGCCGTCCGGGTCGTCCGCCGGGCCGTGCTGGGCGGGGACGTGCCCGTTGAACAGGCCCTGGCCGGGCGCGCTGCCCCGGGCCTTCGGGGCGCCGAGCAGCAGTTCCGCGTTGGCCCACCGCTTGACCGAGTGGCCGGCGCCGACGAACGGCTTGTAGCCGCCGTAGTACACCGTGTCCGAGGCCTGCTCCCGGTCGATCTTGCCGACCAGTTCCGGGGTGAGGCGCGAGGTCACCGGGTGGGCGCCGTCGAACCCCCGCCGGTCGTCCGCCGGGGGCGCGAGGTGCTCGGCGAGGGTCTGGAGGATGGCGAGCCGGCGCAGGAACATCGTGGCCCAGGCGATCCAGAAGACGAACAGGGCGGCAGTCCAGCCGTTGAGCAGGTCCGCGGCGAGCAGCAGCACGACGACGACGGCGCCCGTCCCGAGGGCGATCAGCTGGTTGCGGCGCAGGTTGTGGGCGGCGAGGGCGTGTGCCAGGACGGGCGCGGCGTCGTAGCCGTAGGAGGGGGCCACCACCCGGTAGCGGTGGGTCAGCAGCTCCCGGATGACCGCCTTGCGGTAGACGGGGTCGAGGTAGGTGCCCGCGCACAGCAGGCGGGTGGCGTTGCTGGTCGCGTCCGGGGGCGGCGGGGCGGCGTGGGTGGTCATGGCGGCTCAGTTCCCTTCCCGCATGTCGGCCGAGGTGATGACGCCGCCGCTGACCGTGTAGGTGCCCTCGTACGTCGTCTGCGTGCCGTCGGTCTCCCAGGCCACGACGGTGATCGACACGTCGTCGCCCGACGTACCGGTCACGGTGACGTCGTCCCGCTGGGTCGTCTCGAAGCCGGCGACGAAGTGGTCGTAGTCCGGGTCGAGGTTCTTGCCGCCCAGTTCCCACGCGGTCCCGAAGTCGCGGTCGTTGATGGCGTCGAAGTACGCCGTCACGGTCGCCTCCGGCCCGTCGGCGGCGGTTTCGGTCGCGGTGTCGGTGGCCGTGTCGGTCGCGGTGTCGTCGGTGGGCTCGTCGTACGTGTCGTCGGTGGCCCCGTCGCTCGTCCCGTCACCCCAGGGGTACGTGTCCTGGCCGGGCAGGCCGCCGGAGCCGTCGGGATTGGTGCCGTCGTCGGAGGTGCCGTCGTCGGAGGTGCCGTCGTCGGTCGTGCCGGACCCCCAGTCCGGAAGTGCTCCGCTGCCGTAGAGCCCGTCGGTGGAGGGCGCCCCGTCGTCCGGGCCGGCCGTGGCGAGCACGACGGCCAGCACGACTATGAGGACGAACGGGATCGCGATCACGGTCAGGGCCTGGTTGCGTACGGGACCGGGCGTGAGTGCGAGTCCCGGTGCGGGGTAGGAACCCCGGGCGCCGGGCGGAACGCGTGTATTACTCATCTGTCACCTCATTGCCGCCGGTATCCGGCCGAGCGGATACGGCACGCGCCCCGGGTGGGCCGATGTGCCTTGTGCATCGACCGATCCGACCAGTGACGGCGCTTCCGGAACCAGATTTCCGGGGTTCCGATGCGCTTCCGATCGGCTTCCGGTAGTGAGGGCGAGGGCGCTCCCGTCGCCTTCGCCCTCACCGCGCCGGTCAGCGAATGGATGATCGGCCGCGGCAAGGGCCACGCCGTCGCCCACGCCCACTACCTAGCCGCCGGACCAACGGGCCCAGCCCACCGGCGTGCTGACGGTTCACCGGCATCCAAGCCCCGGTGAACGCTTCCGGAAACCGGCAATGCGCGTGGCCGGCCCCGTCACGCACCATGAGTGCACGGGGAGCACTGCGGAAGGGGGTGGACGAAGGTGACGATCACGACGAACAGTCCCTTCGCCCGCCCCCTCCACCGGCTCCGCCCCGACGAACCCGGCCGCGCCGCCCGCGCCGTCGGTGCGGTCGGCGCCGCGGCACCCGACCGCCGCGGCGCCGTTCGCGCCGCCTGAAGCCCGCACTTCGCGGCTCCGGTCCGCCCGAACGCCCGACCGGACCGCAGCCCGCCCGAGCGGGCCATCACACCCACCTGTCGTGACCGGCCCATGCCTCGACCGGCCGTCGCCTCAGCCCAGCCTCATGCCGTTAGGACGTATGCCATGGAAGTCATCGGTGTCATCGCCGTCGTCTGCTTGCTCCTCGTCGCCGTCGTGCTGTTCGGTGTCTCGCGTCTCTTCCGCAAGGTGGAGCAGGGCAAGGCGCTGATCGTCTCGAAGATGCGCAGGGTGGACGTGACCTTCACGGGTCAGGTGGTGCTGCCGGTGCTGCACAAGGCCGAGGTGATGGACATCTCGGTCAAGACGATCGAGATCACGCGGGCCGGCAAGGAGGGCCTGATCTGCCGGGACAACATCCGCGCGGACATCCGCATCTCCTTCTTCGTCAAGGTCAACAAGACCGCCCAGGACGTCGTCAAGGTGGCCCAGGCGGTCGGCACGGCCCGTGCCAGCGACCGGGACACCCTCCAGGAGCTGTTCCACGCGAAGTTCTCCGAGGCGCTGAAGACCGTCGGCAAGCAGCTGGACTTCACCGACCTCTACACCAAGCGCGAGGAGCTGCGGTACCGGATCATCGAGGTCATCGGCGTCGACCTCAGCGGCTACCACCTGGAAGACGCGGCGATCGACTACCTGGAGCAGACGCCGCTGACCCAGCTGGACCCGGCGAACGTCCTCGACGCCCAGGGCATCCGGAAGATCACCGAGCTGACGGCCGTGGAGCACGTACGCACCAACGAGGCCCGGCGCACCGAGGAGAAGGAGATCACCCGGCAGAACGTCGACGCGCGCGAGGCCGTACTGGAGCTGGAGCGCCGGCAGGCGGACGCCGAGATCAAGCAGAAGCGCGAGATCGACACGACCCGCGCCCGCGAGGAGGCCGAGACCGCGCGGGTGGTGGAGGAGGAGCGGCTGCGGTCACAGGGCGCCTTCCTGCGCACGGAGGAGCAGCTCGGCGTGCAGCGCGAGAACCAGGCCCGTGAGGTCGCGGTCGCCGCGAAGAACCGCGAGCGGGTCATCGCCGTGGAGAACGAGCGCATCGAGAAGGACCGCATGCTCGAGGTCATCGGCCGCGAGCGGGAGACCGAGCTGACGCGGATCGCCGCCGAGAAGGAGGTCGAGGCGGAGAAGCGGGACATCGCCGAGGTCATCCGCGAGCGCGTCGCCGTGGACCGTACGGTCGCCGAGCAGGAGGAGTCCATCAAGAAGCTGCGCGCCGTGGAGGAGGCCGAGCGGCAGCGGCAGGCCGTGATCATCGCTGCCGAGGCGGAGGCGCAGGAGCGGCTGGTCAAGGACATCAAGGCGGCCGAGGCGGCCGAGGCGGCGGCCACCCACCGCGCGGTCGAGGAAGTCACCCTGGCCGAAGCCCGGTTGAAGAGCGCCGACCTGGACGCGCGGGCCAGGCTGCGGACGGCCGAAGGACTCCAGGCCGAGGCGGCCGCGGAAGGCCTGGCAGCGGTCCAGGTGCGCGACAAGGAGGCCGAGGTCATCGAGAAGGCCGGCCGGGCCGAGGCCGGGGCGACCGAGGCCCGGATGCGCGCCGAGGCCGAGGGCGCGCGGGCCAGGGCCGTCGCCGAGGCGGAGGCCATCGGCGGCAGGCTCAGGGCGGAGGCCGCCGGACTCACCGAGAAGGCCGCGGCGATGGCCGCCCTGGACGACGCCTCGCGCGGCCACGAGGAGTACCGGCTGCGGCTGGAGGCGGAGAAGGAGATCCGGCTGGCCGGTCTGGACGTGCAGCGGCAGGTCGCCGAGGCCCAGGCGACGGTGCTCGCCACCGGTCTGGAGAACGCCGACATCGACATCGTGGGCGGCGACACGGTCTTCTTCGACCGCCTGATGTCCTCGGTCGCGCTCGGCAAGGGCGTCGACGGGTTCGTCAAGCACTCCGAGACGGCCCAGGCCCTCGCCGGGTCCTGGCTGGACGGCTCGTCGAGCTTCACCGACGACCTGACCAGCGTGCTGGGCTCGTTCTCCACGGCCGACGTGCAGAACCTGACGGTGTCCGCGCTGCTGATGAAGCTGATGAAGTCGGGCGGCACGGACGCCGGGCAGGTGCAGCGCCTCCTGGACCGCGCGGGTGAACTGGGCCTCGCCGACACCCCCCTCACCGCCCTGAACGGCACGGCCAGGGTCTGACCGCCGCTGCCACCGACCGGGTGCCGAGGCCGCCGCACGGGGGTCGGCGGCTTCGGCACCCCGCATCCTGGAAGGGACCGACCGCTCATGGCCACCGCTCCGGAGACGGTTGAGACACGCATGAACGACACCGGCGACACGGCCACGGCGAGCGCGGCGGGCACGACGGCTACGGCGAGCAGCACGGCAGGCACGGCAGGCACGACGGGCACGTACGACGCCGCCGACGCCGGCGCGTACGAGGTGCTGCGCGACCGCCTCGCCGCGCAGAGCGCCGAACTCGCCCACCGGGCCGGGCTCCTGAACACCCGCCGGGTCGAGGAATTCGGGTCGGCACGGCTCGAACTGGCCGGAACCGAGCGGCTGCGCACCGAACACCCGGGCGTGCCGTGCGACATCGCCGCCGTCGGGGGCACCCTGCTCCTCGGCTCCACCGGCCGGCCGGGCCACCGTGCCCGGACCGGCGTGGCGGACGTCTTCACGCTGTACGACCGCGAGCTGAACCCGCTGCCCGAGTCGGCCGTGCCGGGACTGCTCGACGACCCGTCCTTCGTGCGGGAGTTCGCTGACCTGCACCGCTACTACCGGCAGGCCCGGCTGCTGCGGCTGCGCCCCGTCGACGGCAAGCTGCTGGCCGTCTTCCGCACGGGCGAGAAGGCCGACGACATCCGCGTGCTGCGCTGGACGCTCACCGAGGACGGAGGGGCGGCCTTCCTCGACGCGCGGGGCGAACGCGACGACGTCTTCCCCCCGTCCCACGACTTCGAGTGGACCGCCGCCACCCGAGATGACCACGTCCAGGGACGCCACCCGCACGTGTCCGTACGGGGCGAGTGCTACGTCAGCGCCGTGGGCGGCACCCTCACCGTCAAGCAGGCCGACGACACCGAGACGGCCGAGGGCATCCACACCGAGCCCGTCGACGAACCCCTCCAGGCGCTGGCCGACGCGGACATCGCGCACGCCCGGGTCGGAGCCCTGATCCTGCTGCGGGTACGGCCCTACAAGGAGGCCGCCGACCGCCACCTGGTGTTCAACACCCTCACCAAGTCGGTGGTCCGCCTGGACGGCATCGGCCTGGCCTGCCGCCGCCTGCCCGACGACCAGGGCATCGTCTTCCCCGGCGGCTACTGCCTGGCCACGGGCGCCCACAAGGCGTACGAACTCGACGCGGCCGGGCTGGAGTTCGAGCGGGAGGTGCGCTCGCCGAACGGTGAGGACGTGCTGTACGCCTTCCACGCGCGCGGCGAGAGCCGGGGCCTGCTGCTGTCCTACAACACCATCCGCAAGGAGGTCGCGAGTCCGCTGCCCTGCCGGGGCTGGGCCCTGGCCGGGGACGGCACCTTCGCGGTGCTGCGCGCGGACGGCGACGAACCCGCCCAGGTGCACCCGGTGCAGCTGTGGCACTCGCCCTACGTCTCCGACACGCACGCCGCCGCCGCGCCCACCGGGAGCGGCCCGCTGGCCCGGGTGGGCAACGCCGACCTCGTACGCGGCATCTCCGCCTGTCTGTCCGTCGCGGGCGCCGTCGGCGAGGGCATCACCACCGCCGAGGGCTACCGGGCGCTGGCCGCCTCCTGCGTGCGCGCGGCCGACGGCCACCACTGGCTGGGCGAGGCGGACCTGGGCGACCTGGCCGGTGCCCTGGCGGCGGTACGGGAGACCGCCGAGCAGGTACTGGCCGAATTCGAGACGGTACGGGACCTGACCCGGCGGGCCGCCGAGGCCCGCGACGAGGCCGCCGAGCGGATCGCGGCGGTGGTCCGCCGGCTGCGCGGCGAAGCGCCCCGGGAAGCCGCCGCCTGGGTCCGGGGCCTCACCGAACTGCGGCACGCCCACGGGCACCTGCTGAACGTCAAGGAAATGCGGTACGCCGACGCCCCCGGCATCGACGCCCTCGCCGGGGAGGCCGAGGGCGCCCTGGCCGAGCTCGGCCGGCGGGCCGTGACCTTCCTCGGCCGCGAGGACGCCTTCGACGCCCAGCGCGAGGACGTCGAACGGCTCGTCGCGGACGCGGAGGCCGTCACCACCGTCGCCGGTGCGGGGCCCGTCGCCGCCCGGCTCGACGAACTCGCCGACGGGCTGCGCACGGTCACCGACGTGGTGGCCGAACTCGACATGGGCGACGCCACGGTCCGCACCGCCCTCCTGGAACGCGTCGCCGCCGTCCTCGGCGGGGTCAACCGCGCCCGCGCCACCCTCGACGCCCGCCGCCGCGCTCTCCTCGACCACGAGGGCCGCGCCGAGTTCGCCGCCGAGACGGCCCTGCTCGGCCAGGCGGTCACCGCCGCGCTCGCCGCCGCCGACACCCCCGAGCGCTGCGACGACCAACTGGCGCGGCTGCTGGCCCGTCTGGAGGACCTGGAATCCCGCTTCGCGGAGTTCGACGGCTTCCTCGGCGAACTCGCCGGCAAGCGCACCGAGATCTACGAGGCGCTGGCCGCCCGCAAACAGGCGCTCTCCGACACCCGCGCCCGCCGGGCCGAACAACTCGCCGCCTCCGCCGCCCGGATCCTGGAGACGGTCACCAGGCGGTGCGCCACCCTGGCCGACGCCGACGCGGTCAGCACCTACTTCGCCTCCGACCCCATGCCGGCCAAGGTCCGCCGCACCGCCGAGGAACTGCGCGCCCTCGGCGACACCGTCCGCGCGGAGGAGCTGGACGGCCGCCTCAAGTCGGCCCGCCAGGAGGCCTCCCGCGCCCTGCGCGACCGGACCGACCTGTACGCCGACGACGGCCGCACCCTGCGCCTGGGCACCCACCGCTTCGCCGTCAACACCCAGCCCCTGGACCTCACCCTCGTCCCGGACGGCGACGGACTCGCCTTCGCCCTCACCGGCACCGACTACCGCGCACCGGTCACCGACCCGGCCTTCGCGGCCGGCCGTTCCCACTGGGACCGAACCCTCCCCTCGGAGTCCCCCGGCGTCTACCGCGCCGAACACCTCGCCGCCCGTCTGCTGCGCCGGCACGGCGCGAACGCCCTCGCCACCGCCGAGGACCTTCCCGCCCTCGTCCGCGAGGCGGCGCAGGAGGCGTACGACGAGGGCTACGAGCGGGGTGTGCACGACCACGACGCGACGGTCGTCCTGACCGCGCTGCTGCCCCTGTACGAGAAGGCCGGGACACTCGTCCACGAGCCGGCCGCCCGCGCCGCCGCCCAGCTCTTCTGGGCCCACGGCACCACGCCCGAAGCACGTCAGTCCTGGACGCGGCGGGCGGTGTCGCTGGCCCGGGCGCGGGACACCTTCGGCCTCTCCGGCGCGATAGCGGACCTGGAGGACGAACTGGCCGGGGCCATCGGCACGTGGTCCCGGCCGGGCGAGGCGGGGACGGGGCGCACGGACGCCGTCACCGGCCTCGCGCGAACGGCGGGCGGGGACGCGGCGGGCGGGCCGGGGGGACCGGCCGGTGAGACGGCCGCCCCGGCGAGGGGGACGGCAGGTCCGGCGGCGACGGCCGCCCCGGCGAGGGGGACGGCCGGCTCAGCCGCGGGGAAGGCCCGCTCGACCGTCGTGACGGCCGGGGCACCCGCGGGTACGGCCGGGGCACCCGCGGGTACCGCCGGTGCGGCCGCGGGGGCGGCCGGGCCGGTGACCGGGACGGTCGGCGTGCCGGATGAGCCGGCCGGTTCCGGCGCGGAGACCGCCCGCGCGGCCGCCTCCTACCTCTTCCACGAACTGACCACCGCCCCCGGCGGCTTCGTCCTCGGCGCGGGCACGCGCACGCTCCTGGAGAAGTTCCGCCGCACGGTGGGCACCCCGGCCTACGACGAGGACCTGGCCGCCCTCGACGACCTGGCCGCGCGCCACCAGCTCGCCGAGGCGTGGATCTCGTCCTACGCCGCCGCCACCGGTGCCGACCTCACCCCCGGCGACCTGGCCGAGGCGGTCGCCGCCGAACTCTGCCCCGACCTGCCCCGCCACGACGGCGACGTCCTCCCCGCGGCCACGGCGGAGGGCCTGCTGGGCGTCCACCCGCGCATCACGGGAGGCCGGCTGAGGCTGCGCCTCGACGAGTTCCTCGCCCGCACCGCCCGATTCGCCGCGCACGACGTCCCCGCGTTCCGTGCCTACCAACGGCGCCGTACGGACCTGGTGAGCGCCGAACGCGCCCGGCTGCGCCTGGACGACCACCGCCCGCGCGTCATGTCCGCCTTCGTCCGCAACCGGCTCGTGGACGAGGTCTACCTCCCGCTCGTCGGTGACAGCCTGGCCAGACAACTCGGTGCCACCGGCGACGGCAAACGCACCGACACCGGCGGCCTGCTGCTGCTCCTCTCCCCGCCCGGCTACGGAAAGACGACCCTGGTCGAGTACGTCGCCGAACGCCTCGGCCTGATGCTGGTGAAGGTCAGCGGCCCCGCGCTCGGCCACACCGTCACCTCGCTCGACCCGGCCGACGCCCCGAACGCCACCGCACGCCAGGAGATCGAGAAGATCAACTTCGCGCTGGCGTCCGCGAACAACACGCTGCTCCACCTGGACGACATCCAGCACACCTCCCCGGAGCTCCTCCAGAAGTTCATCCCGCTGTGCGACGCGACCCGCCGCGTCGACGGTGTGTGGGACGGCCGGCCCCGCACCTACGACCTGCGCGGCAAGCGCTTCGCCGTCTGCATGGCCGGCAACCCCTACACCGAGTCGGGCGCCCGCTTCCAGGTCCCCGACATGCTCGCCAACCGGGCCGACGTCTGGAACCTGGGCGACGTCCTGACCGGCAAGGAGGAGGCCTTCGCGCTCAGCTTCCTGGAGAACGCGCTCACCGCGAACCCGGTCCTGGCCCCGCTCGCCGGCCGCGACCGGGCGGACCTGGAACTGCTCGTCCGCCTCGCCACCGGGGACCCCACCGCCCGCGCCGACCGCCTGGAACACGCCTACCCGCCGGCCGAGCTGGAGCGCGTCCTGTCCGTCCTGCGCCACCTCGTGGCGGCCCGCGACACGGTGCTGGCCGTCAACGCCGCCTACATCGCCTCCGCCGCCCAGTCGGACGACACCCGTACGGAGCCCGCCTTCCGGCTCCAGGGCTCCTACCGCAACATGAACAAGATCGCTCAGCGCATCCGCCCCGTCATGAACGACGCCGAACGCGCCGCAGTCCTGGACGACCACTACACCGCCGAGGCGCAGACCCTGACCCACGCGGCCGAGGCCAACCTCCTCAAGCTCGCCGAACTGCGCGGCACACTCACCCCCGAAGCGGCCGCCCGCTGGGCCGAGGTGCGCACCGCCCACGTCCGGGCACGCACCCTCGGCGGCCCCGACGGCGACCCCCTCACCCGTGCCGTCGCCGCCCTGGGCCTCCTCGCGGACCGCGTCGCCGCCGTCGAGTCCGCCATCACCCGCGCCGCCGACCCCCGCCACCCGCTCGCCAACCGTTCCTGACCAGAGGGCAGGGGGAGTGAGTCCCGGACCCGTTCCCGCGGGCCGCGGGCCGCGCACGAGGAGGTCCGCTCCGTCGCCGCCGCGATCGCGGGAGAGCTCGACTCCGCCGACCGCGGCGCGTCACCCTCTCGGAGCCGGAGCCGGAGCCGGAGCCGGAGCCGGAGCCGGAGCCGGAGCCGGAGCCGGAGCCGGAGCCGGAGCCCGAGCCGAGCCCTGGCCCGAGCCTGCGGCGGTGCGGGGCCTGTTCGACGCCCCGAGTCCCGGCGGTGTCTACGGCGGTGCGGCTCGTCCGGCTCGGCGCGCCCGCGGTGACGGACGCGGCCGGCGAGGAGTGCCCCGGCGAGTGGGGGCCGGTGCGGCGCGTGACCGCCGTGACCGGCCGCGGCCGGTGTGCTTGAGTGTGGGACGCCGCGACCACCCCCGGCGGCGCGGCCCCGGCCCCCACTCGCCGGGCCGGACCGGAACCGCATGACGTGAAGGGAACCAGTCGCCCCGTGCACGTGCTGATCCTCGGCGGCACCACGGAGGCCCGCCGTCTCGCCGAACTGCTGGCGGCCGAACGGCTGCCGGGACTGCGCGTGACGAACTCCCTGGCGGGCCGGGTCTCCGCGCCCAGGACGCCGCCAGGCGAGCTGCGCGTCGGCGGCTTCGGCGGCGTCGAAGGGCTCGCCGCCTGGCTCCGCGAGCACACGGTCGACCTGCTCGTCGACGCCACGCATCCCTTCGCCGGCACGATCGGCTTCAACGCGGCAGACGCCGCCGCCACCGCCCGGGTCCCGCTGCTCGCACTGCGCCGCCCCGGCTGGCGGCCGGTCGAGGGAGACCGCTGGCACGAGGCCGGTTCCCTGACGGAGGCCGCCGCCGTGCTCCCCGCCCTCGGCCGGCGGGTCTTCCTGACCACCGGCCGCCTGGGACTGGCCGCCTTCGCCGGCCTGTCCGGCCCGTGGTTCCTCGTACGGACCGTCGAGGCGCCCGGGGAGCCCCGCCCGCCCCGCATGGAGGTCCTGCTCGACCGGGGCCCCTTCACCGTCGGCGGGGAGCGCGAGCTGCTGCGCCGGCACCGGATCGACGTCCTGGTCACCAAGGACAGCGGGGGAGCGGCCACCGCACCGAAGCTGACGGCCGCCCGCGAGGCAGGGCTGCCCGTGGTCGTGGTGCGCAGGCCGCCGGTGCCCGGGGGAGTGCCGGTCGTGGCCGAACCCGGACAGGCGGCGGGGTGGGTCCGGGAGGCACACGCCAGGCGCCTGCCCCCGGATCAGGTCCCGCTCACTCCTCCTCGCCGGCGATCGCGTTGATCGCGGCGGCGGCCATGGCGCTGCCCCCGCGTCGGCCCCGTACGACCAGGTGGTCCAGGCCCGAGGGGTGGGCGGCCAGGGCGTCCTTGGACTCGGCGGCACCGACGAAGCCGACGGGCACGCCGATGACGGCGGCCGGGCGGGGCGCGCCCTCCTCGATCATCTCCAGGAGCCGGAAGAGCGCGGTGGGCGCGTTGCCGACGGCGACCACGGCCCCCTCCAGCCGGTCGCGCCACAGCTCCAGCGCGGCGGCGCTGCGCGTGGTGCCCAGCTCGGCCGCCAGCTCGGGAACGGCGGGGTCGGACAGGGTGCACACCACGTCGTTGTTCGCGGGCAGCCGCCCGCGCGTCACGCCGCTGGCCACCATCCGCACGTCGCACAGGACGGGCGCCCCGGCCAGCAGGGCCTCGCGGGCGCGGGCGACCACACCGGGCGTGTACGCGAGGTCGCGGACGAGGTCGACCATGCCGCAGGCGTGGATCATCCGGACGGCGACCCGGCTGACGTCGGCGGGCAGTCCGGAGAGGTCGGCCTCCGCGCGGATGGTGGCGAAGGACTGGCGGTAGATGGCCGCGCCGTCCTTCTCGTAGTCGTAGTACCTGGTCACGGTGCTCTTCTCGCTGCTCTGGGTCGGCGGACGGCCACGGCGGCGAGCATACCGACCGTCCCGCGTCCCCGGGTCGCCGTCACCACGGCGGACGGGCCCGACGACGCCCTGCACGCGGAGGCCGGCGACGAGGCCGGACCTCCAGGTGCCACCCCCCGCCGCACCCGTAGAAGCGACGGTCACCCGTTGGAAGCGACGGTCACCCGTGGACGAGACGGTTCACAGCTGGTCTCCCGGCGACGGCGTGCGCGTACGAGGCCCCAGGGACCCGCGCCCCCGAGGTCCCAGACGGGCCGCCGCGGGAAGTCGGCGGCGACCACCTCGCTCAGGTACCGGCTCGACACCGCGAGCACCGTCAGGCCGAAGGCCGCGATCGCCAGTCCCCCCAGCACCGGGCGCCGCTTCAGTACCTCACCCACGCCGTCCCCCTCCTCGGAACCCGGGCTCCTCGGAACCCGGGCAACTGTACGGGGGGCCGCGTGCCGGCCCGCCGCACCTGCGCCGAGCGGGCCGGGCGCCGAGGACGCCCCCGCGAAGGCGACGTGCCGGAACGCGGCAGCGAACGGCCGGCCGGGACTGCCCGCCAGGCACCTGTCAAGGACGTGTAATAGACGTGTAAAGTCCGTCGCGGTGTGCCGGGAAGTCTGGTCGGCGACAGGAAACAGCTGTCTTCGCCGATCGGGGTTGGTCTTCATGGTGCTCATCGCGGTCTTCGGTGCCGCTCTGCTCATCGCGGTTCTTCTCTCCGGGCTCGCGGCCCGGACCGTGCTGTCCACCTCCTTCCTCTTCCTCGTGGGCGGCGCGCTCGTCAGTGACGGGTTCCTCGGGCTGATCCACATCACGCCGGACAGCGACATCGTCGCGGTCACCGCCGACCTGGCGCTGTTCGCGGTGCTGTTCACCGACGGCATGCACGTGTCCTTCCCGAAGCTCAGAGAGAGCTGGAAGAACCCGGCCCGTGCCCTCGGCCTTGGCATGCCCCTCGCCTTTGTCGGTATGTCGCTGATCACCCACTACCTGGTCGGGTTGGACTGGACGACCTCCTTCCTCGTGGGCGCCGTCCTGGCCCCGACGGACCCGGTGTTCGCCTCGGCGATCGTGGGCCGCAAGGAAGTACCTCCCAAGCTGCGGCAGTTGCTGAACGTGGAAAGCGGCGTCAACGACGGGCTCGCCCTGCCGGTGGTTCTCGTCCTCATCGCTGCCGCAGGACCGACCAGCGGCCACGCGGAGACGTCCTTCGGCAAGATCGCCCTGGAGCTCGGGCTGGGGCTCGCCTTCGGTGTGGTGCTGCCGCTCCTGGTCAACGGGCTCGTACGGTTCCGGCTGCTGGGGGCGGAGCCCAAGCTGCAGCCACTGCTGCCGCTGGCCACCGGGATCATCCTGTATGCCGCGTGCCACCTGACCCACGCGAACCCGTACCTGGCCGCCTTCTCCGCGGGCGCCGTCCTCACCGCCGTGTCGCCCGAGGCGAAGACGGCCTTCGAACCGCTGGGCGAGGCGCTCGCGGAACTGGCCAAGTTCGCCGCACTGCTGGTCTTCGGCGCACTGCTGACGCCCCGGCTCTTCGCCGACCTGTCCTGGACCGGCTACGTGGCCGTGCTCCTGGCGATCGTGCTGGTACGCCCGGCCTCGATGATGATCTCGCTCGTCGGCACGCGGTTCGACCGACGGGAGAAGCTGGTGGCCGCCTGGTTCGGCCCCAAGGGCTTCGCGTCCGTGGTCTACGGGCTTCTCGTGCTGCAGGCCGGCATCCCGCAGGGGGAGCAGGCGTACACGCTCATCGCGGTCTGCATCGCCTTCTCGATCATCGCCCACAGCAGCACCGACGTGCCCATCGCCAGGGTCTTCGACGTGGAGGACCTGGCGGGCATTCCCGAGCCCGCGAGCGCCGCGCAGACGCCGGTCGCGGGCCGGGAGGACGGCGGTGTCCGCCGGCCGTGAGCGGGGCGGGCGCCGCGGGGAGCGAGGCCCTGCGGAACGGCGGGCCGGCCGCGGGAGCGCTGCGCCTCTCCTGCTCGCCGCCGAAGCGCTGCTCCCGCCCGGCGGGTACGGCGAACGGGCCCGTGCTCACCAAGGCGCGAGGTGAGCACGGGCCCGCCACCGGCCTACGGCCGGGGAGCCCCCGGGGGAGCCGGTCCGCGTGCGGCGGTCAGACGGTGGTCTTCACCGACTCCTGGTCTTCTTCGCCGTCCCCGGCGCTCGCACCGGTGTTCCGGGCGCGGACGAACTCCAGGAAGGTGTTGAGTTCGCGCTTGACGACGGGGGCGAGGAGGTAGAGGCCGATGATGTTGATGACGGCGAGGGAGAAGAGGACCGCGTCGGCCAGGTCGATCAGGGTCTGCAGCGTCAGCAGCGAGCCCGCGACGGCGAAGACGGTGTAGAGGACCTTGTACGTCACCTCGCTGGCCCGGCTGCGGCCGAACAGGTAGGTCCACGCCTTGAGGCCGTAGTAGCCCCAGGTGAGCACGGTGGAGACGGCGAACAGCATCACCGCGACGGTCAGGACGTACGGGAACCAGGGCAGTACCGTCTCGAAGGCGTCCGACGTGATGGTGACGCCCCCGATGCCCTCCTCGCCGGCGCGGGCCTCGGCCCAGCTCGCCGGGTTGGCGATGACGATGGTCAGAGCGGTCATGGTGCAGACCACGACGGTGTCGATGAACGGCTCCAGCAGCGCCACCAGACCCTCGCTCGCGGGGTGCTTGGTCTTGACCGCGGAGTGGGCGATCGGCGCGGAGCCCAGACCGGCCTCGTTGGAGAAGGCGGCCCGCTTGAAGCCGATGATCAGCGCGCCGAGCACACCGCCGGCCACCCCTTCGGGGTTGAACGCTTCCTCGACGATGGTGCCGACGGCGTCCGGGACCGCGGTGACGTTGACCAGGATCACGACCAGGCACGCGACGACGTAGATGCCGGCCATGGCGGGCACGAGCCTGCTGGTGACGTTGGCGATGGAGCGGATGCCGCCGAGGAGCACGATGCCGACCAGAGCGGCGAGGAGGAGGCCGAAGAACAGGGCGCCGGCGGAGGAGCCGACGGCGCCGTCCTCGCCGCCGGTGACGGAGACCAGCTGCGCGTAGGACTGGTTGACCTGGAAGAGGTTGCCGCCGAAGAGGCCGAAGAACAGGATCATGAAGGAGGCGAGGACCGCGAGGACCTTGCCGAGGGTCTTGCCGTTCTTGCCGAAGCGCTCGGCGAGGCCCTTGGGGAGGTAGTGCATCGGGCCGCCGGAGACGGTGCCGTCGGCGTGCACCTCGCGGTACTTCACGCCGAGGGTGACCTCGACGAACTTGGTGGCCATGCCGAGCAGGCCGCACAGGATCATCCAGAAGGTGGCGCCCGGGCCACCGATGGAGACGGCGACGGCCACACCGGCGATGTTGCCGAGGCCGACGGTGCCGGAGACGGCGGCGGTCAGCGCCTGGAAGTGGTTGACCTCACCGGCCGACCCCTTCTCGTCGTACTTCCCTCTCACGACGTCGAAGGCGAGCTTGAACTTGCGGACCTGGATGAACCCGAACCAGCTGGAGAAGACCAGTCCGGCGACGACGAGCCAGGCGACGATGAGGGGGAGGTCGGTTCCGCCGACGGGGACGGTGTAGAAGACGACTTCTCCCAGCCACTTGGCTATGGGCTCGAAGAATCCGCTGACTGCTTCGTCGACGGACTGGGTGACGGAGTCGAGTGACACGGTGGCTACCTCGGTGACGCTGGTCTGGCGGGCGGGGAGTCCGCCTGGGTGAGCGGTCTATGGGCGAACGTCGTTGTCCGATGAGCGGACCCGGGGTACACGGCGCGGTTCCGGACCGTGACCAACCCGGGCTGTAGTGGTGTACAGGCCGACCCTCCACAGATCGGCGGGCGGCCGAGTTACCTGCGGAGTTGCGCCGTTGTACCACGTCTTTGCCGCAGCTTTAGTGATGCATCTCACGTGACGGTTCGTAACCGGTGAAAGTCCCAGCAGGTGAGACCGGACCGTTATCCGGCAGCGGGAAGCGTGCCGTCTGCACCTATGCGGACCCGGTCGGATGACGGACGGGCGGACGCCGGCCGAACCGGAGGGGCGCCTCGCCGGTGCTCAGCCTCGCTCGGCGGGCCAGTCCAGGAGCCGGGCGCCGATGGTGGCGGTCTGCAGCATGTAACGGTGGGACGGGTCCGTGGGATCGGCGCCGGTGAGCTGGTGGATGCGCTCCAGCCGGTAGGTGAGGGCCCGCACGCTCAGCGAGAGACGGCGCGCCGCCGCCGCGGCGACACAGCCCGACTCGAAGTACGCGGTCAGGGTCTCCAGTAGCGGCCCGGCGCCGCCGCGGGCGGTGGCCAGCGGACCGAGCGTGTCGTGGACCAGGTCGGCCATGGCCTGGCGGTCGCGGGTCAGAACGGGGTAGACGAGCAGGTCGGCGGCGCGCAGCACCGGGTCGTCGAGGCCGAGCCGCCCGGCCAGGTCCAGGGCGTTGAGCGCTTCCTCGTAGGACTGGACGACTCCGCCGGGGCCGGGATGCGAGCGGCCGATCGCCACCCGGCCGCCGCCGGTGGCGGCGTGCGCCTGCTTGGCGAAGTAGGGCAGCACCTCGTTCTCGTTGCCCGGCGCGATGCACAGGAGCCGGCCGTCCTTGGTGGTGAGCAGGACGTGGTGGTTTCCGAACCGCGCCAACAGCGCCTGCTCCACCTGGCGCGGGGCGCCGGACCCCTCTTCGTAGGAGTCGGTGCCCTGTGCGACGGCGACCGCGTGGGCGTGGGACAGGCGCAGCCCGAAGCGTTCGGCCCGTTCGGCGAGCCGTCCGAGGTCACTGCGCCCGTGCAGCAGGTCGTCGATGAATTCGCGGCGTGCCGCTTCCTCCTGCCGTACGGCGATCCGCTGAGCGCGTTCGTAGCCCTCCGCGAACGCGTCGATCACCTGGTGGACGGCTGCCAGGGCCCGGTCGGTCGGTGCGGAGAGCCGGGGCCAGACGGCGAGCGCGGCGGACAGATGTCCACCGACCAGGGCGCGCAGTCCGTGGCCGGCCTCCGCTGCCCGTTCGCCCAGCGCCCGTCTGGAGTCGATCTCGTCCCGGGTCAGCCGACGCCCGGTGGAGGCGACCTCCGTGAGGATCCGTTCATAGCCGGCCAGGTACTCCCCGGGAATGTCCCTGTCCCTCACACCCGCCCCCTGAGACAGTCGTCCGCCCATGACGCGCGCTTCCCCTCGGCGGCGTGTCCACAGACCCTAGCGAACGCCTTCGAGGCGGGGCGGCCCGGTCCCGGCGCTGGGCCCGGCTCCGTCGGGCACGGCCTGCGTTGCTGCACGGCGATGATCGTCGCCAGGGACATCTCGCAGCGCGCCGGCGGCCGGGCCGGGCTGCCGGGGACGTTGGACCATGTCTCCAGGGGTGCCACCTCCCAGGTGTGCACCGCGGTCACCGGCTCGGATGAATCGGGCATACGTTGACGTATGCCGCGAGGTCAATTTTTGCCTCGCAAACATGCCCGTAAGAGAATGGGGAGGGTGCTGCCCTTGGAGGTGCGCCATGTCCGCTGCCGGCCCGGCACCCGCCCAGCGTGAGACCACTCCGGCGGAACGAGGGCCTCGTCCGGTCCGGATCACGTCGTCGATCAACGGCGCCGAGCACGCCCTCGGCATCGAACCACGCGTCAGCCTCCTGGACGCGCCGCGGGAGCGCTACCTCCGCGCGACCGACGCCGCGAACGCCGTCGAGGCCGCGTACGCAGTCGGCTCCCGCATCGCCGCCGGGCGGGTCACCGGCATCGACGCGATCGCCGCACAGGCCGAGGAGAGCGTCCAGGCCGTCCTCACGCACCGGACGCTGCCCAGAACGGCCGAGCAGCCCCCTCTCGTCCCCCTCTCGTCCCCTCGCTCGGCGGCACGGCGGCGCCCGGTCAGACCTTCTTCCCCATGCACGACGACACGGTGCACCACGCGGGCCGGCAGATGGCGCCGGTCGTCGCCGACACCTGGGAGCGAGCCCGGCCCGCGGCGCGGCTGCTGCGCGTCTCCTTTGAGGAGACCCCTCCCGTCACCACCCTCGACCAGGGCCGCGATCTGGCCTACGAGCCTCGTCAACCCCTCGGAGTCAAAGGCGTCGGCGGGAACGGTCGGGTCGGCGTGTCCGCCGCCCTCGCCAACGCGGTGCACCACGTCACCGGGCGGCGGATACGCAAGCTGCCGATCACGATCGAGGACCTCGTCTGAGCGCGTGCGCTCTGCCCGCAGGAAGTGGGGGCGGAGTCGTACCGGAGGAAGTACGTCGGACCACCGAATGTGAGACAGGGCCGGAAGGCGGACACCCATGGAGGCAGCGGACCCCGCCCGCGATCCGGAAGGCGTGGACCTGGGGGACGATGTCGTCCCCGCACTGCGGGCCCTGCTGACCGACTCGGTCGTCGGTCTCGCCGTCTGGGACACCGACCTGCGGTGCGTCTGGGCCAATGACGCTCTCGAACGCTATGACGGGATCCCTCGGGAGCAGCGCCTGGGCCGCCGGCCGAGGGATTCCCTGGCCGGCGACGCCGACCGACTGGAAACCCTCGTACGCTGGGTGCTGGAAAGCGGCCACTGTGTCACGGACCGCGATTACCGTGTTCCGGCGGCGGGGAAACGACGGGATCGTGCCTTGTCGTCCTCGTTCGTCCGCCTGCACGACGCGGCCGGGCGCCCCCTCGGGGTGTGCATGATGATGCTGGTCGTCACCGACCGGCGGTGGACCGGGGACCGCCTGACGGTGGTCAGCGAGGCCGGTGCGCGCATCGGCACCACGCTGGACGTCACGCGTACGGCACAGGAACTGGCCGACTACACGGTGCCGTTGATCGCCGACTTCGCGACCGTAGACCTCACCGAGGCGATGCGACTCGGAGAGGAACCGCTGGACCGGATGGGCCCCTCTCGCGGGCGGATTCCCAAGTTCAGGCGAGCGGGGCGGGCCTCGATCCACGCCGGTGCCCCTGAGTCGCTGTGGTCGAGCGGCGAGGTGGTGTACGTCCCTGAGACCTCGCCGTTCACACAGGTGCTGTCCACGGGCCGTCCCCTGCTGGAACCGCTGCTCGACACCGCGCGCGACACCTGGCTGGCCGAGGATCCGGCGCGGGCCGCGAAGATCCGCGCATACGGCATGCACTCGCTGCTGATCCTCCCGGTCCACGCCCGGGGCATGCTCCTGGGCGTGGCGGTCTTCGTACGGACGTCGAACCCGACGCCGTTCGACGAGAGCGACCAGCTCCTGGCAGAGGAACTGGTGGCCCGGGCCGCACTGAGCCTGGACAACGCCCGTCGGTACACCCGGGAGCGCAACACCGCCCTCGCCCTCCAGCGCAGCCTGCTGCCGCGTCGGATACACGGCGGCACCGCCATGGAGGTGGCCGCCCGCTACCTCCCCGCGGACGCCGAGGGCAGCGTCGGCGGCGACTGGTTCGACGTCATCGGGCTGCCCGGCGGACGCCTGGCCCTCGTCGTCGGCGACGTGGTGGGGCACGGTGTCACCGCGGCGGCGACCATGGGGCGACTGCGTACGGCCATCCGCACGCTCGCGGACCTCGACCTCCCCCCGGGGGAGCTGCTGACCAGGCTGGACCGCACGTTCATCCGGCTGACCGAGGACGACGAGGCCGCTGACACGGAGATCCCGTCCATGGGCGCCACCTGCGTGTACGCCGTCTACGACCCCGCCGTCCGCAAGTGCACGCTGGCGCTGGCCGGCCATCCGCCGCCCGCCGTCGTACATCCGGACAGGGGAGTCTCGTTCCCCGACCTGCCGCACGGGACTCCACTCGGCCTCGGGATGCTGACCTTTCCGACCGCGGAGCTGGACCTGGCCGCGGGCAGCCTGCTCGCCCTGTTCAGCGACGGCCTCGTCGAGGACCGCCACCAGGACATCGACGTCGGTCTGCGGCGGGTGGGACGTGCGCTCTCCCAGCGGGCCGCGTCCCTCGACGACCTCTGCACGGCCGTGATCGGCACACTGCCCACCACGGCTCCGGCCGACGACGTCACCCTCCTGCTGGCCCGTGGGCTGTGAGGCGTCCGGCAGTCACGGCGCGTCTCGCACCGGCCGGCCGGCGACCGCTCTCACACCGGCCGGCCGCGCCCGGTCAGGGAGGTGACGAGCGTCGCGGCGATGTCCCGCAGTTCGTCGGGTCCGTGGTGCGCGCGTTCCATGACCGCCAGACCCCGGGTGGTCGTGACCACGAGTCGGGCAGCCGACCGCAGATCGACGGTGAGGCCGCCGTCCTCGATCGCGGCGAGCCCGTCGTGGACGACGTCTTCGAGGTCGTCCAGGAACGTGCGCGCCGCGGTCTCCACCTGCGCGACCTCCGTGCTCGCGTCGATGACCGTCCGGGTCGACAGACAGCCCCTGGCCGGTGTGCCTGCCGTGATCGACCGGATGCAGTGGTCGAAGAAGGCCAGCAGCGCCGAGCGCCGGTCGTCGGCGCGCAGTGCCTCGGCCGCGTCGCCGAGGAAGGTCCGGGTGTAGACGCCGAACACCCGCAGGAAGATCTGCTCCTTGCCGCCGTAGGCGTGGTAGAGCGAGCCGCGTTGGACGCCGGTGCCGGACGCGAGGTCCAGCATGGAGGTCGCGCGGTACCCGCGGACCGCGAAGACTTCGAGGGCGCGGCCGAGTGTCCGCTGTTCGTCGAATTGACGTACTCCGGCCATCCGGTCCCCTCGGTTCCCCGTCGGCGGCATCATGCGCGCCGACTGTTGACACTGACGTCCAACATAGCGTCGCGCGTGCCGGGGCGGCGAGAACGGCGAGGTGAGGGGCCTGCCCCCGGGTGGTCCCCGGGCGAAGGGACGCGGCCGAGTCCGCGCCGGGCCCGGTCAGGCAGTGGTGGCCCGTCCGCCGGACATGCGCCGGTGCAGTTCCCAGGAGGCGCGCTCGACCCAGTTCTGTGCGAGCCTGCCGTCCGGCCGTACCTCCCACACGGCGGTCCCGCTGAAGGAGATCGGCTGCCGGTCGGGCTTCGTGCCCAGAACGCCGTTGTTCTTTCCGTGCACCACCCAGCGCGAGGCGACCCGGCTTCCGTCGTGGTTCTGGAAGGACTCGACGACCTCCAGCCGGAAGTCGAGGACCGTTTCCAGGAAGGCTCCGACCCACGCCTTGAAGTTCTCCCGCCCCTCGACGCGCTCACCGGCGTTGGTGATCACGAAGTCCTCGGTCACGAAGTCGTCGATCTTCTGAGGGTTGCGGTCGTTCCAGACCTCCTTCCAGAAGGCTTCCACGATCTCAACGGAACTCGCGTACGTCATCGGGCTCTCCCTCTGTCTGCCTGGCACAATGTTTGACAGTGGTGTCAAACATGCGGGTGCCGGCTCGCGGCGGCAACAGGGGCTCCCGGCCCACCCCGGCCCGGCCCACCGCGACCCGCCCCGGCCCGGCCTCGGCCCACCGCGACCCACGCCACGCAAGGTGTGGGAAGGGAAGCCGCGCTGGAACCCGATGCCGACGAAGCCGAGCCCGGGGCGGTGGCGACGCCGCCGTGGTGGTGGGACCGGCCGTCGGTGTCCAGGACGCCGCTTCCGTTCAGGTAGGGGTGGGCGAGGTGGTATCCGGTGGCCCGGATGGCCGTGTCGACCGGTTCCTTGGTGCCGTCGGCCCACACGACACCCTCGGGCGTGAGTCGGGCGGACATCTCGCGCCGCCGGACCGCGGACCCGGCTCGGACGGTGGTCAGCCGCGCAGGTCGAGCATGGCGGCCATGGCCGCCACCACGGACGGGGCGACCTGGTAGTAGACCCAGGTGCCGCGCCGTTCGGAGGTCAGCAGGCCGGCCTCGCGCAGCTTCTTGAGGTGATGGGAGACGGTCGGCTGGGAGACGCCGACGTCCGCGATGTCGCACACGCACGCCTCGCCGCCCGGGTGGGAGGCGACCCTGGAGAACAGCCGCAGGCGCACCGGGTCCGAAAGCGCCTTGAACATGGCGGCCATCCTCTCCGCGTCGGCCCGGGACAGCTCCCCGGCGGTGATCGGCGGGCAGCACGGTACGACGTCACCGTCCCGCAGGACGGGCAGTTCCACGACCTCTGATTTCGACATGTGTCTATGTTGACACTCGTCGATACGAGTGGCAAGCTCCGAGGTGCAGGGATATTGACAAGCATCGAAGCAAGGAGTCGTCGTGACCACCACCCTCCGTACCGCGCTCACCGCGGCCCGGGCCCGCCGCATCGCCCGCCACCTGGCCGGCATCAGCTTCTGCGACAGCTGCGCCCAGGTCAGCGACCGCGCCTCCCGAGCGGCGGAACGCCGGCAGCACGCCCAGCCGGCCGCCTTCACCCCCGCGCGCTGACCCCTTCATCCCCAGAGGAGACCGAGCATCATGACCAACCAGCAGCTCCCCGTCGTCGTCATCGGCGCCGGTCCCGCCGGACTCGCCGCCGCCGCCCACCTCGTCGAGCGCGGCATCGAGCCCCTCGTTCTGGAAGCGGGCGACAGGGCCGGCGCGGCCGTGCGCGAGTGGAGCCACGTGCGCCTGTTCTCCACCTGGGGCGAGGTCGTCGACCCGGCCGCCGAGAAGCTCCTCGCCCCCACCGGCTGGACCCGGCCCGACCCGGCTGCGTATCCGTCCGGCGGCGACTGGGCCGAGCAGTACCTGCAGCCGCTCGCCGACGCCCTCGGCGACAAGGTCCGCACCGGCGCCGCCGTCACCGGTGTCTCCCGGGCCGGGCGCGACCGGATCGTCGACGCCGACCGGGAACAGCGGCCCTTCGTCGTGCACGTCGAGTACGCCGACGGCCGCGAGGAGCGCCTCTTCGCCCGGGCGGTGATCGACGCGTCCGGCACCTGGGCCAAGGCCGGACCGGCCGGCGGCGGCGGCCTGCCCGCGCTCGGCGAGAAGGCGGCGGCCGACCGGATCACCTACCGCGTGCCGGACCTGAAGAACCCGGCCGTCCGTGCCCGGTACGCGGGCAGGCGCACGGCCGTCATCGGTTCGGGTGCCTCCGCGTTCACCGCGCTCGCGTACCTCGCCGAGCTGTCCGAGTCCGAGGGCGGTGCGGGGACGCACGCGGTGTGGATCCTGCGCCGCGGCATCTCCGGCTCCACCTTCGGTGGCGGCACCGCCGACCAGCTCCCCGCCCGCGGTGCCCTCGGCCTCGCCGCGAAGGCCGCTGTCGACAAGGGGCACGCCGACGCGGTCACCGGCTTCCGCACCGAGGCGTTCGAACGCGACGCCGACGGACGGCTCGTCCTCCTCGGCGAGGACGGACGCCGTCTGGACGCGGTGGACGAGGTGATCGTGCTGACCGGGTTCCGCCCCGATCTGTCCTTCCTCGACGAGCTGCGCCTGGGCCTGGACGAGCGCCTCCAGGCGCCGGTGGAACTCGCCCCGCTCATCGACCCCAACCAGCACTCCTGCGGCACCGTCTACCCGCACGGGCACCGCGAGCTCTCCCACCCCGAGCAGGGCGTCTACCTGGTCGGCATGAAGTCCTACGGCCGCGCCCCCACCTTCCTGGCCATGACCGGGTACGAGCAGGTCCGCTCCGTCGCCGCGGCCATCGCCGGCGACCTCGACTCCGCCGACCGCGTCGAACTCACCCTCCCGGAGACCGGAGTCTGCGGCGGCGCGGGCCTCTTCGACACCCCCGACGCCCAGCAGGCCGACGGCGGCGGCTGCTGCGCCGCACCGGAACCCCGGCTCGTACGGCTCGCCGCGCCCACGGCGGCCGGCGCGGCCGCCGAGGACGCTTCGGCGGGCGGCTGCTGCGGCTCGTGACCGGCCTCCACACCCACGACAGCGGGGCCGCGACCGGAACAGGGGACCGGTCGCGGCCCCGCGCCGCCCTGCCCGCCCTCTGCCTGACGCAGATCGTGAGCTGGGGCATCGTCTACTACGCCTTCCCCGTGCTCAACCCACAGATCACCCGGGCGACCGGCTGGTCGGCCGGAGCGACTACGGCGGCGTTCTCACTCGGCCTCGTCGTCTCCGCGCTCGCCGGAATCCGGGTCGGGCGCGTCATCGACCAGCGCGGCCCGCGCGCCGTCATGACGATCGGCTCGGCCCTCGGCGTCACCAGCCTGCTGGTGGTCGCCACGGCGCCCAACCCGCCCGTCTTCTTCCTCGGCTGGGCGCTCGCCGGACTCGCGATGGCGGCGACCTTCTACCAGCCCGCCTTCGCCGCCCTCACCCGTTGGTGGGCCCCCGACCACATCCGGGCGCTGACCATCGTGACCCTCGCCGGCGGCCTGGCCTCCACCGTCTTCGCCCCGTCGACGGCCCTGCTCGCCGACCACCTCTCCTGGCGCCACACCTATCTCGTCCTGGCCGCCGTCCTCGCCACCGTCACCATCCCCGCCCACGCCCTGGCGCTGCGTGGCCCCTGGCCCGAAGCTCCGCCCACAACCGGGCACGCGGCCACCGGAGCGACCGGAATTGAGCGGAGCAGGCCCTTCCTCCTGCTCGCCACCGCCTTCACACTGTCGGCGTTCACGATGTACGCCGTCGTCGTGGCCCTCGTCCCGCTTCTTCTGGAACGCGGTTACACGACCAACCAGGCAGCCTGGGCGCTCGGACTCGGCGGCGCCGGACAGACCCTCGGCCGTACCTTGTACGCAGCACTGGCCCGGCGCACCCCGGTGACGGCCCGCACGACGATCCTGTTCGTTCTGGGCGGCCTCACCACCGCCGCGTTCGCTGCCGTACAGGGCCCCTATGCCCTGCTGCTCACCGTGTCGATCGCGGCCGGCACGGTCCGAGGCAATCTCACGCTGCTGCAGGCCACCGCCGTCCCCGACCGCTGGGGCACCAGCCACTACGGTCGGCTCTCCGGACTGCTCGCGGCCCCGGCAACCGTCGCGGCCGCCATGGCTCCCTTCGCCGGAGCAGCGCTCGCAGCGCCACTCGGTGGGTACAGCCACCTCTTCGTGCTCCTGGCCATCGTCTCCATGACCGCCGCATGCACCGCGGCCTGGACCACCCCCGACGCCGGCAACCGGGACGGGGACGGGGAGAAGAACCGCCCGCCTGCCGAGTCGTCATGAGCGCACCGAGCGGGCGATGGCGTCGGGTTCCTTCGGCTGGGTGCCGTCCCCGGGGGAGGGCCGCGAACGGGCGGTCGCGCTCGCGGGACCGGTAGGACGGCAGGGTCGAGTACGGCCCGCTCGGGGCGTCGGGTCGCGGCAGGGGCCGGTGGCGTTCGAACGTCCTCCGCACCGGTGTCCCGGCGTCCACCGCCGGTAAGGGGGCTCCGTGGACACGCGGATGAAACGGGCGGCCGGGAGGCGCCGGGGCGGCGGGGCACAGACTCGCCCACGTGTCACTCGTCCGGTTGGAAGATACGGCCGTCCGGCCCGGCGACGGCTGGGCGCGAACGCGGTCGCGCACCGAGGGGGACTACTTTTCACCCGGCTGGAAACGCGTTGCCCGACCCAGGGCAGAGAGGCGGACCGCCGCCGTCCCACGGCCGTCCATGTGCTCTGCCGAGTGAGGAACGTGATGGCGACCCGTACCGAGCCGGTGGCTCCCGTCACCGTCACCGTGGCCGAGCGCCGTGGCCGGGGCCAGGCGGTGGTCACCCGGCTGTCCACGACCGGTCACAAGGCGACCGGTCACAAGGCGACCGGTCACAAGACGACCGGGCACCCGTACCTGACCACGTCGTTCGCGTTCTTCCCCATCGGCGGAGCACCGGCCATGGTGGCGCGGGCGGAGCCGGCGCGGCCGGGCCTGCGGAGCGTGCCGGCGGAGGCGACCTCCGGCCCACCGCCCCGCCACGACCGCGCCACCCGGCCCGGAACCCGCCCCGCGTCCCTCGCCCCGCACCACCCCGCGTCGGCCTGCCTGGGCCGGGCGGAGAACACCGGGCGACGCGACGCCCTGCACCCGAACGGCCACAGGGGCGACCGGACATGACGGAGAAACGCCCCCGCCGCCCGCCCTCCTCGACCGCCTCGGCCATCGCGGCACAGGCGGAAGGCTTCCTGCTCGCGCGGGAGCACCGGCACGACGCAGACCGCGAGGCGCAGGCCCTGTGCAGCGCCCTCACCTGGCTGACCACCGCCCAGGCGGAAGACCTCACGCGTCACTACGTCAGCCACCGCATCGCCCTGTCCCGCCGGATGCTCAGCGCGACGGTGAACCGCGCCGACGAGCTGCGCGGGGAGTACGAGGCCCGGTACCAGCAGTTGCGGCGCGACCTGCTCAGACGCCACGCGGCGTGGGCGTGCGGCATGGTGGTCTGCGCGGCCGGCGTCGGCGGTGCGCTGTGCATGTGGGCGCGATGAGCCGCGAGCACGGGTGACCGGTGCGCCGCGGCTCCGCCGCTGGGCGCTCGGGCAGCGCGGACGAGGTCACTCACCGGTCGTCTTGGCCACCAGTGCGCCGTACGTCAACTGCAGGGCGTCCGCGCCGGCCAGCGCGGTGAGCGCCCCCATGGTGATGCGGGTGGCGCGGGGCCACAGAAGCTGTCCGGCGGTGAGCGTGGAGGCCACCCAGACGCTCATGCAGAACGGGCACGTCACGAGTTCCCCGACCGTGTCCTTGGCGCCCTCCGGCCGCGCCTCCTCGTGAAGCTCGGCCGGCCCCTGCGGGCCCTGGAACACGGTGAAGGGTGCCCTCAGCGGGCTGGTCACCGACGCCTTGCTCAGCAGCCGGCTCAGCCGGAACGTCGCCACCGCGGTCAGAGCCACGTCCCAGGGCACGGGCCGGTCCGGCAGCGGACGGCCGCGCATCCCGACCACCGTCGCCCACCCGGCCGTGTACACGCCGAAAGCCGCCATGGCCGCCAGATACCCGCGCAGCGGGCGGTCCTCCCCCGCCGCCGAGTACGTGCGTTCGGTGCGTCGCCACCGTCGCCTCAGACGCTCCGCGAGACGACCGTCAGAAGTCGCGTCCATGGCCTTCGTCCTCTTCTGCCTGTGCCTGTGCCTGTGTCTGTGCCGGAGCCTCTGCCTGTGCCTCGTCCGCTTCGCGCTCGGCCGGGCTGTCCGTACCGTCCCCCCGGCGCAGCCTGACCTCCACCTGCCCGTCGACGACGCGGGTGTCGAAGGCGGGCTGGGGCGCGGTGGCGGGGCCGCGGACGTTCCAGCCGTCCGAGAGCCGGAAGACGCTGCCGTGCCAGGGACACCGGACACATCCGTCGGCGACCGTGCCCTCGGAAAGCGGGCCCGCCAGATGACTGCACCGCTCGGCCAGTGCGTGGAAGGCCCCGCCGGTTTCGCGCACCACCAGGACCGGCACATCGTCCACGGCACGCCGCACGGGCCGGCCGGCGGGGAAGTCGTCCACGGCGCCGATCCGGTGCCAGCCCTCGCTGACGACGTGCGGCACCTCCTCGGCGTGGTTGGCGCCGGAAGCCTGCCGGTATGCCAGGTGGCCGCCCAGCACGCCTCCCAGACCGACCCCCGTCAGCCCGAGGAACCCGTAGGCGCGACCCGCTCCGGCCCGCCCGGTGAGGCGGCAGACGAGCGAGGCGCCGTACAGTCCCACGGCCGCCGTGTTGGCCACGGCGTGCACCAGTCCCACCCGTGTCTGCTGCCGGTGGAGTTCGGCCCAGTCCACCGCGCCCGCCAACGCGGCGGGCCCGGCCGCCACCAGTCCGACGCCCACGAGGAAGCCGGCCTCTCGGGAACGGCCGGGCCACAGGTCGAGTACGGCGGCGGACAACCAGCTGCCGATCGGTACCTGCACCAACAAGGGGTGCACGGGATGGCCGAGCCACCTGCCGTGCAACGCGTCCCGTGCGCGGCCCAGCGGGAGAGCCCGGACTCTCCTCGTCAGCACGTCGATCGCCGCGTCCGCCCTGGGGCTGCGCTCCAGGGCGTCGAGCAGCCGAAGCATCCGGTTCTGGCCCATACGGCGACGACCTGGATTCATGCTCATGGGCGGAGGGTCCCCCCGTGAAGAGGGGGCAAACAGCCGGCCCGGTGTCGTGCCCCGGCCGACCGGTCGAGCGCCCCGGCCGGCCAGGAGACGCGGGGTCAGCCCTTGCCCATGGCTTTGCGGACGGCGTCCTTGGTGCGGTCCATGAGGGCGGCGACCGGTCCGAGGGCCATGTTCTTCGCCCCTGACTCGACACCCGGGTGGGGCCGGGTGGGTGCCATCGCCTCGGCGGCCTTGATCGCTTTCGCCATCGCGGCCAGGTTGCCGGCGTCGGTGCTGCGGCGGATGTGGGTGAACTCGTAGCGTTCCTCGGCCCGCGCGTGTGCCTGGACGTCCTTGCGCAGCTTGAGCAGCTGGGGCATGAACTTCGGGTCGTCGGTGTCCAGCTCGTCCAGGGCGGCCAGCGTCTCCTTGGCGGCCTTCTCCTCGGCGAGGCGTTCCTTCACGACCTGCTCGCCGCCGGGGAAACCCTTCCGGGCGAAGGGATGGACGACCTCCTCCTCGGCGGTCTCGTGCACGGCCAGCAGGCGCACCAGTCGGCGGAAGGCGTCGCGGCGCTCGTCGCCCTTGGCGGCTTCGACCTCGTCGAAGAGGTTGCGGATGTCGCCGTGCTGGCGCATCAGCAGGGCGACGACGTCGTCGTCCTTGGCCCGGTCGTCGCCTGCGGACGGGGTGTGCAGCTCGGACATCTCGGCTCCCCTCACTTCTCGCGCTGCGCGGGGTCGGGGTGCTCGCCCTCGGTCTGGACGCGGTACTCACGGCCGAACATCTCGTCGTGCCCGGTCATGACCCGGTCGCTCGGGGGCGCCTCGCCGCCGTGGATCTGCTCCTGCATCTGCTCGAACCGTTCATGCGCCTCGCGGACGTAACCGGCCCCGAGCGTGGTCAGGTCCATCTGGGTGTCGAGCAGTTCGCGCAGGTAGCCCTTGTTCGGCTCGAAGGTCAGCACGTTGGGCAGCTCGGGGGCCAGGACCGAGGCGGGGTCGCGGCCGTCGTGCCGGCGCATCAGGTCGCAGGCGGCGTGCAGGTGCTCCAGCTCCATGTTCAGGTGCAGCTCCCAGATCGCCTTGACCCTGGGGTCGCTCTCCTGCTCCATGAAGGAGTGGTACAGGTAGCACTCGTTGTACTCGTGGTTGACCAGCTGCTCCCACCACGTCTCACCCGGGTCGACCAGCGACTCGTAGTGGGTGACGTGTTCCTCCTCGATCAGCCCGATCTCCTGGTACAGCTGGCGGGCGATCGGCTCCATGTAGGTGGGACCGGTGTTCATGTAGAAGTTCATGGTCTGCTGCTCCGCCGACATGATCGTCAGCGCGTGCAGCTTGGAGAGCGGATCGGTCTGGTCCTTGGCGTACGGGTCGCGGACGTTGTCGACCGGATTGCGGTGGTGGAGCCTGGTGGGCCGTCCGGGCATGACTTCGGTCAGGCCGTCGACGATCGACTCCGCCTTGCGGTGCTCGATCATCTCGTACAGGTTCGCGTACCGGTACAGGTGGTCGAAGTCCTCCAGCACACCGAACTGGTACGCCTGCTTCAGGTACGGGTCGGGCTCCATCCGCGCCACCCACGCCGTCAGGTCCACCGCGACCTGCTCGTAGGCGATCGTCGTCTCCAGCACCGACGACACCCCCGGCAGGAGCCAGTTCACCACCTTCTGCTGCTGGGCCTCGATGTAGCGGACCCGGGCCAGCTGCCTCTTGATCTCCGGATCCACCGTGTGCCGGGCGAGCTGGTGGCTGAACAGGATCGCCTCCACCTCGATCCCGTTCATCGTGATGATCCGGCACCGGGTGTACGGGTCGCAGTGGTCGGGATCGATCGGATCCACGTTCAGCTCACGCCAGTTGCGCAGCTGGCGGTCCAACGGGATACCCCGTTGCCCAAGCGGGTTGAACGTCATGGGGGGTGCCTCCTGAGGCCGAGGACGGACTCGTGCGCCGGCCGGGGTACCCCGTTGTCGGGTGGCGAGCGCAGACGTGGCTCCCAGTCTGTTCACCATCGGTGTTTTCCAGCCACCGCTCACGCCCGCGGGCCGCGTGGTTCCCCCCGGGTGGGTGAACCGGGCGAGCGGGCACCGTGCCTGTCGCCGCGCGTGTCCGCGCCTCACCCGGACGACACGGCGCTCAGCGGCGGACCACGGCGGCCGCCCGCCGCCCAGGGCACATCGGCGCCCCCGGCAGAACCAGTGCGCCCCGATGTGTCCTGGCCGCACGACGGCGCCCAGCACGGAAGAAGGGCGAGGCCCGAAGACCCCGCCCACCTCCACCGAGACCTATGCTCAGGGCCACACCAGGCAGTACGGTCACGCGACACTCATGTACGGAGACCGCTGGGGAACGATGACCTGTCTCGGATGCGTAAGCCGTATGGCCTCCACCCGCGCGCGTCTCAGATATTGTGCAGAGGCCATCCGGCCACATGGAAGCGGGCAGACTAAGGGGTAGAGCGGAGAGGAGGCGGATCGTGTCGGACATCGATGCTTTGATCAACGCGTTCCTCGATGTGGACACTCGCTTCAGCGTGCCCCTGTACACCCAGGAGGCAGCGGCCCGGTACCTCCGCACTCCCTCGTCCACGTTCCGGTCGTGGGCACGCGGCTACCACAATCACTTCCCGGATCGCCCGGACGTCGTCGGCGCCCCTCTGATCACTTGTCTGGGCAACCCGCGTACTGGCGCATCCGTACCCTTCATCGGACTCGCCGAAGGCATGTTCCTATCGGCGTTGAGGGCAGCCAACGTGCCCATGCAGAAGATCCGACCTGCACTGGAACTGGTCCGCGACGAACTTGGTGTCGAGCACGCACTGGCGTCCCGACGCCTGTACACCGATGGGGCGGAACTGCTCTACGAAGTGAGCGATCACCTCGATGGTGAGGAACGCATCGAGCCTCGCAAGGTCATCGTCCTGCGTAACGGGCAGTACGTATTCCGCGAGGTCGTCGAGCGGTACATGAAGCAGATCAGCTACGACGCCGATGGTGTGGCTGCCTACGCCAACCGAGTCATACTGCCTGGCTGGGAGGTTGCAGAGATTGCGGTGAAGGCGGACGTCAACTTCGGGCAGCCTTATTTCGTCCACAACGGCACCCCCCTTTCCCTCGTCGAAGATGCTATCGCTGAGGGCGTCCCCTTCGAAGAGACAGCTGCCGCGCAAGGACTGCCTGAAGAGCAGGTTGCCGAGGTCGACTACCCGTCGGAAGCGCCATGGGGCGGCCTGCCCCGGCCGACTGCCCTGGTGAGGCAGGATTGCTGCCATGCGGACCCGACCTGTGCTGGTTTACGACGGTGACTGCCGATTCTGTACGACGTCAGTCACCCTCCTCGAACGCCTGCTACGACCCGACTGCTCCATCACGCCGTGGCAGTTCGCCGACCTGGCCTCTCTGGGCGCCACTCAGCGTCAGGCCGAGTACGAGGCCCTGTGGATCACGCCCGACGGGGCCGTGTACGGCGGTGCGCAGGCGGTGGCCAGGCTGCTGCTGCGGGCAGGCAAGGGGTGGGCCGTTTTCGGCGCGCTGCTCACCCTGCCGCCGTTCCGCTGGGTCGCGCACGGCGTCTACCGGATCGTCGCGAACAACCGAGACCGCCTGCCGGGCGGGACCGCGACCTGCGCCCTGCCCGCAGGCCGTCGCTGACGGTCGCGCCGGCGGACCGTCGATGTCACCCTGTCCGCCCTTCCGCCGAACGTCACCGCAGGTGCAGGCCGGGGCTCCCGGGCTTGACCCGCGGAGGCACTGCACCAACCCCCGCCACCCCGGTCTCTCCGCGGGGCCGCGGCAGCCGTACGCCGAGCCGCCGTGCCGTACGGCGCCCCAGGCGGGGCAGCGAGGTGTAGAAGCGGTCCGGCAGGAACACGGCGTCCGCGACGATCATGGCGCCCGAGAAGACCGGCAGCCCCAGCAGGACCGCGATGCCGGCGTGCATGCCCAGCAGGACTGCGAGGACGGGGTACTTGAGTCTGCCGGACAGTACGAACGGGAAAGCGACCTGGGTGAGCACGGTCAGGTAGCTGATGGCCGCGATCGCGAGAGGGTACTGGTCCAAGAAGTGGGAGAGCGCGGGCCAGGGCTGGAAGAGTTCGAGGTGCAGTACGTAGTGGAGTGCCGTGCCGTCGGCCCAGTACGATCCCTGGACCTTGTACAGGCCGGCTGATCCGTACAGGAAGCAGACCTGGGCCGCGATGATGAACACACCGCAGTTGTGCACCACGGTGGTCAAGGTGACGCGGGCGTCACGGAGTGGCCGAGCGGTCGGGCCGGGACTCTTCGCACGGGTCGCCGCACCGGCCGCGCGAGACGCCTTGCGCCGCTCGCGGCGTGCGTCCAGGGACCAGCGTCGGCCGCACGCGGTGAGCACGAGGTAGAGGGACATCAGGAGGACCAGGTTGTCGCCTCCGTCCGTCATGAAGATCGAGCGGGCGTGGAACGACGTCACCACGGCGGCGAACACCATGGACGTGGCCCGGGTCCGCCAGCCGAGCATGAACAGCGCGGACGCCACGAGAGCCACCCCGTAGCACAGCTCGAAGTAGGCCCGGTTGTCCGACAGGAGCAGGAAGCTGTACCACCCGGTCTGGTCGAAGAGCTGCGCGGCCAGCGCGGGTGTCCACGGGGAGTCCGGACCCCAGATCTCGTGGCGGTGCGGGAACTCGCGGAGCAGGAAGACCAGGTAGAGCAGTCCGTAGCCGATGCGCAGTACCGACGTGGCGTACAGGGACACCGGTCGGCCGGTGACGAGTGTGACTGCCGCAGCGGAGAGCTTGCGCAGCTGTTCACTTCCCATGAGAGGTCACCTTCCACCAGGGCAGGAGTCGGTTCTCGACAGGTTTCGGTGGGCTGTCCGCCGCGTTGGAGCCGGGCGCCGCGACGGGGAGCGTGATGACCCGGAGCTGAACGAAGTCGATGTCGCGGCCGCTGTCGCCGCGGTGTTCGGCGATGCGGTCCGAGGCGATGTTGTTCATGTATTTCTGGAGCATCACGGCCCGCTCCGAGCGTGCCGTGTCGTCCTTCCCGTGCGTTTCGGCGTAAGCGGCCCAGGCGCGGCGCAGCAGATTCTGCGCCGTGTGGCTGGGAAACGCCTGGTGTTCGATGGCCTCACTGTCCACGGCCGACAGATCGAACCAAGGACTGACCTGCATCGATCCATCGGGGCCGACGTGCGCGGTTCTCGCCAGGACCTGTCGGTTGACAGAATCGGGATTGGGTGCGAAAAGACGCCAGTTCTGTTCGAAGAGGGGGTAGACCCATGCGTCGATCTGCTGGCTGTAGCGCCGAGAGACGGGGTTGGGCGGTGCGACGTGGAAGAAGACGAGGACGACGTGGACCAGAGTCACGGCCAGGCAGAGGAACACGGTCGTATGCAGGACCGCGTTGAGTAGGCGCACGCCCACGGGACGTGGTCCGGAAGCGCCCGGTTCGCCGTGGCGTTCTCGCGGCGGATCGGAGTCGCACTGCTCGAGGTCCTGCACGTCCGCTGGTTCGATTCGGCTGGACACCGCCCACCTTGCCTTCATGTCTTCTGCCCGCGATCGGTATGCATCTGGAGACGCACCGGAGGCGCGCTGCGGAATCGATGTGATTCCGCAGCGCGCCGTCATCCGGTGAAGGAACTCATCGCAGCTCGATGGGCTGTCTAGCCCTTGGCGTCCTCGTGTTCCTCGGTCTTCGGGGCGTCGCCGTAGCCGTAGCTGCCGGGGAACTCGTCAGGTCCCATGCCGTAGCCGTGGTCCGGCTTGCTGGGCATCCCTCCGTTCTCCTTGCCGGGCTTGCCGCCCTCGTCGTGACCCTCTCCGTGGCCACCACCGGGCTTACCGCCATGGTCGTCCCCGTGGCCGGGCCCACCGGGCTTGCCGTCGTGGCCGCCGGTGTTTCCGGCGGTGACGTTGTTCCCACCGGTGTTCCCGGCGGTGTTGCCTGCCGTGTTGCCGGCGGTGTTTCCGGAGGTGGACCCCACGGTGCCCCCGCCGGTGACGAGCGGCCCGCCCAGGAGGCCGCCACCGATCAGGCCGACGGTGGTGCCGGTGGTCGTACCGGTCGTAGTCCCGGTTGTGGCCCCGGTCGTCGTGCCCGTTGTGGTCCCGGTCGTCGTGCCGGTGGTGGTCCCGGACGTGGTGCCGGTGGTGGTCCCGGACGTGGTGCCGGAGGTCGTGGTCGAGCAGCTGCCCGGGAAGATCCTGTTGTTGTCGAGCGTCACGGCGCCGTTGCGGGCGAGAGCCCGACCTTCGATGTTCGTCCCCGTGGTCACACTGATCGAGGTGAGAGCCATGAGGGTGCCGACGAACGTCGAGTTGGTGCCGAGCGTGGCCGAACTTCCGATCTGCCAGTACACGTTGCACGCCGAGGCGCCGTTCGTGAGCAGCACCCGGCTGGAGGAGGCCGTCGTCAGCGCCTCGGGGATCTGGAAGACCCAGACGGCGTTCGGGTTCCCGCCGGCGTCCAGGATCAGGTCACCGGTGAGGCCCACACCGGACGAAGCGGTGTAGACGCCGGGGAGCAGGGTCTGACCGGCACCGATTCCCGCCGCGAGGGCGAAGTCGGTGGCCTGGCTCGCGGCGTTGTTGTATGCCGTGACGAGGTCGCTCTTGGCGTCGTTGGCTACCTGGTCCGCCGCGTGCACGGCACCGAGTACCTGGCCCGGCGGGAACCCCGAGATGGCCGTCCCCGGACTCACGCCGAGATCCTGACTGAGGAGTGACGGCCCGGTGTTGGTGACCTCAGAACCTGCCAGAACCGAGAAACTGGCAGCCGTGCCGAGGGGTACGGGCGTGGCGATCGCCTCGGCAGGCGTCGGTACGACGGCGACCATCACGGCGGCAACCGTCGCAGCGAGTCCTGTGGTCAGCCATCCGGTCAAAGAGCGGCGCCTGGCCGCCTGCGGGATCTTCAGCTTCATTTGAGAGGCCATTTCCTGTGGAGGGGCCGTGAGCTACCGGGCTTTTTTTCTGCCGGGAAGCTTGAGAATTGGTGGCATATTACGCAGAGATGTGCCCGAGTGGGATTGATTGCAGGCGAGTCGTGCCCGGTTGAAGATTCAGAACCCAAATGCGCGCAACTATTCCTTAATTAACATTTACGTCGGCGGGGTTGGGTGATGGGAAGGGCGGGATTTGATATTTCGCGGCGCGATGCGGTCCGTGTCGAGGGGTGGATGGAGATTCGATCGCCAGTTGAAGCAAAAGATATGAAAGGCGTACATTTGGATGAGAGTGCCGTGTGGCCCTCGTGAGGGAGGACTGTCCCGATGACTGAGAACACCGGCGTCAAGCGTGGTGGAGCGCCCGGGTCTCGCGGCCGGACGACCATCGCGGATGTAGTGGTGGCGAAGATCGCCGGAATGGCGGCGAGGGACGTGCGCGGCGTCCATGCCCTGGGCAGCGGATCCGCCCGCGCGATGGGGTCCATGCGGGAACGGATGCCTGGTGCTGGAAGCGGCCGGTCCGCCACCCGCGGAGTCAGTGTCGAGGTCGGAGAGCTGCAGGCGGCCGTTGATCTGGAGATCGTCGTCGACTACGGCGTCCCGATCACGGACGTGGCCGGTGAGGTGCGCGAGAACGTGGTCTCGGCGGTGGAGCGGATGGCGGGTCGGGAAGTCGTCGAAGTCAACATCACGGTGAGCGACGTGAAACTGCCTGATGAGGAGGAGGAAGAGGAGCAGGAAGAGGGGCAGCGCGTCCAGTAGTCGAGGCGGAAAGCCGGGTTTTCTCCAGCGTCGTCTTCTCGCCGTTGATCGCGTCCAACGCCGTCAGCTACGGTCTCGTCGGCACCGTCGCGGTCATTCAATCCTGGCTGGTCGGCGTGGGTGTCGTCGTCCTCGGCGGTGCGCTGGTCGGCCGATTGCTGCATGAGGAACTCCTACGCCTGACGCCCCCGGAAACGGCGCAGCTGAGAACGGCTCCGCAGCTGGTCAGTTTGCCTGGGCCGCCTGTTGGGCCAGAGTCCGGAGGAGAACCCGTGCGGGCTCCACGGTCCTGTGCGGATGGCCCTAGGAGTAGGCTCAAGTTACCGAGGGCATTCCGTACACCGGCTTCCACGCTCGTGTCGTTTTCGGTGGTTGATGACACCGGGCCGGTGGCAATCGGCCCGGGGGCAGGGCTCGCACCATGACTGCGACCGTTTCCCTCCCGCCGACATCCGAAGACCGGTACACGACCTCGTCTCCGCGTCTGTCGCTGGCTCCCGCAGGTTCCGCACCCGCTTTGCTGGACGGCGCCTGGTGGCCCCGCTCCCGTGATCTCGCGGCGGAACTCCCCTCATTGCTGGCCTTGCTCGATCCGTTGTGGGGGCGGATCACCCGGGTCACCGTGAATCCGGTTCACTGGCCCGTCATTCCGCGCAACGTGCCCGTGGCCGGGCATGTGGTGAAGGTCGGCTGGTTCCTGGCCGAGCAGGACCCGCACGAGCTGTTGCTGCTTTCCTACCGCGTGGGTCGCTGGAACCTGCTGGTGATTCCGCCGTCGACGCCGTCTGCCTCGGCCGCGTGGCTGATGGCCGCCGGGAGCGACCCCCTGGGCACGTCGACCGCGAGCCGGCTCGTGGCGGAGGCGGAAAACCTGCGGACCGCCGCGAAGGACGACCGTGTCTCGGAAGCGGTCTGGAACTCCGAAGGTGGGCACGTGGCCGGTCCTGCCCCGCGTCCACGGATCCCCGGAGCCACCGCCGGCGTACCGAACCAGGCGAAGGGGATGTGACCATCATGGGAATCCTCGTCACCGTGATCGTGCTCTTGGCGGCGATCGCCCTGGGCGCGCTCGTCATCCACCTGCTCAATGCCCAGCACGATGAACGCATCGCCGCCTTCCACTACGGCCACCCCGGCCCGGCTGTTCCGAGACCGGGATCACCCGCTCCGCGGAAGGCGCGCGGTCGGGAGGGAGCGAGCGGGATCGGTACGTCGGGAAACAGGTGATTCTCATGACCGGCTCCGACCCCCCTTCGGCTGCCCGGCACCTGCCGGGTGGCGTTCACGAGGACGTACGGCCCGGATACGCGCTGCTCCGGCCGCGGACCACGGAGTCGCGAGAAGGTGTGCTCGACGGTGCGTGGTGGCCACGGTCGCGCGACGTCCGTGCCGAGCTGCCCGCGCTGGTGGACGCCCTCACCGGCCATGTCGGCCCGATCACGGGTGTCGGACTGGACGCGGCTGCCTGGGACGGGCTCACGACGCGGATCGTCGTGGACGGCCGGGTGGTACACATCGACTCCTTTGCGGTGGGCGATGACACCGTTCTCATCACCCGAGGCGACCGGGACATCTTCTCGCTGCTGGTGGTTCCGCCGGAGACGGCTCCCGAGGCCGCTCGCGCCGCGATGGCTCAGGCCGTCCGGAGCGACAACAGCACCCGGGCGGAACAGATACTCATCGCCACCCGAAGCGCGCCGACGTCGCCGGAGTGAGGCCAGCCGATGATCCAGCAGGACCCGCACCACCCTGGGCACCTCGGCACCCTCAGCAAAACCAATGTGCCCCGGCCGCCCGACGGCCCCTCCCCGGCACGAAAAAGGGCGAGGCCCGAAGACCCCGCCCGACCCCCACGAAATCCCAGCTCAGGGCCACACCAGGCAGTACGGCTGATGCCCCGCCTCGTGCAGCCGGTGCGAGAAATCCTGCCACTCGTGCAGCAGCTGGTACACGTTGAACGCGTCCCGCGGGCCGCCCCGGTCCGGGACCGTCGACCAGATGAAGGCCGCCGCGCCGACCGCCTCCTCGCCGATGCCGCGCAGGGGGTCGACGGCGGTCATCGGGAGCTTCACGACGGCGTAGTCGGGGTGCAGGACGACGAGTTCAAGCGGCGGGACCTTGTGCAGGGGGACGCCCTCGATGCCGGTGAGGACCATCGCGGCCATGGTCTCCGGCTTGATCTTGGTGAACATGCCGTTCATCCCGAGCTCGTCGCCGCCCAGCTCCTCGGGGCGCATCGAGATCGGGACGCGGGCCGCGGTCGCACCGTCGGGTGCGCCGAAGTACTTGTAGGTCACCCCCACCCGACCACCATTCCTGCTCCCCGCCCCCAGCCGGTCGGTCCGCCGCTCGGCCCGGTCGGGCTCGCTCGGTGTGCCGTGTGCCTGACGTGCTTCGGACGCTTCCTCCGCCTCGCGTCGGTGCCTTCCCCGCCGGGCACGTCGAGGACCCAGGTCGTCGGTCCCCTCGCCCAGTCCGCCACCGCGATGCATATCTCCACCCGACTGCTTTTCTAGGACGCGTGGCCCCCGCCGCGCAACCCGATCATCGTGTCAGTGACCTCCCCCACGGCCGCTCGACGAAACGTGCGGCGAAACATATGTCCGCAGGACGCCGGTTGCCGCTGTCCGCGCCGCCCTGGTGAGCTGCGTGGATGGGTTCCAGTCTGGCAGACGGCGCGGCGGTCGGGGCGGTTGTCTACGCTTATGAGGTCACCCTGGGCAACCGAAGGCCGAGCGCGGGCCGAGCCGGGGGCGAGCAGGGTCCGATACATCGGAGAAGGTCGAGAAGGTCGGAGAAGTCGCAGGTCATGAGTGAACTGGCATATCCATACGAAGCACCGGCCTCGCAGGCTCTGTTCGACCGCGCGGCGGCCGTCACGCCCGGCGGCGTCAACTCCCCGGTGCGCGCCTTCGGGGCCGTCGGCGGCACGCCCCGGTTCATGGTGTCCGGCACCGGGCCGTACCTGACCGACGCCGACGGGCGCGAGTACGTCGACCTCGTCTGTTCCTGGGGGCCGATGATCCTCGGGCACGCGCACCCCGAGGTGGTCGCCGCCGTGCAGGAGGCGGTCGCGCGCGGTACGTCGTTCGGCACGCCCGCCGAGGGTGAGGTCGCCCTCGCCGAGGCGATGGTCGAGCGGGTCGCGCCGCTGGAGGAGGTGCGGCTCGTGTCGAGCGGGACCGAGGCCACCATGTCGGCCATCCGGCTCGCCCGAGGCTTCACGCGGCGCACCAAGGTGATCAAGTTCGCCGGGTGCTACCACGGCCACGTCGACTCGCTCCTCGCCGCCGCCGGCTCCGGCGTCGCCACCTTCGCGCTGCCCGACACCCCCGGCGTCACCGGCGCCCAGGCGAGCGACACGATCGTGCTGCCGTACAACGACCTGGAGGCCGTGCACGCCGCCTTCGCCGCCCACCCCGGCGAGATCGCCTGCGTGATCACGGAGGCGTCGCCCGGCAACATGGGCGTCGTGCCGCCGCTGCCCGGCTTCAACCAGGGGCTCAAGGACGCCTGTGCCGCGAACGGCGCCCTGTTCGTGTCCGACGAGGTCATGACCGGGTTCCGCACCAGCCGCGCCGGATGGTACGGCGTCGAGGGCGTCGTCCCCGACCTGATGACCTTCGGCAAGGTCATGGGTGGTGGGTTCCCCGCCGCCGCGTTCGGCGGGCGCGCCGACGTCATGGCGCACCTCGCTCCGGCCGGGCCGGTCTACCAGGCCGGCACCCTCTCCGGGAACCCGGTCGCCACCGCCGCCGGTCTCGCCCAGCTGCGGCTCCTCGACGACGCCGCGTACGAGACCGTCGACGCGGTGTCCGCGCGGATCCGGGGGCTCGTCACCGAGGCGCTCACCAAGGAGGGCGTCGCGCACACGGTGCAGAACGCCTCCAACATGTTCTCCGTGTTCTTCACCGACCGGCCGGTCGTCGATTACGAGGGCGCCCGGGCGCAGGAGTCCTTCCGGTTCACCGCCTTCTTCCACTCCCTCCTCGCGAACGGCGTGTATCTGCCGCCCTCCTCCTTCGAGTCCTGGTTCGTGTCCACCGCCCACGACGAGCGGGCCGTCCAGCGCATCGCCGACGCCCTCCCGGCGGCGGCCCGCGCGGCGGCGGAGGCGACGGCATGAGCCACGACACCGACCAGGACCTGACCGTCGTCCACGTCATGCGGCACGGCGAGGTCGAGAACCCCACCGGCGTCCTCTACGGCCGGCTGCCCGGCTACCACCTCTCCGACCTGGGCCGGCGCATGGCCGACCGGGTCGCCGAGCACCTCGCCCCCCGGGACGTGACGTACGTCGTGGCCTCCCCGCTGGAGAGGGCGCAGGAGACGGCGACGCCGATCGCCAAGACGCACGGGCTCGACCTCGACACCGACGCCCGCCTCATCGAGGCGGAGAACGTCTTCCAGGGCAAGACCTTCGGCATCGGCGACGGCGCGCTGCGCCGCCCCGCCAACTGGAAGTACGTCGTCAACCCCTTCAAGCCGTCCTGGGGGGAGCCTTACGTCGACCAGGTCGTGCGGATGAAGGGCGCGCTGGACGCCGCCCGGGACCGGGCACGCGGGCACGAGGCCGTGATCGTCAGTCATCAGCTGCCGATCTGGATCCTGCGCTCGTACGTCGAGCGGCGGCGGCTGTGGCACGACCCGCGCAAGCGGCAGTGCACGCTGGCCTCCCTGACGACGTTCACGTACCGCGGCGACCGGATCGTCTCCGTCGGCTACACCGAGCCCGCCCGCGACCTCGTCCCGGCCCACCTCCTCGCGGGGGCCAAGCCCGTGAAGGGCCAGGGGAAGGCGTACGGGGCCTGACGGGTGTACGGGGCCTGACGGGCGTACGGCTCGGCGGCCCGTTCCGCCCGTTACCGAATCCGCACAGATTTCCGGAACCCGCTCGTTCGTCGCGTCCTCTCACCTAGTGACCACCCAAGGACGCGACGAACGAGGTTGCGATGCGCACTTCCAACCGCACTCTCACCCGCAGGGGGATACTCGGGCTCGGCGCGGGGGCCGCGGCGGCCGGGATCGCGGGCTGCGGCACCGGTTCCCATCCGTCGTCGGACGGCTCGCACCAGGCCGGCGACTCCACGAAGCCCTCGCCCTCCGCGAGCGGCAGGGCCCCCGCGAAGCCCATAGGCGACGGTTCCACGTCGTACACCGGCAAGCAGCCGCACCAGCCGGACGCCCCCGTGCCGTTGGAACCCGGCCAGACGCCGCCGCAGTTCGTCGTCTTCTCCTGGGACGGCGCGGGCGAGGTCGGCAACGGCCTCTTCCCGCGCTTCCTGGACCTCGCGCGGGAGCACGGCGCGCACATGACGTTCTTCCTCTCGGGCCTGTACCTGCTGCCCGAGTCGAAGAAGCGGCTCTACGACCCCCCGAACAACCCGCGCGGCGCCTCCGACATCGGCTACCTCACCGACGAGCACATCAAGGCGACGCTGAAGAACGTCCGCCGGGCCTGGCTGGACGGCCACGAGATAGGCACCCACTTCAACGGCCACTTCTGCGCCGGCGGCGGCTCGGTCGGCAACTGGACGCCCGCGCAGTGGCGCAGCGAGATCGACCAGGCGAAGTCCTTCGTGAAGGAGTGGCGGACCAACAGCGGCTGGACCGACCTGCCGTCCCTGCCCTTCGACTACGACAAGGAACTCGCCGGCGGACGCACGCCCTGCCTGCTCGGCCAGGACAAGCTGCTGCCCACCGCCCGCGAGCTGGGCTGGCGCTACGACGCCTCCTCGCCCGGCGGCCGTCAGGTGTGGCCGGGGAAGAAGGACGGGATCTGGGACCTGCCGCTGCAGCAGATACCGTTCCCCGGCCACTCCTTCGAGGTGCTCTCGATGGACTACAACATCCTCGCCAACCAGTCGGTCAACTCGACCAAGGCCCCCGCGCACAACTACCCGGGCTGGCGCGAACAGGCCACACAGTCGTACATATCCGGCTTCAAGCGTGCATACGAGACGAACCGGGCGCCCTTCTTCGTCGGCAACCACTTCGAGGAGTGGAACGGCGGCATCTACATGGACGCCGTGGAGAGTGCCCTCAAGCACATCGCCCGGGAGAAGGAGAAGGGCGAGGACATCCGGCTCGTCTCCTTCCGCCAGTTCACCGACTGGCTGGACGTGCAGAAGCCGGAGGTGCTCGACAGGCTGCGGACCGTCGAGGTGGGGCAGCGGCCGGCCGGTGGCTGGAACGCCTTCCTGAAGGGATCCCCGGCCTCCTCGGGAGCACCCGCGAACCCTGTCTGAAATGCCGCCTGAAATGCGGGTTTCCGCCCGTGAGGGGGGCGCGCAAGATCCCCGGAACGGGCATGCGAAACTTTTCACATGAGTGCCGCCAGCCGCGCCCCCCTGCGCTCGAACCGCTCGAACCGCACCGCCGCCCGCGTCCGTGGTCGTGCCGCCCTCGCCGCCGGCGCGGCCGCCGCGGCGCTCCTCGTGTCCGCGTGCGGCTCCGGCGGCACCTCGGGCGGCGGCGGGCAGACGGGCTTCGTCACCGGCGCGGACGGCATCGCCACCGCCGAGAAGGGCGAGCGCGCCGACGCCCCCGAACTGTCCGGCAAGACCGTCGACGGCGGACAGGTCGACGTCGCCGACTACCGGGGCAAGATCGTCGTTCTGAACGTGTGGGGCTCCTGGTGCGGGCCCTGCCGCGCCGAGGCCAAGAACCTGGAGAAGGTCTACAAGGACACCAAGGACCAGGGCGTCCAGTTCGTCGGCATCAACACCCGCGACACCTCCACCGGCCCGGCCCGCTCCTTCGAGGAGGACTACGGGATCACCTACCCGAGTCTGTACGACCCGGCCGGAAAGCTGATGCTGCGCTTCGAGAAGGGCACCCTGAACCCGCAGGCCATCCCCTCGACGCTCGTCATCGACCGGGACGGCAAGATCGCCGCGCGCACCCTCCAGGCACTCAGCGAGGAGAAGCTGCGCAAGATGCTCGCCCCGTACCTCGCGGACGACTCCGGCACGTCGGAGAAGTGACGTGTCCGCCGCGATCACCCTCGCCGAGACGGCGGGCAACAACGGCACGGTGCTCAACGGCGCCCTGCTGGTAGCCCTCCCCATCGCCCTGCTCGGCGGTCTCGTCTCCTTCTTCTCCCCCTGCGTCCTGCCGCTCGTTCCCGGCTACCTCTCCTACGTGACCGGGGTCACCGGCAGCGACCTCGGCGAGGCCCGGCGCGGGCGCATGGTCGCCGGTGCCTCCCTCTTCGTCCTCGGCTTCACCGCCGTCTTCGTCTCCAGCGGCGCGCTCTTCGGCTACTTCGGCCAGACGCTCCAGGAGAACCGGGGCGTGCTGACCGACATCCTGGGCGCGTTCATGATCCTCATGGGCGTCTTCTTCATGGGCCTGATGCCCTGGCTCACCCAGCGCGAGTTCCGTTTCCACAAGAAGCCGGTGAACGGCCTGGTCGGCGCGCCGGTACTCGGCGCCCTGTTCGGCATCGGCTGGACGCCCTGCATCGGCCCGACCCTCTCCTCCGTACTGATCCTCTCCTCCCAGCAGGGCACCGCCGGACGCGGTGCCGTACTGACCGTCGCCTACTGCCTCGGCCTCGGCGTCCCCTTCGTCCTCGCCGCTGTCGCCTTCCGCAAGGCGCTCGGCGCCTTCGGCTGGGTCAAGCGGCACTATGTCTGGGTGATGCGCGTCGGCGGCGTCATGATGATCGCGACCGGCCTGCTGCTCGTGACCGGCGTGTGGGACAGCATCGTGCAGGACATGCAGACCTGGTCCAACGGCTTCATTGTGGGGATCTGACCGATGAGCACCACTTCGAGAACCACCTCCGGCCGGCCCCCGAGGGCCGACGGCGACGACCAGGACCTCGGCGCCGCGGGCTCCCAGCTGTCCACCGCCCCCCAGGAGGAGGCCCCGGGGCTGCCCTCGCTCGGCGCGATCGGCTGGGTCCGCTGGTTCTGGCGCCAGCTCACCTCGATGCGCGTCGCACTGCTCCTCCTCCTGCTGCTGTCACTGGGCGCGATCCCGGGGTCTTTGATCCCGCAGGACGGCATCGACGCGGCGAAGGCCGAGGAGTTCCGCCAGAGCCACGACATCCTCGCGCCGGTCTACGACAAGCTCGGTCTCTTCCACGTCTACAGCTCGGTGTGGTTCTCCGCGATCTACATCCTGCTGTTCGTCTCCCTCATCGGCTGCATCGTCCCGCGCACCTGGCAGTTCGTCGGCCAGCTCCGCGGCCGCCCGCCCGGCGCGCCCCGCCGCCTGAACCGGCTGCCCGCCTACACCACCTGGCGCACCGGGGCCGAGCCCGAGGAGATCCGCGAGGCCGCGCGGGCGCTGCTGAAAAAGCGCCACTTCCGCGCCCACACCGTCGGTGACGCCGTCGCCGCCGAGAAGGGCTACCTCAGGGAGGCCGGCAACCTCGCCTTCCACATCGCGCTGATCGTGATGCTGGTCGCCTTCGCCTGGGGCCAGCTGTTCAAGTACGAGGGCAACAAGCTGATCCTGGAGGGCGACGGCTTCTCCAACACGCTCACCCAGTACGACGACTTCAAGTCCGGGAACCTCTTCGACCAGGACCAGCTCGACCCGTTCAGCTTCTCCCTGAAGGACTTCCGCGGCACCTACGAGCCGACCGGTCCCAACCGCGGCACCCCCCGCGTCTACGAGGCCCGGGTCAGCTACAGCGAGGGCGCCTACGGCGCCGAGAAGACGAAGACCATCGAGGTCAACCAGCCGCTGGAGGTCGACGGTTCCAAGGTCTACCTCGTCAGCCACGGTTACGCGCCCGTCCTCACCGTCAAGGACGCCAAGGGCGACGTCGTGATGGACAAGGAGGCCGTGGCCCTGCTGCCGCTGGACTCCAACGTCACCTCCTCCGGCGCCGTCAAGGTCATGGACGGCTACCGCAACGCCAAGGGCGAGAAGGAGCAGCTCGGCTTCAACGCGTTCTTCCTGCCGACCTACGGCGGCAAGGGCAGCACGATGCTCTCCACCTTCCCGGCACTGATGAACCCGATGCTGGCACTCTCCGCCTATCACGGGGACCTCGGCGTCGACGCGGGCTTCCCGCAGAGCATCTACCAGCTCGACAAGACCAACCTGAAGGAGTTCAAGGACTCCGACGGCAAGCTGTTCAAGAAGCAGCTCAAGGTCGGCGAGACCATGCCCCTCCCGAACGGCGCCGGCTCGGTCACCTTCGACGGCATCCAGGAGTGGGCCGGCTTCCAGGTCACCCAGCAGCCCGCCAGCGGCTGGGCGCTCGGCGGCGCCGTCGTGGCCGTCCTCGGCCTGGCCGGCTCCCTGTTCATCCAGCGCCGCCGTGTCTGGGTGCGGGCCGTGCGCGGCACCGACGGCGTCACCGTCGTCGAGATGGCCGGCCTCGGCCGCAGCGAGTCCGCGAAGGTCCCGGAGGAGCTCGGCGACCTCGCCGGGATCCTCTACGAGCAGGCCCCCGAAACGCCCGACACCCCTGACGCGCCCGACACCCCAGACGCACCGAAGCCCGACGCGCCGAAGAACGACGACGCAACCCCCGATTCCCCCGACACCACCCACGTCGTACCTGCCGAAGGGGCTGAGAAGTGACTCTCGCCGCCGCAACCGAGCTGGCCACCGCGACCAACGAGCATCTCGCGAACGTCAGCAACACGCTGATCTACTCCTCGATGGCCGTCTACACGCTGGCCTTCTTCGCGTACATCGCCGAGTGGCTCTTCGGCAGCCGCAGCAAGGTCGGCCGTACCGCCGCCGCGCTCACCGCCACGAGCGGGACGAAGGAGGCCGAGGCGAAGACCGGCCCGGCCGTCACCGTGAACAAGGCAGGCGGCACCGCCGTACTGGAACGTCCCGCTGTCGTCGTGCGTGCCGCGTCCGGCTCCCGCGACGTGCCCGACGGGCCCGGCGCGCACGGCGGCACCGAGCAGGGCGACCTGTACGGGCGGATCGCCATCTCGCTGACCCTCCTCGCCTTCGCCGTCGAGGCGGGCGGCGTCCTCGCCCGCGCCCTCTCGGTGGAGCGGGCGCCGTGGGGCAACATGTACGAGTTCAACATCACGTTCACGACGGTCGCCGTCGGCGTGTACCTCGCGCTGCTCGTCGCGAAGAAGAACGTCCGCTGGCTGGGCCTGCCCCTGGTCATCACGGTCCTGCTCGACCTCGGTCTCGCCGTCACGGTCCTCTACACCGCCAGTGACCAGCTCGTCCCGGCCCTGCACTCGTACTGGCTGTACATCCACGTCTCCACGGCGATCTTCTGCGGGGCGGTCTTCTACGTCGGCGCGGTCGCCACGATCCTGTACCTCTTCAAGGACAGCTTTGAGAACAAGCTCGCCACCGGCGGCAAGCCCGGCCGCTTCGCCAACTCCGTCCTGGACCGGCTGCCCGCCGCCGCGTCCCTCGACAAGTTCGCCTACCGCGTCAACGCCGCCGTCTTCCCGCTGTGGACGTTCACGATCATCGCGGGCGCCATCTGGGCGGGCGACGCCTGGGGCCGCTACTGGGGCTGGGACCCCAAGGAGACCTGGTCCTTCATCACCTGGGTCGCCTACGCCTGCTACCTGCACGCCCGCGCCACGGCCGGCTGGAAGGGCCGCAAGGCCGCCTACCTCGCCCTGGTCGCCTTCGGCTGCTGGCTGTTCAACTACTACGGCGTCAACATCTTCGTCTCCGGCAAGCACTCCTACGCGGACGTCGGCCTCGGCGCCCTCCGGTCCGTCGGCTTCTGATCCGGCGGTTCTGATCCGGCGACGGAAGCCCCGGGCGGGGTTCCACGCCTGCCGGGGCGCGGGAGGCGGCCCACAGACGGCCCACAGGCGGGCGGCCACGGCGGCGTCCGCCGGGTGGGCCGGGACCGCTCCGGAGCGCGGGGCACCGCGCGGACCGAAGAACCCCGGCCCTGCAACCGCCCGCCCTCAACCGGCGGGTCGGGGACGGCCCTGTACGAGCGGCCACACCCCGGCCTCCCTGCGCCGCTCCGGCAGCGCGGCGGTCCGCTACGGGCGGCCGGGCCGGGTCGCCGCCGCGTGGGAACGGGCGACGTCCGTGACGATGTCCCGCAGCCGCTCGACGTACAGCCGCAGGTTCTTGTGCGCGACGTCGGTGTCCGGATACCGGCTCGCGAACCACAGGCCCTCCGGGAGCCGGGTGACCCACGCGCACACCTGGTCGCCGTACGAGACCCGGAGCAGCGCGTACGCCGCCTGGTCCGGCCAGTGGCCGGCGCCGGGGACGTCGCGGGCGTCGACGTACGACACGATCGAGTACAGGTCGGGCGAGGTCGGCCGGAAGTCCGTGCCGAGCAGGCGCAGCACGCGGTCGATCGGCATGCGGGACAGCCGCCGGTTGGCCTGGAGTTCGGCGCGGACGGTGCCGAGGGCACCGCGGAAGTCGCGGGCCCGGTCCACCGGGACCTCGATCGGGGCGCCGCCCACGTACCAGCCGACGGACTCCGACCACTGGGACCGCGAACGGGTGTGGAAGGGCACGACCGTGCGGTACACGGGCTCGCCCCCGATCTCGTGGACGATCAGCGCGGTCGCGGCCAGCACGCCGACCAGGCTGCCGCCGAAGGGGCGGCAGTACGCCTCGAAGGCGGCGGCGTCGGCCGCGTCCACCAGGGGCTCGCGCAGCAGCCGCTGTTCGGGCAGCGCGCCGCCCGGCTCCACCCCGAGGTCGACCGGGAAGGACGGCAGCCGGCCGTCGCAGCGCCGGATGAACTCCCGCCAGCGGGCGACGATGTCGTGGTCGCCGTCGATCCGGTCCGCGTCCGCCCGCTCGGCCTGGCAGAAGTCGACGTAGGAACCGACCCGCGGGTGCGGCACGGTCCGCCCCGCCGCACCGGCGGCGTACAACTCGTGGACCTCGGCCGGGATGCGGTAGATGGAGTAGGCGTCGACGTTGCTGTGGTCGAAGGCCATGTAGACGCCGACCCCGTCGTCGCGGACGACCGCCGTGTAGATGAGGTTGGGCCAGCGCAGCGCGTCCGCGCCCCGGTCGAAACGGTCCTGGAGATGCCGGGCGAGGGCCGTGGCGTCCGGGAAGTCACCGACGTCCTCGCGGTGCAGGGACACGGCGTCCGCGTCGAGGGTGAACCGCCGCATGGCATCCCCGTCCGCCCCTCCCCACCGGAAGCCGCTGCGCAGCGTCTCGTGCCGCAGGGTCCAGGCGCGCAGGGCCTCCTGGAGGACGTCGAGGTCGACCGGGCCGGGGATGTCGAAGGCCGCGCCGAGCCAGGTCGGTACGAAGAGGCCGTCCTCGCGCACCGACCGGGCCGTCCGGATGTGCGACTCCTGGATGTACGCCGGCGGTCGCGTGTCCTCGGGCAGCGCCGCCGCGATGTCGAGCGTCCTGGGACTGAGCGTCCACTCGACGAGGCGCCCGGGCCGGATCTCGCAGCGTTGGATATCGGTCATTCGCACGAGGGGTCTCCGTTCGCAGATGTACAGACCCGACCAAGAGAATGCCGTCTCCGTGACCGCGCACCCGCTGTGTCGACACTGTTCAACGGAACGGATGGCTCCTCGAACGCCGATACGATCTCCCGGCCCGGCCCCTCTTCACCCTTTTCCTCCGCACCCTTCACGCCAGATACGTGTGCAGGGCACCGGCCCCCGCCAGCATCGCCCGCGTCCGTGCGGTCAGGACGTGTCCGCGTGCCTCGACCGCGGCCCGCGACGCCTCGCCGCTGCCCTCGCGCCGCAGGTCGTCGAGTACGGGCCGGATGCGGTCGAAGAGGTGGTGACCGCGGCGCAACGTGTGCACCACCCGCGCGTCCCGCACGTCGGCGGGACCGTACAGGCGGTACCCGGTCCCGCGTTCCCGCCCCGGGGTGAGCAGCCCCGCCGCCTCCCACACCCGCAGCGCGGACGTCCGTACGCCGATCAGCGCGGCCACCTCGCCGATGCGCAGTCCGTCACCGGCACGGGCCGGTGCCGCGACGGCGTCCCGTCCGGCCAGCGCCCCGAGCGCCTCGCCCGCGGCCCGCAGCGAGACGCGCTCCTCGTGCAGCGCGGCGTGCGCGGCGTCGACGAGCGCCAGGGCACCGGCCACGTCCCCGTCGTGCACGGCCCGCATGACCCGCGTCGCCGTCACCGGCCCGTACCCCGGCCGCAGCGCCCGGTACGTCAGCAGCGCGTCCCGGTGCCGCTCGCCGAACACCCGGTACCCGGCCTCGGTCCGCCGGGCCGGGGGCAGGACACCCGCGTCCTCGTAGTTACGGACCTGCTGCGTCGAGAGCCCGACCGCGCGGGCCAGATCGACGGTACGGAAACGGCGCTCGTCGTCCCTCATCGGGTCGTGCTTCCTCGGGTCGTCCCTCATCGGGTCGTGCTTCCTGGGGTCGTGCTTCCCGCGGTCGTTTCTCATCGGGTCGCTCATCATCGGGCGGCAGCCCGTGCGGGGCCGCGATGCGGGGTCAGCGGACGCGGTCGCACCCGGGGTCGGCCGCCCCACGAAGGGCGGTGTCCGCCACGTCCGCGAGGAGGCGGTAGTACTCCGCGGGCCTGGACGCGAAGTCGACCCGCGCGGAAAGCCCTTCCGGATCGCCGTCCGCCGCTCTCAGCAGCTCGACCGATGCCTGCGTCAACTGCTCGGCCACGCCGTCCCGCTCGGCCTCGTCCAGCAGCTTGCGCAGCTCGGCCACGGCCATCGGCACCCATCGGCGTTGCTCACGTCCCGCGAGCAGCATCTGCCTCCATCCGGCCGCGGGTGCGGCGTCGGCCAGTCCTTCCTCCAGCGTCGCGGCCAGCCGGTCGCCCGTCTCCGCCGCGATCCGCGCCGCCTGTCCGGCATCCACCAGTACCCGCAGTGCGTGGAGCAGCGCCACGGTGCGCGCGTCCGGCCGGTCCGCGTCCAGCCGTACCGTCGTGTCCTGGCGCACCTCGTGGGCCACCCGTCCCGCGGCCGCCCACACCCTCTCGGCCTCGCGCCGTCCCAAGCCGGAGGCGTGCGCCACACCCCACGATCCCGCTTCGCGTACATCCTGGACGCTGCGGAGGCCCTTGCGCTCCAGTCCCCTCACGGCCCGGCGATCTTTCGCGGCCACCGGCAGCCCGGCGACCGGCATCCGGCCGAGTCGTTCGCTCACCAGCTCCTCGTGCAACGGTGCCCACGCCTTCCGCACCGCGTCCACGGCTCGCGCGTGGTCCTTCGCCGTTCGGGCCGCGGTCTCCCTCAGCCGCTCCGCCCTGCGGAGGACGGCCGGGTTCATGCCGCTCAGCCGGGACAGCGAGCGGATGTTCCCGCCGATGAGGCCGACGATCGTCAGGAGCAGGCCGACCGCCAGCAGTTGGTCGGACACGTTGATCGACTCGCCGGTGCCCTCGTCCTCGTCCAGTGAGTGCAACTCGCCCTTGCGGGGGCCCTCGGCGAGGACGAAACCCGACTCCCAACCGAGGTTGGTACCCGGTTCGTAGTCCGGTGCCTTCAGTGCGGGATCCCGCTCCGGATCGCACCGGTACGGCCCCGCGCGCTCGCCGGCACCGAACGGATCGGCCCACCGGACCGTGCACGTCCCGTCGGGATCCTCACGCAGGACGGTCAGGCCGACCTGCTTCAACTCGGGGTAATCCGGCGTCGCCAGGTATACGCCCACCGAACAGCCGATCAGGACCAAGTCCAGTGCGACGACCCACCGGAAGAAGGGTACGTGCGTCATCCCGGTCCCCCTGACCACCGTGCGGCGCGGCTCGTGCCGCCGGTCAAGTGTGTCCGCGCCCCGCCACGTCGACAAGGACGGGAACCGGCAGTCGCACCACCGCGTCGGCTGCCGGAACCACGACAGAGGCCCTGGGCCGCGGCGGGGGAAGCCGCGGCCCGGGACCGGTCTGTGGGGCGGGCCGCTAGCAGGCGTTCGCGGCGCGGTGGGTGACCTTCTGGATGGCCTTCGGGGCGAGGTCGGGGCGGTCGGTGTGGATGTGGTGCCGCTGGCCCCGGCGGCGGCCGTCGGGTTTGCCGTCATGCAGACCAGCGCGACCGGGATCCACCCGCGCCTCGGGGACCGCAGGGTGGTCGCCCTCAACCTCACCCTCCTGGCCATCGCCGCCGCCACCGTCCCCCTGGCCTTCGCCACGACCTGGCTGTGACCCGACGCGGGTGAGCACCGGTGGTTCGGCGGGCGCCCGTCAGTCGCGCGGCAGGGTGCGCCGGGCCGCGTCCATGAGCCGGTCCGCGAGATCCGCGACGAGACCGCGCAGCTCGTCCGGCCGCTCGACGACGAACGGGCGGTCCAGCGAGGCGAGTACGCCCGGCAGCCAGTCCAGCCGTTCGGCACGGATCTCGACCCGGCACCAGGGCTCACCCCCGGTCCCCGCAGCGGTCCCGGTCCGCGCAGCGGTCCCGGCCCCAGCAGGGGTCCCGGCATCCGGAGCTGTTCCCGTGTCCGGAGTGGCCCCGGTCCCCGGAGTGGCCCCGGCCTCCGTGGCGCTCCCGGTCCCCGGAGCGGTCCCCGGAGGAGCCCCGCTGTCCGGAGCGGTCCCGGCCCCCGGAGTGGCCCCGGCCCCCGGAGTGGCCCCGGTCTCCGGAGCGGCCCCGGCCCCCGCAGCGCCCCCGGCCTCCGTGGCGCCGCCGGTTCCGGTCGGCTCCGCGGACACGATCGCCACGCTGCCCGGCAGCAGGGCGCGGATCTCCTCGGCCGCCCCCTGGACCCGCACGGTCACCGCGTGCCGGTACGGGGCGGTGGCCAGCGCCGTCAGTACGCGCTCCGCCGGACCGGGTCCGGGCGGGGGTCCGAAGGTGCCGGGCAGGACCCGCGCCCCGGTGATGCGGTCCAGCCGGAACGTCCGCTCCGCACCGGCCGAGAGGTCCCGGCCCGTCACGTACCACCTGCCCGCGTGCGCGACGAGCCCGTAGGGGTAGACGGTGCGTTCGCCCTCCCCGCCGCTGCCGCCGGTGTACCGGATCGACACCGGCCGGTGATGGCGCACCGCGTCGGCGACCGGGAGCAGGACGGCGGCCTCGGGGACGGCCGGCTCGGCCGGCGGGGCCGTGAAGGCCACGGCGCCGAGCACCGCGTCCAGGCGGCGGCGCATGCGCTCCGGCAGCACCCGCCTGACCTTCGCCGCGGCCGTCTCGCCCGCTGTCCCACCCGCCGCCGTGGTCAGACCGGTCCGCCGCCCGGCGACCAGGCCCAGCAGTACGGCCAGTGCCTCGTCGTCGGTCAGCATGAGCGGGGGCATGCGGTGGCCGGGGGCGAGCCGGTAGCCGCCGTGACGGCCGCGGACCGACTCCACCGGGACGTCCAGGTCGACGAGGTGGTCGACGTAGCGGCGCACCGTGCGCTCGCCGACGCCGAGCCGGTCGGCGAGTTCGGCCACGGTCCGCACACCGCCCGCCTGGAGCAGTTCGAGCAGGGTGAGCACGCGGGACACGGGACGGGACATGCCTCAAGTCTGCCGCTGATACCGGTCGGAAAGTGACCGGTATCGCTCGTAACGTGCGAGGACAGCAGCGACCGAACAGGAGCGAACCCATGAACCTCGTCTCTCTCCGCGTCATCACGGGCGACGTCCCCCGCCTCGTCGACTTCTACGAGCGCGCCACCGGAGTCCGCGCCACCTGGGCCACCGAGGACTTCGCGGAACTGCGCACCGCCGCCGGCACCCTCGCGATCGGCGGCACCCGCACCGTGCCGCTCTTCGCCCCCGGCTGCGCCCACCCGGCCGACAACCGCAGCGTGATCATCGAGTTCCTCGTCGACGACGTGGACGCCGTGCACCGGAACCTCCGGAACCTGACCGGCTTCGCCGCGGACTTCGTCAGGGAACCGACGACCATGCCGTGGGGCAACCGCGCGCTCCTGTTCCGCGACCCCGACGGAAACCTGGTGAACTTCTTCACCCCGGTCACCCCGGCCGCCATCGAGAAGTTCGCCGAAGCGGCCTTGCCGCCCCCCGGCCCCCTCGGACGCCGGTCCCTCGACGAGGCCGCGGGCCGGGACGCGCGGGACACGCCGCAGGGCACGACGGCACCGCGACCGGTGTCGCCCGGCGGGCCGACGGGGGAGGTGCCGCCGTCGACGGGACCGGCAGCCGGATCGTGACCGACGGCCCGGCCCGGCCCGGCTGACCGGCGTCTGCGACGGCCCGGCCAGCCCACCGCGTCCGTACGTCACCGGCGTCAGGAGGCGGCCGTCGAGGACACCGGCCCCCTCCCGGCCACCGGCGTCTTCATGACCGGGCCGCGCCCCCTGCGACGGGCAGCCCCGAGGCTTCCTCCCCCGGCCGTCCTAGCTAGTCCTTGCCCTTGTCCTTGTCCTCGTCCCCGTCCTTCTCCAGGGACTTCAGGAAGTCGGGGTTGTCGTCCGGCGCCACCCACTGCCGCCGCCCGCCGCCCTGCGCGGGCGAGGTGCCGGCCGGCTGCCGCTTCTTGCCGGCGATGATCCAGGAGATCGAGCCGACCAGCGGGAAGAGCAGCACGAGGATCGCCCACAGCGGCTTGGGCATGTGGCGGATGTCCGCGTCCTTGGTGCTGATGCAGTCGATGAACGCGTAGACGCTCAACGCCAGGGGCACGAGGAACATCAGCACCCGGAGCATGGGGCCTCTCCAGCTCAAGCGAGGGGTGGGGACGCGTCACGGCCCCCAGGTACAGGGCCAGGGTAGCCGCTCGGGGATACTGGACGGCATGGCTTACGACGATCTTCGCTCTCTGCTCAGGGCGCTGGAGCGCGAGGGCGACCTCAAGCGCATCAAGGCCGAGGTGGACCCGTACCTGGAGGTCGGGGAGATCGTCGACCGGGTGAACAAGGCCGGGGGTCCCGCCCTGCTCTTCGAGAACGTGAAGGGCTCCGCCATGCCCCTCGCGATGAACGTCTTCGGCACCGACCGCCGCCTGCTCAAGGCCCTCGGCCTCAAGTCGTACTCCGACATCTCCGACAGGATCGGCGGGCTGCTGCGCCCCGAGCTGCCGCAGGGCTTCGTCGGCATGCGCGAGGCCTTCGGCAAGCTCGGCGCGATGACGCACGTACCTCCGAAGAAGGTCAAGGGCGACAGCGCGCCCGTCCAGGAGGTCGTGCTCCACGGCGACGACGTGGACCTGGACCGGTTCCCCGCGCTCTTCACCTGGCCGGACGACGGCGGTTCCTTCTTCAACCTGGGCCTCACCCACACCAAGGACCCGGAGACGGGCATCCGCAATCTCGGCCTCTACCGGTTGCAGCGCCACGACAGGCGCACCATCGGCATGCACTGGCAGATCCACAAGGACAGCCGCAACCACTACCAGGTCGCCGCCCGGCGCGGTGAGCGGCTGCCGGTCGCCATCGCCTTCGGCTGCCCGCCCGCCGTGACGTACGCCTCCACCGCTCCACTGCCCGGCGACATCGACGAGTACCTGTTCGCCGGGTTCGTGCAGGGCAGGCGGATCGAGATGGTCGACTGCAAGACGGTCCCGCTCCAGGTCCCGGCGCGGGCGGAGGTCGTCGTCGAGGGCTGGCTGGAGCCCGGTGAGATGCTCCCCGAGGGCCCGTTCGGCGACCACACCGGCTTCTACACCCCGCAGGAGCCCTTCCCCGCCCTGACGATCGACTGTGTGACGATGCGGAAGCGTCCGCTGCTCCAGTCGATCGTGGTCGGCCGCCCGCCGACGGAGGACGGCCCGCTGGGCCGGGCCACGGAGCGCTTCTTCCTCCCGCTCCTCAAGATCATCGTGCCGGACATCGTGGACTACCACCTCCCCGAGGCCGGCGGCTTCCACAACTGCGCGATCGTCTCGATCGACAAGAAGTACCCCAAACACGCCCAGAAGGTCATGCACGCCGTCTGGGGCGCGCACATGATGTCCCTGACCAAGCTGATCGTGGTCGTCGACTCCGACTGCGACGTCCACGACCTGCACGAGGTCGCCTGGCGGGCGCTCGGCAACACCGACTACGCCCGCGACCTCACCGTCGTCGAAGGCCCGGTCGACCACCTCGACCACGCCTCCTACCAGCAGTTCTGGGGCGGCAAGGCGGGCATCGACGCCACGAGGAAGCTGCCCGAGGAGGGGTACACGCGCGACGGGGGCTGGCCGGACATGGTGCTGTCCGACCCGGATACGGCGGCGAAGGTCGACCGCCGCTGGAAGGAGTACGGACTGTGACGTCGGCTTCCGCCGCCCTGCCGCAGCAGCCGGGGCGCACCAAGGCGTTCCTGCGCCTGGTGATGATCGAGCACTCGGTCTTCGCGCTGCCCTTCGCCTACATCGCGGCGCTGACCGCGATGTACGACTGGGACGGGAACATCCACTGGGGCCGGCTGCTCCTGGTCACCGTCGCCATGGTCGGTCTGCGCACCTTCGCCATGGCGGTCAACCGGATCATCGACCGCGAGATCGACGCCCGCAACCCGCGCACCGCCCACCGCGAACTGGTCACCGGCGCCATGTCGGTCAGGCACGCCTGGACCGGCGCGCTCGTCGCCCTGGTGGTCTTCCTGGGCGCGGCGGCCCTGCTCAACCCGCTGTGCCTGGCCCTCGCCCCCGTCGCGGTGATTCCGATGGTGGTCTATCCCTACGGCAAGAGGTTCACGAACTTCCCGCAGGCCATCCTGGGTCTCGCGCAGGCGATGGGCCCGATCGGCGGCTGGCTGGCGGTCTCGGGCAGCTGGTCCTGGGAGGCCGTGATCCTGGGCCTCGCGGTCGGCATCTGGATCGGCGGCTTCGACCTGATCTACGCCTGCCAGGACGTCGAGACCGACCGGCGGGTCGGCGTGAAGTCGGTCCCGGCCCGCTTCGGCGTCCCCGCCGCGATCTGGGGCGCGCGGGTCTGCCACACCGTCACCACCGCCCTGTTCGTCTGGTACGCCCTCGCCACCGACGCCGGTGCCTTCTTCTGGCTCGGCCTGGTGATCGTCGCGGGCGCGTTCCTCTACGAGCACACCCTCGTGCGCCCCACCGACCTGACCCGCCTCAACAGGGCGTTCTTCAGCGTCAACGGCTTCATCGGCATCGCCCTGTTCGTGTGCGCGCTGCTGGATCTGCTGGTGCGGGGCCTCACGGTCTGAAAAGCCTGAGCCTGCGACTACGCTCGACATCATGAAGCCAGGACAGACGCAGCGCGTGCCTTGGATCGTGGGGGTGTCCGGAGCATCCGGTACCCCGTACGCCGCCGCCGTGCTGCGCGCGTTGCTCGCCGTCGGCGAGAGCGTGGACCTGGTGGTCAGCCGGGCCTCGCGGCTCACCCTGCTCGACGAGACCGGCATCTCCTTCCGCGACGCCCACTGGCGCCACGACCTGCGCGAATGGCTGGCCAGCGGAGCCGACGGCAAGCCCGGCACCTTCGACGTCGACCTCGCCGGGGACCGGGTACGGCACTGGAGCGCGGGCGACCTCGCGGCCGGGCCGTCCTCGGGGTCGTACCCGACGAAGGGCATGCTGATCGTGCCCGCGTCGACGGCCTGCGTCGCGGGCGTCGCGCTCGGGCTGTCGAAGGACCTGCTCCAGCGGTCGGCGAGCGTGACCCTGAAGGAGCGGCGCAGGCTGGTCGTGGCCGTGCGGGAGACCCCGCTGGACGGCCGGACCCTGCGCCACCTGGTGGCCCTGGACGACGCGGGGGCGAGTGTGGTGCCCGCCTCCCCGGCCTTCTACGCGGGGGCGACGCACATCCAGGACCTGGTGGACTTCGTCGCCGGACGCGTCCTCGACGCGGCGGGTGTCGGGCACGATCTGTACCGCCGCTGGCGCGGCGACCTCGGCGGGGCACGCCCCACCGGCTGAGCAACCACGGGAGCGGTACCCGAGCGGTACTCCCGGACCTCCCCCCACACGTTTGTTACCCCACATCCTCAGAACTCCTCAGTGGAAGGCTTCGATCGCATGGACGCGGTGGACAGGCAGCTCATCCAGGCCCTGAGAGAGAACGGCCGGGCCTCCTACGCGGAGCTGGGACGCCTGGTCGGGCTCTCGGGGCCCAGCGTCACCGACCGCATCAACCGGCTGGAGGCGGCCGGCGTCATCACCGGTTACCGGGCCACCGTCGACGCCGCCTCGCTCGGCCTCGGCGTCACCGCCCTGGTCGGCGTCTCGCTCTCCGACGCCGCCGACCACGAGGACGTCGCGCAGCGGCTGCGGGACCTGCGGGAGATCGAGGACTGCTGGTTCATCGCCGGCGACGACTCCTACATGCTCAAGGTCCGTGCCGCCGACGTGGACGGCCTGGAGAGCATCATCCGGCGGCTGTCGGGCACGAAGGGCGTCTCCAGGACCCGTACCACCATCGTGCTCTCCACCAAGTGGGAGAACCGGGTGGGCGAGCTGCCCGAAGAGGGCTAGCACCTGCGGCGTACGGTGTACCGAGTCTGTCTCAGAAAGAGGTATCGCATGGACGCCGGGCTCAAGCGCGAGCTGGAGGAGAAGGTCCGCTCCGGTGAGCGGCTGACCCGCGAGGACGGCATCGCGCTGTACGAGTCGGACGATCTCGCCTGGCTCGGCGGCCTCGCGCACGAGGTGCGGACGCGGAAGAACGGCGACGTCGTCCACTTCAACGTCAACCGCCACCTCAACATGACCAACGTGTGCACCGCCTCCTGCGCGTACTGCTCCTTCCAGCGCAAGCCGGGGGAGAAGGACGCGTACACGATGCGCATCGAGGAGGCGGTGAAGCTCGCCAGGGCGATGGAGGGCGAGAACCTCACCGAGCTGCACATCGTCAACGGCCTGCACCCCAACCTGCCGTGGCGCTACTACCCGCGCTCGCTCAGGGAACTGAAGGCCGCGCTGCCCGAGGTGTCGCTCAAGGCGTTCACGGCCACCGAGATCCACCACTTCGAGACGATCTCCGGGATGAGCGCGAGCGACATCCTGGACGAGCTGATCGACGCGGGTCTGGAGTCCCTGACCGGCGGCGGCGCGGAGATCTTCGACTGGGAGGTGCGGCAGCACATCGTCGACCACCGCACCCACTGGGAGGACTGGTCCCGCATCCACCGCCTGGCGCACGAGAAGGGTCTGAAGACCCCGTGCACGATGCTGTACGGCCACATCGAGGAGCCGCGCCACCGCGTGGACCATGTGCTGCGCCTGCGTGAACTCCAGGACGAGACGGGCGGCTTCCAGGTCTTCATCCCGCTGCGCTACCAGCACGACTTCGTGGACATGAAGGACGGCAAGGTCCGCAACCGGCTCCAGGCGCGGACGCGGATGGCGACCGGCGCGGAGGCACTCAAGACCTTCGCGGTGTCGCGGCTGCTGTTCGACAACGTCCCGCACGTCAAGGTCTTCTGGGTCATGCACGGCGTCCAGACGGCCCAGCTGGCCCTGCAGCACGGCGCCGACGACATGGACGGTTCGGTCGTCGAGTACAAGATCACGCACGACGCGGACGACTTCGGCACGCCGAGCAAGCTGACCCGTGAGGACCTGCTGGACCTGATCCGCGACGCGGGTTTCCGGCCGGTCGAGCGGAACACGCGGTACGAGATCCTCCGGGAGCACGAGGGGCCCGACCCGGCGCGCCGGGAGTCGCCGCAGCCGATGCGGGTCTGAGTCCCGGGTCGCCCCTCGGGCGCGGGTGACCCGCCGTTGGTCGCGCCCATGGGACGGAGCCGCCGGGTCGATAAAGACCCGCGCCCCTCGACCGAGCCCCGCAAGCGCCGTATCCACAAGGCGCCCACCCTGCGCGAGACGACCGTCTGCGGCCCCTGGCGGCCGCGGAGCCGGCCCGCGTGGAGCCCGAGCTGATCGTGGTGCTGGGCGCCACCGCGGGCAAGGCGCTGCTCGGATCGTCGTTCCGGGTCACCCGGGTGCGCGGCACGCTGCTGGAGGAGGAGGCGCACGGGCGCCCGGAGCGGCTGTTGCCGACCGTGCACCCGTCGGCGGTGCTGCGGGCCGGGGACCGGGACGCGGCCTGCCGGGGACTGGTCTCGGACCTGAAGGCGGCCGCACGGGCACTCGGACCGTCCCGTAATGGTTAGCATGGGTCCGTGTCCCTTACTTTCACTTTCGATCCTGCCGTCACCCCCGACCTCCGCGACGGCGTGCTCGACCTGTGGACCGACGTCTCCAACGCGGGCGGCTCCGTGGGCTTCGTGCCGCCGGTGACGCGGGAGGACGTCCGGCCCGAGCTGCTCAAGCACCTGGCGGGCATGGCCGAGGGCCGTACCCGCCTGCTCGTCGGCCACGACGCGGCGGGACGGGTGGCCGCCACCGCCTTCCTCGCCCGCAACGCGCACCGGCTGATGAAGCACTGGCTGTGGCTCTACACGGTCATGGTCCACCCGCGCCACCAGGGCCGGGGCTACGGGCGGGACCTGATGGCCGCCGCCGCGGACGCCGCCCGCGCGTGCGACGGCATCGAGGCGGTCCGGCTCACCTGCCGGGGCGGGCTCGGTCTCGAGCGGTTCTACGAGTCCTGCGGCTACAAGGAGGTCGGCCGGGTGCCCGGCGCGATCCGGGTCGCCCCGGGCGACGACCGGGACGACGTCTTCATGCTGCTGCCGCTGGGCTGACGCACCGGGGCCGCGAACCGGCCCGCCGCGGGACGCGACCCCCCTGCGAGCCCGGCGGGCTGCCGTGTTTCACTGGGCAGTGCCTCTTTGTGCCAGAAACGGAAGAGTGAATTGAGATGCTCCGCTACACACTGATGCGCCTCGGGATCTTCGCAGGCTGCCTCGTGGCCGTCTGGGGGCTCGTCTACGCCGGAGTGTTCCCGCGCGGCCTCGGCGACTCCAACGGCATGTGGATCGTCCTGCTCTCCCTGCTGATCTCCGCCCCCATCAGCTACGTCGCGCTGCGCAAGGAGCGGGACCGGGCCTCCGAGCAGGTCGTGGGCCGCGTGGACCGCATGAAGGCCGACCTGGAGGCCAACCGCGGCCAGGAGGACACCGCCGACGACGCGGCGCGTGCGCAGGGCCGGGCCTCGTAACACCGGACCTCGCAACACCGGGCCTTGTAACGCCGGGCCTTGTAACGCCGGACCGTGTGACACCGGGCCGTGTAACACCGGACCTCGTCAGGCCGGACCTCGTCACGTCAGACCTCGTCAGGACCGACCTCGTCGCGTCCGTCACATACCCGCACGCCCCGGCTTCCGAAATCACCGGAAACCGGGGCGCTTTGCGTTATGTGGGCGGTAGCGCGCTCCCGCCTCTCAAAGTATGGCTTTGAGAGCCTCAAAGCATGGGTGTTAAAGTCGTGTGCATGAAGCAAGCAGCCGCGCCCACCCCACCACAGCGCCTCGCGCTCGTGGCGCGCCTGCACGTGGACCTCTGCCGGTGCGCCTCCGCGAACTGTCGCCCCTGACGTCCCCCCCCCTCACCCGGTCGTTCCCACGTCAGCTCAGCGCGTCCCTTCCCGCGTCCCGTCCCCCTACGGAGCATGTCCGTGTCCTCAGAGTCCTCAGCGTCTTCCGTCAGGAAGTACCTCAAGGCGCCCTTCTGGGCCCAGATACTCGCCGGCCTCGTCCTCGGTGTCCTGCTGGGCTGGCTGGCCCGCAGTCAGGACGTATCCTGGCTGGTCACCACCCTGGAGAAGGTCGGTGACACCTTCATCGGCCTGCTGAAGCTGGCCGTCGCGCCGCTCGTCTTCTTCGCGATCCTCGTCTCGATCACCAACCTGAGGAAGGTCAACAACGCGGCCCGCCTGGCGACCCGCACCCTCCTCTGGTTCATGATCACGTCGCTGATCGCGGTGGCCATCGGCCTCGCCATCGGCCTGCTCACCAACCCCGGTGCCGGCACCGGCCTGACCCCGGCCGACGGCGCCAAGCCCGAGCACACCGGTTCCTGGATCGACTTCCTGACCGGCATCGTGCCGACCGACGTCATCACGCCGTTCACCGAGCTGAACGTCCTCCAGATCGTCTTCATGGCCGCCGTCGCCGGTATCGCCGCCCTCAAGCTCGGCGAGCGGGCCCAGCCGATCCTGAACCTGAGCGAGTCCGTCCTCGAACTCCTCCAGAAGGCCCTGTGGTGGGTCATCCGCCTGGCCCCGCTCGGCACCGTCGGCCTCATCGGCAAGGCCATCGCCACCTACGGCTGGGACCTCATCGGCAAGTACGCCACCTTCACCGCCGACATCTACGTCGGCTGCGCCCTGGTGATGTTCGTGGTCTATCCGACGCTGCTCGCCACCGTCGCCAAGGCCGGCCCGCTGCAGTTCTTCAAGGGCGCCTGGCCCGCCATCCAGCTGGCCTTCGTCTCCCGCTCCTCCGTCGGCACCATGCCGCTGACCCAGAAGGTCACCGAGCGCCTCGGCGTCCCGAAGGAGTACGCGTCCTTCGCCGTGCCGTTCGGCGCGACGACCAAGATGGACGGCTGCGCCGCGATCTACCCGGCGATCGCCGCGATCTTCGTCGCGCAGATCTTCGACATCCAGCTCGGCATCGGCGACTACCTGCTGATCGCCTTCGTCTCGGTGGTCGGCTCCGCCGCCACGGCCGGCCTCACCGGCGCCACGGTCATGCTCACCCTGACCCTGTCCACCCTGGGCCTGCCGATGGAGGGCGTCGGCCTCCTCCTCGCGATCGACCCGATCCTGGACATGATGCGGACCGCGACGAATGTCGCAGGCCAGGCTCTCGTCCCGGTGATCGTCTCCGCCCGCGAGGGACTGCTCGACCGCAAGGCGTACGACGAGGCACACGCCTCGCCGATCGACGAGCCGGAGCGCGACGACCAGGCGTCCCAGCCGGTCCCGGTCGCCGCCTGAGCGCCGCCTGGGCGCCGCCTGGGCGCCGTCTCCAGGACGTCCGGCGCTGCGCTGACGTCCTGATCACGGGCCACGGACCGTACGCTGATTCGCATGGGTGCCGGGAAGACCAAGCGGATGCCGCGTGCGGTCCGTGAGCAGCAGATGCTGGACGCCGCCGTGCGCATCTTCGGGCAGCGCGGGTACATGGCGGCGTCGATGGACGAGATCGCCGAACTGGCGGGCGTGTCCAAGCCGCTGGTGTACCTGTACCTCAACTCGAAGGACGATCTCTTCAGCGCCTGCGTCCGGCGCGAGGCCCGCGCCCTCACCGAGGCGGTGCGGGCCGGCGTGCGTCCGGGGCTGTCCGCCGACGGGCAACTCTGGTCGGGGCTGCGGGCGTTCTTCAGTCACACCGCGCGGCATCCGGACGCCTGGCGGGTGCTGCACGTGCACGCCCGTACGCACGGCGAGCGGTTCGCGGCCGAGGTGGCGGCGATGCGCGAGGAGATCGTGGCGTTCGTGACGCAGCTGATCGCCGCCGCGGCGCGGGACGCGCACCGGGACCCGCATCTGCCCGAGGGCGAGGTCGCCGGGCTGGCCGAGGCGCTGGTCGGCGCCGCCGAGTCGCTCGCCGACTGGGCGGGCGCCACCGAGGGCGTCACCGCGAAGCAGGCGGCGGCGACGCTGATGAACTTCGCCTGGGCCGGCCTCGGCGACCTGATGACGGGGCGGCCGTGGTCACCGCCGGAGGACGCCGACCCGGCCGCCGGGCCCGCGCAGGTGGCTCAGGGCGCGGGGTAGGGCCCGACCTCGCCGGACAGGTGCAGCCGCCGCCGCGCACCGCCGCGCAGCTCGAACCGCCCGCCCGCCGCCCCGTACGTCACCGTCCCGGGCAGCAGTACCGGGGCCCGGAAATCCGCCCGCAGCACGGCCGCGTCCGGCGTCCCGTGCTCGGCGAGACACCGCGCCACGGTCCACATGCCGTGCGCGACGGCCCGCGGGAAGCCGAAGAGGCGGGCGGTGAGCGGGTGCAGGTGGATCGGGTTGCGGTCCCCGGAGGTCGCGGCGTAGCGGCGTCCGACGTCACCGGCGAGGCGCCACTCGGCGGTGGCGGGGAGGGGCCCGGGGTCTTCGGAGGGGGCGCCGTCGGCAGGCCGGGCGGTGGCGCGGTGCCGGGCCAGGTACGTGCTGCGGGACTCCCACACGAGGCTTCCGCCGGTCCGCGCCTCGGTCACCACCGACGCCTCGGTGCCGCGCCGGTGCGGGGCCAGCCCCCGGACGTACACGGTGAGTTCGTAGGCGGCGGTCGTGGGCATGACGGCCCGCCGGGTGACGCCGATCGACGTGTGGACGAGCCCGAGCAGGGGCAGCGGGAAGCCCCGGCCGCTCATCAGGCGCATGGCCATCGGGAATCCCAGCACGTGCGGATACGTCAGCGGCAGCGCGTCCGCGCCGGTCGGGAACCCGCACGCCCGCTCGTACGCCGCCAGCCGCGCGAGGTCCACGCGCAGGCCGGCCAGTACCAGCCGGGTGCGGGGGAAGTCCGCGTCGGGGCGGGGGCGCTTCAGGGGCGACAGCAGGGCGCCGCGGGCGAGGAGCGGCGCGAGGGCGGGGACGCCGGACAGCGTGGTGGTCGCGGGGGAGGGCGGGGTGGGCGGGGTGGAGGGGGTCGCGGTGGTCATCAGGCCCCCAGCAGGCTCTGGCCGCAGACCCGTACGACCTGGCCGTTGACCGCGCCGGAGGCCGGGTGCGCGAGCCAGGCGGTGGTCTCGGCGACGTCGGCGGGCAGGCCGCCCTGCGCGAGGGAGTTCATGCGCCGGCCTGCCTCGCGGAGGAAGAGCGGGACCGCCGCCGTCATCCTCGTCTCGATGAACCCGGGCGCCACCGCGTTCACCGTCACCCCGTGCCCGGCGAGCGCGCGCGGCGCGAGGGAGCGGACCAGGCCGACGATCCCCGCCTTGCTCGCGCCGTAGTTGGTCTGGCCCGCGTTGCCCGCGAGCCCGGCGATCGAGGCAGTCGCCACGATCCTGCCGCCCCGGTTGACCGCCCCCGCCGCGAGCAGCGCGTCCGTGGTCCGCAGGACGCTCGCGAGATTGACGTCGAGGACGGAACTCCAGCGCTCGGCGGGCATGTTGACCAGACGCCGGTCGCGGGTGACGCCGGCGTTGTGGATCAGTACGTCGAGTCCGCCGGGCAGGGCGGCGGCGATGCGCTCGCCCGCGTCCGCGGCCGTGACGTCGAGCGCGAGGGCGGTGCCGCCGAGGCGTTCGGCGGCCCGGCGCGCCTCGTCCTCGGCCTGCGGCACGTCGAGGACGACGACCTGGGCCCCCTGCCCGGCCAGCGTCTCGGCGACCGCCGCGCCGATGCCCCGCGCGGCCCCGGTGACCAGGGCGGTGCGCCCGGCGAGCGGCAGCGTCCAGTCGTCGGGGACGCGGCCCCCGTCCGGCGCCCCGACCTCGATCACCTGGCCGCTGACGTAGGCGGAGGCGGGGGAGAGGAGGAAGCGCAGGGTGGACTCGGCGGCGGTCGCGTCGGTGAGCCGTACGAGGTTGACCGTCCTGCCCCGTCCGATCTCCTTGCCCAGCGAGCGGGTGAACCCCTCCAACGCCTGCTGGACGGCGGCCTGGTGGTGGTCGTCCGGGTCGAGCGGGGCGCCGAGCACCACCACGCGGCCGCTCGCGGTGACGGACCGTACGACGGGGTGCAGCGCGGCGTGCACCTCGGCGAGCGAGTCGATGTCCCGTACCCCGGTGGCGTCGAGGACGACGGCGGCGGGGCGGCCGTCCTCGTCCGGGGCCAGGCCCGCGCGGGCCAGAACGGGGTCGAGGCCGAGGTCCGTCTTGCCGGCCGTGAGGTGCAGCAGGCCGCCGTCGAGTGCGTCGCGCCGGAGTTCCGCGGGCTGCGGCAGCCCCAGCCGGCGGGTGAGGAAACGGCCGGGTGCGGTGCCGGTGAAGCTGAGATAGCGGTCGGCCATGTCCTGTCTCCCCAATGGCGCTGACGTGTCTGCGGGTCGTCTGCCGTGCCCGCGAGCTGTCGTGTCCACGAGCTGTCCTGCCCGCGAGCGGTTTGTGTCCACGAGCTGTCCTGCCCGCGAGCGGTTTGTGTCCACGAGCTGTCGTGTCCCCGAGCTGTTGTGCCACAAGTGCTTACTCTGAAGTAAGGTTACCGGAGGTAAGCCTATGTCACGGGTGAGGAGCAGGTCGAGATGAGTCCTCTGGCACCGCAGCCCACGCGCCGCGTCGCGGTCCTCGGCGGCACGCGCGTCCCGTTCGCCCGCTCCGACGGGCCGTACGCCACCGCCTCCAACCAGGAGATGCTCACCGCGGCCCTCGACGCACTGGTCGAGCGGCACGGTCTCCGGGAGCCCGGCGCGGTCGGCGAGTTCGTGGCCGGCGCGGTCCTCAAGCACAGCCGCGACTTCAACCTGGCCCGCGAGACCGTCCTCGGCTCGGCACTCGACCCGCGCACACCCGCGTACGACGTCCAGCAGGCCTGCGGGACCGGCCTGCAGGCCGTGATCGCCGCCGCCAACAAGATCGCCCTCGGCCAGACCGAGTCGGCGGTCGCGGGCGGCGCCGACACGGCGAGCGACGCGCCGCTCGGCGTCAACGACCGCCTGCGCCGCATCCTGTTGGAGGCCCGCCGGGCGAAGTCCACCGGCGGCAGACTGAAGGCCCTGGCCAGGATCCGCCCGGGGCACCTGGTCCCCGACATTCCGCGCAACGCCGAGCCGCGCACCGGCCTGTCGATGGGCGAGCACGCCGCGGTCACCGCCCGCGCCTGGGGCATCGGCCGCGCCGAGCAGGACGCGCTGGCCGCCACGAGCCACCAGCGGCTGGCGGCGGCGTACGAACGCGGCCTCTTCAAGGACCTGGTGGTCCCCTTCCGTGGCCTGGCCCGCGACCAGAACCTCCGCCCCGGCTCCACGGTGGAGAAACTGGCCGCGCTGAAGCCGGTGTTCGGGCTCGACGCCCCGGACCCCACCATGACGGCGGGCAACTCCACGCCCCTGACGGACGGCGCGGCGACGGTGCTGCTCGCGAGCGAGGAGTGGGCCGGGGCCAGGGGACTGGAGCCGCTCGCCTACCTGACGGCGTACGAGACGGCGGCCGTGGACTTCGCCGGCGGTGACGTCGCGGGCGGCGAGGACGGGCTGCTGATGGCCCCGGCGCACGCGGTTCCGCGCATGCTGGAGCGGGCCGGGCTCGGCATCGGGGACTTCGACCTCGTCGAGATCCACGAGGCGTTCGCGTCCCAGGTGCTGGCCACGCTGGCGGCCTGGGAGAAGCGGGGCCTGGCCCCGGTGGACCGGGCCCGCCTGAACGTGGCCGGCTCCTCCCTCGCCACCGGCCACCCCTTCGCCGCGACCGGCGCCCGGATCGTGGCCACGCTGGCCACCCTGCTCGCCGAGCGGGAGGGGCCGGGGCGCGGACTGATCTCCGTCTGCGCGGCGGGCGGTCAGGGCGTCACGGCCATTCTGGAACGAACGTGACCTACCCTCAGGTATCCCCCAGGACTGCACACGCCCGGCGCGGGACCATCCCCGAACACGCACCAACTCCCCACGCGAGCCCCGTACGATCCCGGGACTGACCGCCGGTAACCCATGTCCGCGGGACCCGGTGGTGAACGCCTCGGCGTGCGAGGCACGTACGTCATGCAGCAGAGCAGCGACAGCAGAAGCAGTGTCTTTGCCGCACGTCCCAGGAGCCGCCCGTGTCCACCCCGCTTCCCTCCTTCGCCGCTTCCGCCGCCTACGCCGACTCGCCGGGCCCCACTCTGGTGGCACCCGAGACGCGGCGGCTGGACGGGGCCGTACGGGAGGCGTACGTACCGCCGTTCGCGCCGCCGGTGCGCCGCGGCTCCCTCGCCGACCTGCCCTTCGACAACGCGGCGGCGGTCCCGGGGCAGGTGGTCCTCAGCCGCCGCTCCCCGGACGGGGACTGGTCCGAGGTGACGGCGGGCGAGTTCGCCGAGCAGGTGCTGGCGGTCGCCAAGGGCATGATCGCGGAGGGTCTGATGCCGGGCGACCGCATCGCGATCATGGCGCGGACGACGTACGAGTGGACGCTGCTCGACTTCGCCGCGTGGGCGGCCGGACTGGTCACCGTCCCGGTCTACCCCACCTCCTCCCTCTTCCAGACCCGCTGGATCCTCCAGGACTCCGGCGCGGTCACCCTGGTCACCGAGACCACCGCGCAGGCCGCGGCCCTCGGCCCCGAGCTGGACCGCGTCCCCGACCTCAAGCATGTGTGGGTCATGGAGAAGGGGCACGTGGAGCGGCTGGCCGAGCTGGGCGCGCGGCTGCCCGACGCGGAGGTGGAGGTGCGCCGCGGCATGCTCGGCCCTGGCACCCTCGCCACCCTGATCTACACCTCGGGAACGACCGGCCGCCCCAAGGGCTGCGTGCTGACCCACGGCAACTTCTTCGCCGAGGTCGACAACGCGATCGAGCTGCTCTACCCCGTCTTCAAGGCGGAGACCGGCGAGGAGCCCTCGATCCTGCTCTTCCTCCCGATGTCCCACGTCTTCGGCCGCATGGTCGCCGTGGCCTGCGTCCGCGCCCGGGTCCGCCTGGGCCACGCCCCGAGCCTGAAGCCGCAAGACCTGCTGCCCGACCTGGCCGCCTTCCGCCCGACCTGCCTCCTGACCATCCCGTACATGCTGGAGAAGGTCTTCAACAGCGCCCGCGCCAAGGCCGAGTCCGGCGGCCGGGCCCCGGTCTTCGACCGCGCGGTCTCGGTGGCGGTGCGCTACGGAGAGGCCAGGGAGGCCCGCCAGACCGGCACGGGCGCCGGCCCCGGCCGCGGTCTGAGGACCGCCCGCTCCTTCTACGACCCCCTCGTCTACCGCAAGATCCGCAGCGCCATGGGCGGCCGGGTCAGGTACGCCATCTGCGGCGGCTCGCCGCTGGGCCGCCGCCTGGCCGCCTTCTACGCCGGCGCCGGCATCGAGATCTTCGAGGGCTACGGCCTCACCGAGACCACGGCCGCGGCCACCGTCACACCCCCGCTCAGGCCGCGCCTGGGCACCGTCGGCTGGCCGCTGCCCGGCACCCGCGTCCGGATCGCCGCCGACGGTGAGATCCTCGTCGCCGGCGACCAGGTCCTGCACGGTTACTGGGACCCCCAGGCGGGCGGCGTCGTCCAGGCGGCCCCCGACGGCTGGTTCGCCACCGGCGACATCGGCAGCCTGGACGACGAGGGCTATCTGACGATCACCGGCCGCAAGAAGGAGCTGCTGATCACCGCGGGCGGCAAGAGCGTCGCCCCGGCCCCGCTGGAGAACTGGCTGCGCTCCCACCCCCTCATCTCCCAGTGCATCGTCCTCGGCGACCGCCGCCCCTACGTCTCCGCCCTGTTCACCCTCGACCCCGACGGCGTCACCCACTGGCGCCGGATGAACGGCAAGCACCCGGTGCCGCCGGAGCTGCTGACCGACGACGAGGAGGTCCTCGCGGTGCTCCAGCGCGCGGTCGACGAGGCCAACAAGCTGGTCTCCCGCCCCGAGTCCATCCGTCGCTTCGCCGTCCTGCCCAGGGACTTCACCGAGTGGGAGGGCCATCTGACCCCCTCGATGAAGCTGCGGCGCGAGGTGATCACGCGGGACTTCGCGGGGGCGGTGGAGGGGCTGTACGAGACGTAGCGGGCGGGTGCTCAGCGGCGGGCGATGAGGAACGCCTGCGGGACCTGGGCGACGGTGGTCTCCTCGGTGATCCGCACCGTCCGGGACAGCACCGTGAACCCGGCCCGTTCCAGCAGCTCCGCCATCGGCTCAGGCCGCCGCCGTTCGAAGTCGAGCGCGACCGGATGGCCCCACGGGCGATCGTGGCGGCGAGGCTCGTCGCCGACCTGGAAGCCGAGGAGCAGATGCCCACCCGGGGCCAGCACCCGCCACACCTCCCCGAAGAGGTCCGGCAGCCGCTCCCAGGGCGTGTGGATCGACGAGTACCAGGAGACGGCCCCGGCGAGCGCGCCGTCGGGCAGGTCCAGCTCCAGCATGGAGCCCTGCTCGAACCGCAGTTGCGGGTTCTCGCGGCGCGCGACCGCGAGCATCGAGGCGGACAGGTCGAGGCCGAAGACCCGCAGGCCCAGCGAGGCGAGGTGCGCGGTGACCCGGCCGGGCCCGCAGCCGAGGTCGGCCACCCGCCCCTCCGGTCCCACCAGCTCGGCGAAGGCGGCCATCAGCGCCCGGTCGAGCGGGGCGTCGTCGAGCACCGTGCGGAAGCGGTCGGAGTAGTCCTCGGCGATGGCGTCGTAGAAGGCCCGGGTGGTGGCCACGAACGCGGGACCGGGACGGGCGTCGGGGTGGCCGACCGTGCGGTCGGCGGGGCGGTCGGCGGTGCTGTCGACCGCACCGCCGGTCGTGTGGCCGGTCGCGCGGTCGGCGGTGCGGTCGGTCGCGCGGTCGGTGGTGCGGGTCTCGTCGGTCATGGCGGGACCCTAGTGGCGGGCACTGACAGCCGGACCGGAGGGGAAACGCGCCGAGCATTCGGGAAACCCGGACGAAAAGGGCAGGAGCCCCGTCGCCGAAACCGGCGCGGGGCTCCTTGGGTACTGCTGTCAATCAGACAGGAGTGACATTCTCCGCCTGCGGGCCCTTCGGACCCTGCGTGACGTCGAAGGACACCTGCTGGTTCTCCTCGAGGGAACGGAATCCCTGAGCGTTGATCGCGGAGTAGTGGACGAAGACGTCCGGGCCGCCGCCTTCCTGGGCGATGAAACCAAAGCCCTTTTCGGCGTTGAACCACTTCACGGTTCCGGTAGCCATAAGCCCTCCTTGGGCCCAAAGGGTTGCCCTGCTCCAGAACCAGCAAGTGTGAAGACTTGAATGCTGCACAACTGCATACGTCTGAGAACGACGAGAGCCCGCGGTCACATGCTCCGCAGGCTCTGTACTGCAAGGGAAACCAAACTGCAACTTGCTGTGAGCCTAGCACGCAGGCCCCCGAGCGCAACAGAGGTCAAGATCACTTCACCCGGACGTTTGAACACCTGCGCCGTTCGGCCGACGCCGGGGGTCGGCAACGGGCGGCCGCCGGGGGAGGGCTAGCCTCACGATGTGGACAATTCTCGCACCCGGCCGCGCGTCGGCCACATCCAGTTCCTGAACTGCCTGCCCCTGTACTGGGGGCTCGCGAGAACAGGCACGCTCCTCGACTTCGAGCTGACGAAGGACACCCCGGAGAAGCTCAGCGAGCAGCTGGTGCGCGGCGATCTCGACATCGGTCCCGTCACCCTCGTCGAATTCCTGAGGAACGCCGAGGACCTGGTCGCCTTCCCCGACATCGCCGTCGGCTGCGACGGCCCGGTGATGTCGTGCGTGATCGTCTCGCAGGTGCCGCTGGAGCGGCTGGACGGCGCCCGCGTCGCCCTCGGCTCCACCTCGCGCACCTCCGTCCGGCTCGCCCAGCTGCTGCTCGCCGAGCGCTTCGGCGTCCAGCCGGACTACTACACCTGCCCGCCGGACCTGAGCCTGATGATGCAGGAGGCCGACGCCGCCGTCCTCATCGGCGACGCCGCCCTGCGCGCCAACATGATCGACGGTCCGCGCTTCGGCCTTGAGGTGCACGACCTGGGCGCGCTGTGGAAGGAGTGGACGGGCCTGCCGTTCGTCTTCGCGGTCTGGGCGGCCAGGCGCGACTACGCGAAGCGCGAGCCGCTCATCACCCGCAAGGTGCACGAGGCCTTCCTCGCCTCCCGCAACCTCTCCCTTGAGGAGGTGGAGAAGGTCGCCGAGCAGGCGGCCCGCTGGGAGGCCTTCGACGAGAAGACCCTCGCCAGGTACTTCACCACCCTCGACTTCCGCTTCGGCGCCCCGCAGCTTGAGGCGGTCGGCGAGTTCGCCCGCCGGGTCGGCCCCACCACGGGCTTCCCGGCGGACGTGAAGGTGGAGCTGCTCCAGCCCTGAGCCGCGGGGCCCCGGTCCGCGCCGGGACCGCGCGCGGTCGGCCGACATACCTGCCGGCAGGTATCGGCTCACGGGGGAGGGGTGGACGCCATGCGGCCGCTCGAAGTCGACGAGCCCACCGTCGTGGGGCCCTACCGGCTGCTCGGCAGACTGGGCTCGGGCGGCATGGGCCGGGTCTACCTGAGCCGCAGCGCCGGGGCGGCGGAGGCGGGGCGGTCGGGAGAGGGCGCGGGGCCGGAGCCGGGTCCGCGGTCGGGGTCGGGTCCGCGGTCGGGGTCGGGTCCGGTGGGGTTCAGTCGGCCGTCGGTCGCGGCGGGAACGGACGCCGCGGCGGGAGGGGAGTGCGGGGCGACGCCGATGGCCGGTTCCTTCGGGCCTCCACCGGTGATGCCGTCATCCGCCTCGTCCTCACCCTCGCCCTCGTCCCCGTCCTCGTCCCCGTCCTCGCCCTCACCCTGGTCTGCCTCTGCCTCTGCCTCTGCCTCTGCCTCTGCCTCTGCCTCTGCCCCTGCCTCCGTCCCCGGCCCGAGGGACGCCGGGCCGGGTGGCGGGCCGGGCGCCGCACCCTCGCCCGGCAGGCTCGCGCTCTCCGTCGCGGCGACCTCGACGCAGGGCGCCGGGGGACGCGGCCGGCGGCTCAGCTGCACCGTGGCACTGGCGGTCGCGGGGGCCCTGGCGGCGGTGACGGTCGGGTCGGTGTTCGTCCTGGACCTGCGGCCGGGCGGCGGCGAGGGCAGGGGCGCGAACACTCCCGGCGGCAGCGACGCCGCCACCTCCCACACGCCGTCCGCCTCCGCCTCCGCCTCCGGCAGCCTGCCCGAGCGCTACGTCGGCACCTGGGAAGGACAGGTCACCGCCTTGGACGGCAAGCTTCCGCTGGGCACCTTCCGCATCACCATCGAGCAGGTGGACGCCGGGGAGGAACCGGGCCGTCTCCGCCAGACCGACCCGCTGGGCGGCGTCTGCGTCGACGTGATCATGCTCAGGAAGGTGACGGAGAAGCAGATCGTCGCCGGGTCCGTCGGCGCCGAGGGCAACCACGACGGCTGCAACCCCGCACCCACCACCGTCACCTTCACTCCCGTCGGCGACGACCTCGACTACGCCTCGGAGAGCGAGGAGTCGGGTCGGCCGGAGGCACGGCTGTCGAACATCAAGCAGTAGCGGATTCGGCGGACGCGGACTCGCCGTGCGTGCTGTGGCGCATGCCGGCGCGCACGAGCAGCACGACCAGTGCGGCGGCCATGGCGGCCGGGGCTCGCCGGTACGCCGCCCATCCGCCGTGCCGAGCCGCTCCCTGTCGGTCGTGCCGAGCCACCGCCCGGCGGTCGTGCCGGTCCGCCACCCGTCGGCTCAGCCCGGGACCACGACGGTGCGCAGCTCCCCGTCGCCGAGGTGCAGCATGCCCTTGCCCGGCGTGACCTGGCCGCCGACCATCTGGCGCGAGACGCGCAGGCCGATGAGGTCGCCGCTGGAGGACTCCTGCGGAGAGAGCAGGATGCCGCGGCGGGCCTTCTTGGCGTCGACCTGCCAGCCGGAGAAGCCGCTGCACACGTCCTCCTCGTCACCGGCGATGACGAGGGCGAGGCCGCGTTCGGCGCCCCGGGAGACGATTTTCTTCAGCTGGCTCTCGGCGTCGCAGTCCTCCAGGATCTCGCCGTCGTCGACGAGAACGGCGACGGGTTCCTCCGGGCTCGCCCCGTCGATCAGCTCCTCGAACTCGTCCTCGTCGATGTCGTCCCCGGTGAAGACCCTCAGCACGCCCTCCGTGCCGTCCAGCCGACGCAGCGGCGACGGGCGGGGCGCCGCGACGACCAGGCGGGTGCCCTGGGCGAGGAGTGACTGTGCGACGTTCATCAGCACCGTGGACCGGCCCGACTTGGCCGGCCCCGCGATGACGAAGGACGGTACGCCGTCGGCGAGGTCGGGCCCGAAGCCGACGATCTCGTCGCCGCCGATGCCGATCAGCGCCCACAGCCTGGAGCGGGACGCCTCCGGGTCGCGCAGCTCCCAGGCCTCGGGGAAGGAGATCCGGCTGGGCAGGCTGTCGACGCGGAACGGACGCCGTCCGCGGGGGACTTCGGCGTCACGGGCCGCGGCGGCCTCGCCGATCGCCGTGATCGCGGCCGCCTGGCCCTGCCCGGTGGTGTCCTCGGAGAGCAGTGCGAACTGCGTCTCCGTACCGGCCTCGTTGCGGAAGGCGCGGCCCGGCGGTATCTCCTCGGACACCTTGCGGGCCGGAATACCGAGGGAGGCGAAGTCGCTGCGATCGGCCAGGCGCAGGCCGTACTTGTCCTCGGTGAGGGTCGAGATACGGCCCACGAGCAGCGTGCGGTCACCCGTCAGGACCAGGTGGATGCCGACGCTGGCGCCCTCGCGCATCATCGTCTGCAGCTCTTCGGTCAGCGAACCGTGGTCCACCTCGCCGAGGGTGGGGACCCAGCCCTCCCAGCGGTCGAGGAGCACGACGATGTGCGGCAGCCGCTCGTCCTCCGCCACCGCGGCCCGCTGCTCACCGATGTCCGCGAACCCCGCGTCGGCCAGCAGGTCCTGACGACGCGACAGCTCGCTCTTGAGCCGGTTGACGAGCCGTACGACCCGTTCGGTCTGGTTGCGGCCGACGACCGCGCCGCAGTGCGGCAGCCGGGTCAGGGCGTTGAGGGCGCCGTTGCCGCAGTCGATGCCGTACAGGTGGACGTCGGCGGTGGAGTGGGTGCGGGCCAGCGAGCCCGCGATGGTGCGCAGCACCTGGGAGCGGCCGCTGCGCGGGGCGCCGCCGATCATCAGGTGGCCGAAGCTCGCGAAGTCGACGACGACCGGGCGGCGGGCCTGGTCGGCGGGCAGGTCCTCGATGCCGTAGGGGGCGGGCGGCAGCTTGCCCGGCCCGGCACCGGCGAGGACCGGGGCCTCGATCTCGTCCAGCAGCAGCGTCTCGTCCAGCGCCGGCAGCCAGGGGCTGTGCTGGGCGGGGATGCCCATCGACCGGTTGGCGTCGCGCACGGCGTCGACCAGCACCTTGAGGTCGGTGATCTCGTCGTCCTCGCGGGATTCCGTCCTGGGCTTGGTCAGCGCCGCCCGGCCCAGGTCCTCCCAGCCCAGCGGTCCCACCCAGGGCGCGAGCGCCGCGGGGTCGGCGGCGCCGGGCCGACGGCCTCCGACCCGCCCCGACTGGAAGGGGACGAGGGAGGAGTGACCGAGGCGGACGTAGGCGCGGCCCGGGGTGTTCTTGGAGATGTGCCCGGCCTCGGGCGAGTCGATGACGTCGGACGACTCGCCGCCGTCGGTCACGCGCAGCGCGATCCGCAGGTTGGTGTTGGCGCGGATCTCGGGCGAGACGACACCGCTGGGCCGCTGCGTGGCGAGCAGCAGGTGGATGCCGAGGGACCGCCCGCGCTGGGCGATGTTGACCAGGCCGGTCACGAAGTCGGGCAGGTCCCGCACCATGGAGGCGAACTCGTCGATGACGATGAGCAACCGGGGCACCGGAGCATGCGAGGGGTCCCTCTTGACCAGATCCTGATAGTCCTCGATGTCCTTGGCGTCGGCGGCTGCGAGGATGTGCTCGCGCCGCTTCAGCTCGGCACCCAGCGACTCCAGGGCCCGCTCGACGAGGTGCGCGTCGAGGTCGGTGACCATGCCGACGGTGTGCGGCAGCTTGACACAGTCCTTGAACGCGGACCCGCCCTTGTAGTCGACGAGGACGAAGGTCATGTTCTCGGGCGTGTTCGCCACGGCCAGCGCCGCCACGATGGTCTGCAGCAGCTCGGACTTGCCCGAGCCGGTCGTACCGGCGATGAGGCCGTGCGGCCCGTCCTTGCGCATGTCGATGCCGAAGGGGCCGTCGTACGACTCGCCGATGACGGCCGTCGTCGACTGGCCGCCCATCCGCCACCGTGCGCCGATCGCGTCGGCCGTCGGCGGCTCCAGCTGGAGCACGTCGAGGAGCCGGCTCGAACCGGGCAGCGCGGAGTCCTCGCTCTCGCCGCTGATGTCGCGCAGCGCGGACAGGGAACGGGCCAGCCGCAGACACCAGGCGGGCGTGACGAAGTCGGGCCGCACGTCCGTGATCCGCTCGATCCCGGCCTCCTCGACCCGCAGCCGCAACTTCTCGGCGCGGGCCCGCTGTTCGGGCTGGGCCGGGGCGTTGGTGTGCCACGCCTGGAAGGACGGGAACCCGCCCGCGACCTGCTGTGCCGACTGCCGGCGCGGTTCGTCCCGCTGCCCGGACTCCTCGGCCATGGGCTCGGCGACGACGAAGGCCTGGCACTCGCCGGGCAGGAACCGCTCCTCGGAGTCGAGGCAGACGGCGAACACCGACACGGCCGGTCCCTCGCGCAGCAGCCGTACGACACCCGGCAACGACCGCAGCCGCCGCGACCCGTCCCACACCACCACGATGTCCGGATCGCTGAAGCTGGACCCCTGCGCGCTGTTGCCCTTCTGCTCGGCGGCCTTCTTGCGGGCGTCGAGGATCTGCGTCAGCTCACCGATGCGGGCGCCGACGGTCTCGGCGTCGGTGCCGATGAGGACGTTGACGTCCTGACCGCCGGAGGGCCGGGAGTGCGGCAGCCAGCGCACCCAGTCCCACTCGGGCCGCGCGGAGTTCTCGCTCAGCACGTAGAACTGCACGTCCATGGGACTGTGCAGCGCGGCGGTCTGCGCCACGGCCCAGCGCCCCAGTGACCGTGCGGAGTCCCCGGGCCCCGCGATGCCGACGACCCCCAGGCCGCGCAGCGACAGCGCGACGGGAGCGTCCTCGATCCTCCAGGTGACCTGCCGCCGGTGGTCGTCCTGCTCGGGGTCGTCGAGCACGACCTCGGACGGCAGCCGCCCGGTGCCGACGCGCAGCAGCAGGTGATCAGGGTCAGTCCGCCGCCGTTCCCAGAGCCGTGTGCGCGGTCCGGTCCCCACGGACAGGACGACCGCCGGGTCGGGTATGGCGTGCCGCCGGTCGTCGCGCTCGGCGACCAGCGCGTCCCGCGCGTCCTTCTCGATCCGCTTCTTCTGCTCCTCGTACTCCTTGACCTGCTTGGCGTGGGACTTGCGCCCGTGCTTCTTGTCGTTGAAGTAGTTGGCGAAGAGCAGGATCGGACTGAGTCCCGCCATGATCAGGTAGTACCAGCGCCCGAAGACCGCCACTGCGACGACCGCGCCGACGAGCGGCGTCAGCGCCATCAGCCAGGGCAGCGGCCTGGCCTCGTACTCGCGAGGCGGCGACGGCAGCCGGAAGCTGGTCTGCCGCTCGGGCGGACGCAGCCGCGGCGGCCGGTTGTAGTCCAGCCCGACGCCGTCCTCGGACCACTTCAGGGCCGCGTCGGGAGGCGAGTACCGGGCCAGCTCCACGAGCGAGTTCCCGACCCCGATCTGCGCCCCGAGGGGCCAGTCGTCGCCCTCCCGGTCCTTCACGGGCTTGCCGTCGAGGGTGACACCCTCCTTGTCACCGTGCACGGCGACCCTGCAGGTGCCGTCGGTGGCGACGGAGAGGGTGAGGGCACGCGCGTCGACTTCGGGATCCTCGATACGGACATACGCCGCGGCCCCGCTGCCGATGTCGTACTTCCCGACGCCGAGCCGGTGCACGAACCCGGCGCCCGGTCCGCCGACGACCCGCAACTCCACGAGCCCGGTGGGCTCTCCGGGCAGACACCCGGACGGGTCCTGAAGACTGACGACCGCACCCTCGCGCAACGGCGACCCGATGACCGTGGCGGACGGGTCGACGGCGTACCCGTCGACGTAGACGAGCGGCGCGCTCCCGGTGCCCCCCGGGCGCTGATGCCCACCGGCACCGATGGGAATGACCTGCGCGCCCGCGACACCGACCTGCCTGGCCAGCTCTCCGGCGACGTCCCCCACGGTGGACTCGGGATCGGCGTCGAGTACGACGTCGGCGGCGCCCCCGCCGTACGGGTCGACGACGGTCAGGGTCAGTCGCACGCTTGTCCTCCCCAGGCGAGCCCCCGCGGCCGCTTCCACACCACGGCTCACAGTCCAGGCGACGATATCCGCTGGGAGTCGCGGTCCGGCAACAGGGAGGTGACCGGACGTTCCCGAAGGCAACGCAGGGATGTGACACCAGTGGCCTCCCCCGTAAGCTGCTGCATCAAGAGCGGACGATCACACCGGTCGTGACATGCGACCGGTCTGACCGGTGCGCCGGTTCGATCCGCAAACAAGGAGCCACGGGGGTTGGCCCTGCGGCGTTGTGAGAGGAAGCGGCTTCATGGCCAAAGACCTTGACATCACCTATCAGGACATGCGGGACGCGGCCAAGCATGTCGTGAAGGAGAAGGAAAAGCTTCACGAGAAGCTCGACGGCCTCCGCAAGTACATCGCGAACCTGGTCGAGTCGGGCTACGTCACGAAGTCCTCCTCCAAGGCCTTCGACGACAACTTCGACGAGTTCACCCGCGGCGCCAAGGACACCCTCGACGGCCTCGACGGCATGGGCGACTACCTCACCACGGCCGCCGACAAGTTCGAGCAGATCGACGAGGAACTGGCGAAGCAGGCACGGAGCAAGTAGCGCCACGGACGCCCGGCGCACCGGCGCAGGCCCGCGCGCCGGGCGCCCGTCGGGACGGAACGGCGCCGGAGGGGAAAGTCAGTCGTCGGGCAGGGGCTGGCGGAGCAGATAGGTGTGGAGGCGGTTGCGAGGCGCCTCCGTGCGGAGGCGCAGCCGGGAGCCGTCCCGACTGGTCACCGACGGGCGGGAGGGTCCTGCGGTGGCGGCGGAACGGGCCGACCACCCGGTGCGCCGGGCCGTTGCGCGCCGGCGTACCGGATCCTGCGTACGCCGAGGACGGCAGCGCGGAGCACACACGCGGTGAAGGCGACGTTCACGCCGGCCGCCGCCCAGACCCACCTGGCGACACGCGGCGCGCTCCGGCTGGGCGGTACTTCCCCTTCGGGATCGTGGAAGAGCCGAACCCGGTCTCCGGGCCGCGCGCCACGGCAGCCACCGGCCGGACCCGTGAGGACGGCGCCGTCGCCTTCGCGCAGTTCACAGGTCGAGTTGACTCTGGTCTGCTCCCTGGACGTCACGACGGCGTCGGTCCACGCGCCCCGCTGTTGCAGGACCCGGTCCTGGATCAGGAACAGTCCGAGGACGAAGAGGGCCGCGGCGGAGACGAGGAACATCAGCGCCAGGACCATTCGCTGACCGGTGTGGACCACGACGAGCCACAGCAGTGCGATCGCCACCGCCAGGCCGGGAAGGACGAGCCAGCGGCCGACGAGCCCGGAGAGCATGGCGCCGTCTAGGGTGGCCAGGACGCCCACGCCCGCGTAGAAGCGCGGGGCTGAGTGACGCCGTTCGAGGTGGTCGAGCCATGCGGGACCCGCCATCACCGGGTGGTGACGACGGGCCAGGTCTTCTCCTCCGCGATTCTCGCCCGGGCTTCTCGCAGGGCCCACGTGTAGTGCCGCAGCCCCTTGCCCATGCCCCAGAGGCCGACGGCGGCGATCGTGGCGCCCGCGCCCGCCACAGCCACCTGGGTGTACGCACCGCCGTCCTTCTGACCGAGGTCCCCCAGCAGGGCGACGAGGACCAGGACGGTTCCGGCCAGGAGCGGCGCGACGGACGCCGTCATCCACGTGAGCGACTTGCCGGACAGGAACACCAGATACCGGCGCCCGTCCAGCGGAACCGTGTTCTTCCAGGGCCGCCCCGCGCGCATCAGGTCCCACGTCGAGGCGAGGGGCTGCGGGACGTCACCGGGAGGCAGCGCGCGGGCCGGGGGCAGGCGGTCGAGCGCCGTCCACCCCTCCAGCAACCGATGCGCGACGCGGCCCCGCCGCACCACGCGCCCGAACCCCGCGGTGGCCACTCCCGCTGCCAGGAGCGGGACGACCACGAGCACGGCGGTCACGAGCAGGTCCGCGCCTTCGGGATCGTCCAGGTCGAAATACCGGCCGAGCCCCAGCCACGCGAAGAGCCAGCCGCCCGCGATCACCATCGTGGCCAGCCAGGCCCACAGCATGTTCCGCAGCGCCATACTGCGCCGGGACAGAACGTCCGTCGCCGCGGACCGTGCGGTCAGGAGCGCGGCGCGGTCGTGCCAGATCAGTGTCCGCGGGTCCGGGGGGAGGTTCTGCAAAGTCCCGGGGTTCACGACGACGCACCGTCCTCGACTGGCTCCGGTTCTTCGAGAAAGGTCGACTTTCCGGCGATGAGGGCCACGATGCTCGCCATGGACAGCACCTGCTCGGCGTCCAGGCAGGTGCCCACGACCATGAGCCCGCGTCCGCCCCCGGGAGGGCAGGCCAGGCAGACGGCGAGTCCCAGTTTCGCCAGGGGGCGGGTCGCCCCGGCCGTCGCGGGCTCCGGGAAGAGTTCCGTCCTGTCGGCGGAGAACAGTTCGGGCTGGGAGATGATCCCCATGCCGATGCCCATCTCGGTGGAGAAGGACTCGGTGTACACCTGCCGCCCCCGCAGTTCCTGTCCGAAGTGCCGCGCGAGCACCTCGCCGAGGTCGACGTCCTGGTTGACCGTGGTCACCTCGACGACACCCGCGCTGATCTGCCACACGGCCCTGCCGTACTCGCCTTCCGGCACCGCGACGACGCCGTGGGTGATCACACCTTGGGAAAGGAGGACGCGCCGCCAAGCCATCAGCGCGTCGGTGTACGCGCGACGCGGCCCGGCGGCCTTGTGCGGGTAGCTCCGGTTGATCACGTCGGCACAGCGTGCCCCCGCGGCCTCCTCGTCGTCGCCGTCGGCGAGCAGGTCGAACCAGTCGGTCGGCGCGTACAGCAGGACGGAACCGAGCGGGTGCCGCAGCGCGGATATGTCGAGGGGCGGGGAGGCAGTCATGTCAGGCCCTTCTAAACGTGCCGTCGACGGGCGCCTGCGTCCAGACCACCGGTCGGCCATATGCGAGGTCACTTCTTGTCCCTGTACGGCGCAGGTGCGAGGGCGTCGGGCCATACGTCTTCGTCCGACCCCTTCGTCTGGTCACCCGGGACGACGTATTTCCCGAGGTCCCACATCAGCTGAGCGCCTCCGCCGGGCCCGAGAGCGGCGGTGTTGGCTCCCCAGTTGGCGCCGAACTGGGCGACCTTCAATCCGAACTCGGCCCCCTCCAGGACGTGGCCGGGCTGTGTGAGGACCCCGCGGAAGAAGCCGTAGGGCGAGGCTCTGGCCATTTTGCCCAGTTGGCTGCCGACCTTGTACGCACCGAAGCCGAAGGCCAGCGCGGCGGCGTCGGCTATCACCGTAGGGTCCGTCAGCGCGTCGACGAAGCTTCCCGACTCCCCGACTTTCTGCAGGTAGTGGGATCCGAGGGCGACGGCGCCGAGGATGAGTGCCGGTGCGGCCAGGAACTGCAGTCCGGGGACGAGCGCCAGCAACCCGAGCACGGTGCTGGCGAAACCGGCGATGTTGCCGATGATCTCGAAGACCCAGGCGTACTCCTCGAGGAAGTCCTTGAGTTCGTCCAGGATCGCCTCACCCAGTTCGGCGGCCATCTTCGCGAAGTCCGCAATGGCCTCGCCGATCTTGTCCCAGATACCCGGCTCGTTGGGCGCGATGTCCATCGCGTGCTTGAGCCGGTCGGCGATCGCTCCGCCTTCCTCGATGTAACGTTCCCGCAGCCGTTCGGCCCGGCCGCGTATCTCCTCCAGGTCGGCGTTGGCCGCGTGCAGCGACTTCTCCTTGCCGCTGCGCTTCTCCTCCTGCCGCTCCCGCTTCGCCTTCTCCTCGTGCGTCCGGTCGCGCAGCCGCTCGGCGAAGCCGGGCTCGGGCGGCATGCGGCCCAGCTCGCGCTGGAGCCCGGCTGCCTTGTTCTTGGCGTCCTGCGCCTCACTCTCCAGCTTCTCCGCGTACGCCTGACGCTCCCGCATGTACCGCGCCCAGTCGTCCAGGGCCCGCCCGGCATCGGTGAACGAGTCGCGTGCGTCGTTGACCTTGGGCCGGAAGTCGTCGTGGAACTGCTCACGGAACGCTTCGGCGGCCTTGCCCTTCCAGCCCCCGCAGCCGGTGCCGTTGAGGACCTGGGCGATGTCGCGCAGCGTCTTTCCCGTCCTGACCACGATCTCCGCAACGTGTGCGGCGTCCGCCTGGTCGCCGGGGCATGGACAGAATCCGATCGCGGGGAAGCGGGCGTCGGCGGCGGGGTCCGGACGCAGCCAGCCGGGCTGCGAGTAGTCCGTCACCGCTTCCCGCCCTTCCCGGACCGGGCCTTTTCCAGCTCCCGCGCGAACTCCTCGTCCGTCTCCTCGAAGGTCTTCTTGATCTGCCCCAGCGCCTTCGCCGCGGACTTCGAGAACTTCGACATCTGCTTGATGCCGTACGACCACTCTTCGCCGAAGTCGTCCATCCGTTTCGCGAGCTCGAAGACTCCCATCGCGGCGCCGTCGACCTCTTCCATCTCACGGCACGGCGCCGCCATCACCTCGTGAATGTCACGGATGTCCTTCTGCGTCTTCTCCAGCATCTCGAAGTCGATGTACAGGTCACCCATGAATCCCCCGTCACTGCTGTCACTACTGCTTCGCTCGTGTGACCAACGCTATACAGCCGGTACATGAAGCATTCGAGCGGGTGAAGGTCCCCGTTATGCCGGGCACGTGACCGCTGTGTGCAGGGGGCGTTGACACCGCTGCACGGCCCCGGCGGGCTGAGGTGGCCGAATGTCCGGTGCTTGCGCAGACGGCGGCGGTCTGCCGTCCGTGAGCGGCCTGGGGGCGCACTACGGGCACGCATGGACGTTGTAGCCGGGCCCTATACCCGCGTGGACGTCGTGGATCAGGACCGGTCTGCCGTCCTCGAACGTCCGGATCGTTCAGAATGGACGATCCGGCGGCCAGGCGACGCCCGCGTCCCGCAGCACGCGGTGGTATTTCGCGCACCGTCGCCGTGCGAAGTAGAGGCCGGTCGTCCAGAGTGCGGCGAAGGCCAGCCAGACAGCCGCGCACACGAGGAGTGCCTGTGGACTGAAGCCTGCCTGGGACAAAGGGACGAGCATGGCCACCGGCATGATCAGGAGGGCGGTCAACCCTCGTCGCCTGTGGGTGCGGCTGTAGTCGACGGCGATGCGCGCGTGCAGCAGATCGACCTCGAGTTGTGTCTCGTCCAGAGGGCGAAGACGGTTTCGGCCGGGACGCATACCGGGGAGCCGACCCCCTTGCAGCACGGTGGGATGATGCTGGGCGACCCATGCCGCTCGTTCCCCCGCGTCGGGCAGACGGCGGAAGACGAAGTACGGGTTGGGGCTCCCTTTGGGGGACACGGAGGAGAGTCCGGCGTACCGGTAGCCGTACTGCTCGGCGACATAGGCGAAGGCCGCGAATCTGCGCCACGACCGTTGGAGATTGCGGGCATCATGCCGTTCCAGGCTCTGCGAGCTGTCCCTCAACAACGCTTTGAGCTGCGCTTTCAACACCTCGACCGTCCCGGGTGCGAGCCTCGCGCGGTGTCGGGAGAGTGGTACCGGGATGGCTGTGTGCTCATTCGGAGTCCCCGGACGGCTCGCCGAACCTGAGCGTGCGGCCGATGTGGGCCAGGCGCGCGCTGTAGGAATCCAGCAGGAAGACGGACGGACTGGAGATGGTGACGTACACGCAGTAGCTGTGAGGCGCGGGGACGATCAACTGCAGGGCTGCCATCGGAAGAGGCGGTACGGCGATCCCCGCCTCGATGGCGGGCAGCCGGAGCGTGCGCAGGGACGTCGACATCACGCCAGGACCGCACGGAAGCCGTGTGGCGAGCACCATGTCCTGCGGGCCTTGCAGGCCTTCCCCCAGCGGGAAACTGATCTCTTCCAGACGGTCCTCGGCGACGTTGGAGAAGAACTTTTTGACGGTCGCCTGGTATATGCCCTCGGCGGTGAAGAGGCGTTGGGCGGGGCTGTGCTCGCTCGGCCGGACGGTGACGGCGAGCAGGCCCATGGACAGGCGCTCACCGCCGTCCACCTCCTCCGTGCCGACGCACATGGCGGTGAGGAGCACGTTCTCCCTGGCGCTCAGCAGTGGCAGCTGGCGGCGAAGGCCCTCACTGGCGGCGTCCTGTGCCTCCGCGTCCGCTCCCGGCAACAGTTCTGCCATGGCCTGCCGCCAGCCGTCGGACGCCGTCGGTTCCGGAAGCCGGACGAACTCGTCCGGGACGTCGTGGTGGAAGGCGTAGTGAAAGGGAGCGGTCGTGCTGCGCTCGATGTCACCGGTCGGGCCGTGGGACACCGCGCTCATGCGGCCACACCCATCTGCGAGGGAGCGAGGTGCTTGGTGAAGGTGCCGCCCGACGAGCTGAGGGCGGTCTGAGCGTCGAAGGTGGGGGACGCCGGCCCGGGTGCCACGACCTCGCCGTCGTCGCTGGGGCCGAAGTAGTCCATGAACGGTCCGACGACGGGAATGTCGCCGGTCTTGGACTCGCCGTCCGTCCACCGGCCCTGGTCCCACGTGCCGTTGTGCATGTTGGAGCCGACCGCCAGCGCCGCACCGGTCCACGTCGCCGCCTTGTCGACGGCGGTACCGGCGGCGACGAACGACCAGCCCTTGCCCGCCATACTCAGTCCCCGTGCGGAGTTGGCGACACCGCTGGGCAGTCCGCGCAGGCCGTTGAGGATGTTGCCGAACCGGACGTTGCCGAGTGCCTTCATGAAGCCTGAGGACAACCGCAGTTCCCGGCCGGCGGTGACCAGGGCGCGACCGGACTGGGCGAGCCGGGAGCCGGCCAGGCTGAGACCACCGGCGAACACACCGACGGCGTCCCACGCGATGGTCTCCCACGTCACGTCGGCCCCACCGGCCTTGGCGGCCAGGTGGAAGGCGAGCGCGAGCCCGGCGATGATGAAGGCGGCCACACCGAGGCCGGAGAAGAAGATCGCGAGAACGCCGACCACCATGGCTATGTCCGCCAGTATGTCGCCGATCAGCTTCCAGAAGTTCGGGTCCGTGATGGTGTCCCAGGCGTCCGCGAGCAGGTCGCCCACCGCGTCCAGCGCTTCCTCGAACCACCCCGGCTCGGGAGGTGCGTCGTCGGCGGCACCTTTGACCAGACGCGTGACGTCCGCCGCTGCCTGCCCGTGCTCGCTCCGCAGCGAGTGCGCCCGGCTGCGGATCGCGGACAGTTCGCCGGTGGCGGTCTCCAGGGATTCCTTCTTCTCCTTGGATTCCTTCTCGTGCTTCTTCTCGTCCTCGTCCGACAGACCCGCGGTGGAGGAGGGCATGGATTCCACCGCGCTCTGGGCGGAGTTGACCTTCCGGACCGCTTCCGCCGCCTCTTCCTCCAGCTTTCGTGCCCTCGACTGGAACACGTCCAGTTGTGTTACCCAACTGCCGAGGGCCCGGTGAGCGGTGTCCATCGATCCCAGTGCCTTCTTCAGGTACGGGGGGACGGGCGCGTAGGTGTCCTGGAACGCCGTGGCGGCCTTGCCCGCCCAAATGCCGTCCGCGGTTCCCATCTTGCCCAGCTCCGTCTGAGCCGTGTCGCTGCCGCTGGTGACACGGCCCACCGCTTTCACCAGATCCCGGACAGCCTCAAGATCGCCCGGAGCTGGGTCGAAACCCAGATTCGGGTATTTTTCGGAACTCATCGGACTTCTCCCCGTGGTCTTGTGTCGACTGAGCCGGTAAGTTACCAGCGGCGCGCGCATGTCACGATGAGGTCGCCCCCGTACGAGCCGAAGGAGGAGGCGGTCATGGACGAACGGCATCTTCTGAACGAGCTGATGAAGGCTGTCACGGAAGAGGCGCGCGAGTTCGCGGTCAGACCGCACTTTCCCGGCCTGAAGAAATTCGCGGCCTTCGCGTTTGTCGCCGAGAGATTCGGATACCGCTACGTCGGGCACGCTCCGGGTAACGCGGCCCTGAACAATCCCTTTTTTCTGTTTGTCCGCATGCGTGACGCTCGTGAGCGGGCCGCCGCTCTCCAGGCGGCCCATCGGGAGGCCCCGGTCAGGAAACTGCTGCCGGGTATGCGGCCGGGTCTCGGTCTCACTCCGGTCCCGGAAGTCCGGCCCCAGGTGGAAATTCTCTACTCGCAGATGGTCGTTGACGCGAGTGGCCGGTACAACCCGCGTGTCCTGAGTAACATCCTCATTCTGCCGATCGTCATGGCGATCTTCCTCATCTTTCCCGGGTACACGGTGAAGAACGTTCTCATCGCGGCCGGAATCTGGGTCGCCTTCTTCGCCTTCTACCTTATCGGCCTCGGCGTGACGCTACAGCGGAGGCGTAAGCACCTCACTCGTCTGTCCGCCGCGGGCGTGGAGTGGCCGCCACGGGTCGAGGCATGAGCAGTCATTTCTTGGCCTTCGCCGCGGACTTCCTCAGCTCGTCGTAGAGTGCCTGATCCATCTTGAGGAATTCGTCGGACGCCTTGTTGGCGAACTTGGAGACACCCTTCGTCAGCTTGGACAACTGTCCGAATCCGTAGTCCCAGGAGTCGGCGAAGTCATCGCAAGCCGACTGAAGTTCGGAGTGGCCGACCTGGCTGGAGTCGGCCCGCTTCATTTCCTGCGACGCCTCCTTCATGCGACCCCCGCTGTTCTCGAGGGTTTTCGCCATCCCCTTGACATCGTCGGAGAAAAACTTCAGGAACGACATGTGCACATGCTCCGTAAGGTGGTCAGCGGTTGATCGACTGGATTTCCTGGACGGTGACGGCCCGTGCGTCCTCGAAGGTGCCGTCGGGCAGGTCGCCGCCCGCGCCGCCCGTGCCCGTCCAGGCGATCTCCCAGGTGATGGTGGCCTGGAGGTCGAAGGCGCCGTCTCCGGAGGAACGGAGGTACCTGATGCCGCAGGGCGGGGTCCGGTCGGCCTTGCCCCTGGCGTAGGGCTCCCCGATGGAACCGTCGGCGTTGATCGTGCACTCGCCGGATGCCGGGTAGGTCTCGGCGTCCTTCGTGCCCGGCTCCAGCTTGAGTGACACCGGCTTGGCGGTTGTCGTGGCCGTGAGGGCGAAGCCGGGGACGGCGACGGCCGCCGTGGCCTGGACCTCGTGGAAGTCGGCCTCGTCGAGCCAGGCCCAGGTCGGCAGGTTCACCTTCGTGGTCTGCGCGGGGGCGAGGGTGACCTCGGTGCCGGGCAGTTCCATGTGCTGGTAGGCCAAGGCGGCGAGTATCTCCGGAGTGATGGCCTCCTCGTACTGAGGTGGCGGGGCCTCGCCGTTGTCGACCCAGAAAGGGAGGTCGGTACAGGAGTTCCGCTTGAGGAAGTCGGGCTCGTTGGGATTCTCGACGCCGGCCCAGAACATACCCTCGCCGTCCTTGGCGACGTTGTAGTCCTTGTAGCCGGGAGTGTCCTCCCAGCCGAACTCGTCCTCGTAGTGGGACTTCGTCTGGCCGATCGCCGCGGCGGGAGTCCCCGTCATACCGGGTGCGCTCGCGGCCCCCTCGATGTCGGCGGACATCTTCTTCTTGAAGTCCTTCGCACCGAGGTAGGGGGCGTACCAGCAGGGTGGCGGGGACCAGTCGACGTTGGCGGACGTCACGTTTCCAGTGCTGCCGTTCGGGGCCACGGATCCGGAGTACTCGATGCGTGCGGCGGCGTGGATGCCGGATGTGTCGGCGCCGCCTGTCTGCTCCGTGCTGCCGCCCTTGCCGGTATCCACCGGTTCCGCAGCGGCGTTCGGTGTATCGAGGATGATCACGCTGGTCGCGAGGGCCAGGGCGGCGGCGCTGCTGAAAGAACGACGCCGCGGCCCGCTCACTGGCACCTCTTGGCCTCCGTCTCGACGAAGACCTTGGATGCCTGCCACAGGCGCTCACCCGTGGGGTACTTGATCATGATGATCTTGTAATAGTCGAAGTCCTTGAGGCTGGGCTCGGACTTCAGTACCTTCCCCGTCTTGACCTCTTTCCCGTAGAACTTGCCGGTGTCCGCACAGAATGCGATCTCCACGGAATTGCCGTTCGGGGCGGATCGTGTGGTGGCGTCGTAGTGCCGACGTGTGCCCGTGCCGGTCCAGCCGCCCTTGATCCATTCGTTGATCTGTGTTTCGGCGTAGTGGAGTCCGTCACCGGTCGCGTAGGCGGCCAAGGCGGCGTCCTTGGGTGTGCGGTTGTCTACGCCCCGGTAGATGGCCCGGAGGTAGTTCGCGGCGTCGTCCATCGCCGCCGCCTCGTTCTTGTCCTTCGGCCTGTCCCAGTCGAAGACCAGGTTCATGTCCTCGGGGAGGGACAGGTCCACGCCGTCCGGCTCGTCTTCCGTTGGTGCCCCCGAGGGCGTCGCCGACCCCTTCGGCGTCGCCGTCCCCTGGTCGGCCCCCGCGATCTTGTCGTTGTCGCTGGACTTCTCGTCCCCGCCCCCGCAGGCCGTCAGCAGCAGGGCGGTTGAGGCGACGAGCGCGGCAGCAACGGGCAAAGAGCGGCGCTTCACAGTGGACTCCCCGTGAGACAGAAGTGCGGTCGAGGCTACAGACGGTATCGGCGGGGTCGCGGGTTCCGCCATCCCGCCCGCCGACCGGCCCTCCTACGCCCCCGCTCCCTCGTGAGTGAATCGTGCGGGCCTCATGGCCGCACCGTGACGAAGGGCACGCGGAAGGTGCCCGGTTCTCGTCCTCGTTGATTCGCAGGCGCACAGTTGAACCGGCCGTTTGCGAGACGGTGCTCAAGGGGGCTGCACTGACGTGAAGTTGCAGTTGAGTACCGCTGGGCGAGGTGTGGGGGCAGGGGGCGATACGCCTTGAGGGGCCTATGTGCGGCTGATACGGTGCGATGGCTTGACACTCGCCTTACTGCTGGTTATTCGCCCAGGTCGGGTGGGTGCGTCAGGGCTTGTCCCTGGTCGCCACCGGTCGGGCGAGCACGGGTGAAGTGTCCGAATTCGCGGACGAATCCGCTTACTTGGGCGCTCTGCGTCCGAGTCGGCGCGTGGCAGACATTTTTCTTGGGTGTAACGGGGAGCGGTTGCGTGAAGATCCAGGAGCGTACGGGGGCGGGCGCAGGGCGTGCCGCGGCTCCGGCTCAGCCGTCGGTCGGCGACCGGCTTCCCAGCCCTCCTCGCGAGCGCAAACCGGCGCTTGCCGCGCTGGCGGTGCTGCTGATCCTGCTGGGCGCGCTCGGCGCGACGATGCTCGTGCTGCGGGTCGGGGACCGGATCGACGTCGTCAAGGTGACGCAGGACATTCCGGCGGGCGGTTCCATCACGAAGAACAACTCGGCACGCGTGACCGTCGCGGCCGGCACGGGTATCGACTACGTCGAGTGGTCTCAGTTCGACACGATTCGGACGTACAAGACCGTGACCATGATTCCCCACGGCTCTCTCGCCGTGGGCCAGATGTTCGCCAAGGAGCCCAAGGCCCCCGCCGGCAAGGCATCCGTCGGTCTCGCCCTCAAGGAGGGCCAGTTCTACGCGGACATCAAGGGTGGGGACACGGTCGCCGCCTACCGAGTCGGCTCCGGCGGCTCCAGCGGTGCCGACTCCTCCGACAAGGACTCCTCGTCGAGTGCCTCGACCGATGCCCTCATCACGAAGGCCATCGTGGAAAACGTCAAGAGGGACAGCGACGCCACCGTCAGCACCGGCAACAAGACCGTCACCCTCCTCGTCGACGAGGAGGACGCGGCTGTCGTCGCCTCGGCGGCGTCCGCCGGTGAGGTCGCCCTCGTACGCATCCCCGGCAACTAGAAGGCGACCGAAGAAGCCATGGCCCTCATCGCCCTCGCCGCCGACAAGGGGTCCCCCGGCGTCACCACCGCGGCCGTCGCGCTCGCGGCGGTCTGGCCGCGCCGTGTCCTGCTCGCCGAGACCGACCCGGCGGGCGGCGACCTGGTGTACCGCTCCGCCGCCGCGCACGGCGGTCCGCTGAACCCGAACACCGGCATGCTGTCGATCGCCGCCACCGCCCGCCGCGGCCTCGTACCCGACCAGCTCTGGGACCACGTACAGCCGCTCAGCGGTGGCCTGGAAGTCCTCGTCGGACTCGGCGTCTCCGAGCAGGCCGCCGGGCTCACGGGCCTGTGGCCCACCCTCGGCCGGGCCTTCGCCGCCCTCGCCGACTCCCCGAACGCGCCCGCCGACGTCATCGCCGACTGCGGCCGCGTCAGCGGGGACTCCCCGGCGGCGGAGCTGTTCCCGCACGCGGCCCTCGTCCTCCTCCTCTCCCGCACCGAGCCCGAGGCCATCGCCCGCGTCCGGGACCGCGCCGCCGCCCTGTCCAACAAGCTGCACGGCGGACCGCGCGGTGCCGGTAGCCTCGGCACGCCGCTGATCGGCGTCGTCCTCGTGGCCGACACGAACAACGCCGCCAGACTCTCCGGCCAGGTCAACGACATGCTGGTGCACGCCCAGACCGGCGCCCGCGTGGTCGGCACGATCGCCGACGACCCGGCCGGCGCCGACCAGCTGGCCGGGCGCAGGCGCGGACGGCTGGAGAAGTCGCTGCTCATCCGCTCCGCCCGCAAGGTCAGCTCGGACCTGTACCAGCAGTTCGGCGCCGCCTGGTCGATGCCCACCGGCCCCGGACCCGCCGCTACCGGCATGTCCGGCCACGCGGGGGCCGGCCGATGACCGCTGTCGACCACTCGTTGGTCAAGCGGTTCCGGCAGGACGCCGGCGACCGCATCGCCGAGCAGCGCCGCCAGGACCAGGTCAGCGGCGTCACGCCGATGTCCACCGAGGACGAACGGCACTACGCGCGCGCCGTCATCGCGCAGATACTGGAGGAGTACGCCCGCGCCGAGATCAACGCCGGGCGTACGCCGCTGGACGCGGAGACGGAGGAGCAGTACGCCGCCGCCGTGCACGCCGCGCTGTTCGGCGTCGGGCGGCTCCAGCCGCTCCTCGACGACCCCGAGGTCGAGAACATCGACATCAACGGCTGCGACCACGTCTTCGTCGGCTACTCCGACGGGCGCGAGGCGCGCGGCGAGCCGGTCGCCGAGACCGACGAGGAACTCATCGAGCTGATCCAGATCCTCGGCGCCTACTCGGGTCTGTCGTCCCGCCCCTTCGACTCCGCCAACCCGCAGCTGGACCTCAGGCTGCCGGACGGTTCGCGTCTGTCGGCGGTCATGGACGTCGCCCGGCGCCCGGCGCTGTCCATCCGTCGCGCCCGCATGGGCAAGGTCTTCATCTCCGACCTGGTGGGCAACGGCACCCTCACCCCCGAGCTGGGCCACTTCCTGGCCTGCGCGGTCCGGGCCCGCAAGAACATCATGATCGCGGGGGCCACCAACGCAGGAAAGACCACGCTGCTGCGCGCCCTCGCCAACGAGATCCCGCCGCACGAGCGGCTGATCACGGTCGAGCGGGCGCTCGAGCTGGGGCTCGACACATTCCCCGAACTCCACCCCAACGTCGTGGCGTTCGAGGAGCGGCTGCCCAACTCCGAGGGCCAGGGCTCCATCAGCATGGCGGAACTGGTCCGCCGTTCCCTGCGTATGAACCCCTCCCGCGTCATCGTCGGTGAGGTGCTCGGCGACGAGATCGTGACGATGCTCAACGCGATGTCGCAGGGCAACGACGGCTCGCTCTCCACGATCCACGCCAACAGCTCGCACGAGGTCTTCAACCGCATCTCGACGTACGCCCTCCAGGCCACGGAGCGACTGCCGATCGAGGCCAGCCAGATGCTGGTGGCCGGCGCCGTCAACTTCGTCGTCTTCGTACAGCGGCGCAACGAGTTCCAGAGCGGCGGCCGTCTCCAGCGCGTGGTCACCTCGGTCCGCGAGGTCAACGGCGTCGACGGCCGCGTGCTGTCCAGCGAGGTGTTCGCCGAGACGCCCGACGGCCAGGTCGTACCGCACGCCCCCATCGCCTGCCTGGAGGAACTCATCGCCTACGGCTACCGGCCCAACGGAACATGGGGGTGAGACGGGCATGGAGATGACCACCACACTCGCGGCACTGGACTCGATCGGGTCCATGGGCGGCCTGTTCTCCACCACGGTCGTGTACGCGCTCGGCTGCGGCGTCGCCGTCGGCGGCGGCCTCGCCCTGCTCCTCGTCGCCGTACGCGGGCTGCCCGCCAAGCCCGAGCACGAGAAGCGGCAGGCCAGCGAGCGCGTCAACGAGCTGATCCGCTGGGCGGGCCGGCGCGGCTCCGCGGCGGCCCTCGTCGGCATCGTCGTCCTGCTCCTCACCCGCTGGGCGGTGCTGGGCATCGCGGCCGGTGTCCTCGTCTTCTTCTGGGACCGCCTCTTCGGCGGCGCCTCCGAGGAGCGCGCCGCCATGAAACGGGTCGAGGCCCTCGCCTCCTGGACCGAGTCGCTGCGGGACACCATCGCGGGCGCGGTCGGCCTGGAGCAGGCCATCCCGGCCTCGGCCCGCGCCGCCGCCCCGGTCCTGCGCCCGCACCTGGACTCCCTGGTCGACCGGCTGCGCTCGCGCACCCCGCTGCCCGACGCGCTCCAGCATCTCGCCGACGAGATCGACGACGCGTCCGCCGACATCATCGTCGCGGCGCTGATCCTCAACGCTCGGCTGCGCGGCCCCGGTCTGCGCCAGGTCCTCGGCGCGCTCGCCAAGTCGGCGCGCGAGGAGGTCGACATGCGCCAGCGCGTGATGGCGCAGCGCGCCTCGACCCGCCGCTCGGTCCAGATCGTCGTGGCGGTGTCGGTGTTGTTCGTCCTCGGCCTGTCCATCTTCAACCGGGACTTCGTCGAGCCCTACGGTTCGCCCGTCGGCCAGCTCGTCCTGGCCTGCGTGTGCGGCCTGTTCGCGCTGGGCTTCTGGTGGCTGCGCAAGCTGTCGACCATCGAGACGCCGGAACGCTTCCTGGTCCGGGACGGCTCCGACGTCCAGTTCGTGCGCCCCCGCACGCCGGGCCGGCCGGGCCCCTCCGGCCGGCCGGGACAGCCCGTACAGCGCCTGCCGCAACCGTCCCAGCCGTCGCCGGCGTCTGGGGACGAGGGGGTGCGACGATGAACCTGACCATGCCGGTCCTGGTCGGTGCCGTCATGGGCCTGGGCGTCTACGCTCTGGTCCGCGCCCTGATGCCGAGCAGACGCAGCCCGGTCCAGCAGGTCGCCCGGATCGACGCGATGCGGGCGCGCGGGGCGGCGTACGAGTCGGCCCGCGCCGCGAAGGACACCAGCCGCCTCGGCTCGCTGCGGGCCCAAATCGGTGCCCGTGTCGCCGAGCTGTACCTGCAACAGGGCTGGGAGCAGCGCTCGCTGCGCGCGGACCTGGCGGTGCTCGACCGCAGCTGGGAGAAGTTCCTGGCGACGAAGGCGCTGCTGGCCGCGGGCGGGCTGTTCTTCGGGCCGTTCCTGTTCGCCATCGTCTGGCAGCTGGGCTTCGGCAGCAGTCCGGTCATCCCGGTCTGGCTGGCCCTGCTCTGCGCGGCGGTCTTCTTCTTCCTCCCCGACCTGGAGGTACGCCGGGACGCCGCCGACAAACGCCGTGACCTGCGGCGCGTGATCGGCGCCTACCTGGACCTGGTGTCCATGAGCCTGGCCGGGGGCCGCGGTCTGCCGGAGGCGCTGATGGCGGCGGCGGAGGTGTCGGACGGCTGGGCGACCCACCGCATCCGCAGCGCCCTGGCCGACGCGCGCATCACGGGCATCAGCCAGTGGCAGGCGCTGGGCCAGCTGGGTGAGGACCTGGGCGTCGAGGAACTCAAGGACCTCTCCGCCTCGCTCGCCCTGGTGGCGGACGACGGGGCCAAGGTCCGTGAGTCCCTCGCCTCCCGCGCGGAGACCATGCGCCACCGCGAACTGTCCGAGATCGAGGGCAGCGCGGGTGAGAAGTCCCAGTCGATGCTCGTGGCCCAGCTCCTGCTGTGCGCCGGGTTCCTGGTGTTCCTGATCTATCCGGCGGCGATGCGGGTGTTTCAGGTGTGACGCGACGTATGACGCGGCCTTCTCGGCTCCGGGAGAGCGACGTCTTGTCGCGGGCTCCGAGCCGCTTCGCTCCCAGAACTGACACGAGAGGACAGAACTTGCCATGAACGGACGGAACTTCCGCACCGGTACCACGGGCATCGTGCCCGTGGACTTCCTGATCACCTTCCTGCGGGCCCGCGTGGAGCGCGCCCGCTCCGGCGAACTGGACCGCGGCGCCTCCGCCGTGGAGTGGGTGATCATCTCCGCGGTCGTCGTCGCGATCGTCGGCGTGGTGGCCGCCATCATCAACGCCGCGCTCAGCGAGGGCGCCAACAAGGTCGGCGACTGCATCAAGGGTGCGGACGCGGGCAAGACCTGCTGACCGGCCGACGTACGGCGCTGACGGGGACGACGTGACGGGACTGACGGGGACGACGAGGGTGCCGGCCGGTGTGCGCGGCGTCCTCGGACGGGTGCGCCGCAAAGTGGCCTCCGCGCGGGAGGCCGCGGCCACCCGGGGCGACGACTCGGGCATGACCGCGATCGAGTTCGTGCTGCTCACGCCGGTCCTGTTCTTCATGATCTTCGCGACGGTGCAGTTCGGGCTGTACTTCTTCGCCGACCACGTGGCGCAGGCCGCGGCCCAGGCGGGCGCGCGCAAGGCCCGCGCGACGGCCGACGCCCAGCCCGGCGCGTGGCGGGGCGAGGCCCGGGACGTGGTCGACAGCTACATCCGCCAACTCGGCCCGCAGCTGGTCCTGTCACCCGACGTGAAGACCCTCCAGCCGGAACAGAACACGGTCGGCGTGGAGATCACGGCCCGCATCCCCACCGTCTTCCCGGGCCTGGACCTGACGGTGCACGCGCAGTCGATGGGCCCGGTGGAGCGGTTCGTGCGGGAGGGGGAGAACTAGATGGACGTCTCCCGCTCCAGGGAAGTCCGGTCGCGGGGGGAGGGCGACGACCGCGGCCTGTCCACCATCGAGGTCGTCATCCTGGCCCCCGTGATGATCCTCTTCATCCTCGTGCTCGTGGCCTTCGGCCAGCTGGTCGACGGCCGCGGCGCACTCGACGGCGCGGCCAGGGACGCGGCCCGCGCGGGCTCGATCCAGAAGGACCACGGTACGGCGATCGCGGAAGCGAAGAGGGCCGCCGAGGCAGACCTCACGGACGTCTGCTCCGGCCCCGTCTCGGTCGTCCAGAAGAGCGCGGGCTTCGAACCGGACACCCTCTTCACAGTCGAGGTGAGCTGCGAGGTACGCGGCCTGGCCTCGATCGGCCTGAACATCCCCACCACCCTGACGGCGACCTTCAGTTCCCCGCTGGACCCGTACCGGAGGACGGCGTGAGATCTCCCGTACGCGAGTGGCTCGCGGACCGGCGTACCCGGCTGGACGACCGCGGCTCGGGCGCCGGCGCGGTCATCATCTTCGCCCTGGTCTTCCTCTCCCTCGCGGCGTTCGTCATCGACGGCGGCATGTCCATCTCCAAGCGGGAACGCGCCGCGGACATCGCCGAACAGGCCGCCCGCTACGCCGCCCAGGACATCGACCGCGAAGCCCTCTACGACGACGTGGGCGGCCCCGCCCCCATCAACTACGAGAACTGCGACGCCCGGGTCAAGGCCTTCGCCGCCGAGATGGACATGACCGGCGCGGACATCGCCGCGACCCACTGCGTCACGGCCGACGCCGCCCGGGTGCGGGTCGAGGTCCAGCTCACGTACGCCCCCGTCTTCACGGGCATGTTCTACGGCGGCGACGTGGCCGTCCACGGGCAGGCGGTGGCGGAGAACGAGGTGGGGTGAGCCCGTCGTCGGCGAAGCGGGCGAGAGCGGGAGCCGGCGAGAGCAGAGCAGTAAGGGTGAGGAGGAGGACGCGGCCATGGGTGACCAGGAAGCGGACACAGACCGGATACGGGAGAGCGCCCGGGCACTGAAGCGCATCCGGGGCACCTTCGCCGAGCGGGCCAACCCCGCCGACGGATACGGAGTCGGTGAGATCGGGTCACAGAAGATCCTCGACGCCTTCGACACGTTCGGCAGCAACTGGAAGATTCACCGCAGGCAGCTGACGGACGAGTTGGAGAAGCTGCACGGGATCACCAAGGCTGCAGCGGACTCGTACGACAAGATCGATCACGAACTCGCCGAAGCACTCAGACGCGCGGACGAGAAGGGGAAGTCCGGGAAGAAGGGGAGCGGGAGATGACGCGTCCCGCGAACCATCGTTGGGCAGTGCTCGACGAGAGCTCGGACCCGGTGCCCGGTGATCCCGAAGCTCGGCCGGCAGTTGCGCAAGACCGCCGAGGCCATCGAGAAGGAGGCCCGCGAGATCAAGGAGCTGGCCTCTGTCGAGAACTGGAAGGGCAAGACTGCCACCGAGTTCCGGTCGGCCGCCGAAGGCGCCGGTGACAAACTCCGCAAGGCGTTCAAGCGGTACGACGAAGCGGCCGAGGCGCTCGGGACACGGGTTGTGGACGGCGTATGCAGCACGGAGTTCGCCTCAGAGCTGCACCGGGCGCAGCAGATGGCCGACAAGGCGCTGCGCGACGCGGAGGCCGCGGACGACGAGCGAGGCGCCGCCCAGCGATCGTTGGACGGGCAGCCCGACGACACCCCGAAGGACGACCCGGACACCAAGAAGTACAAGGAACAGAAGGAAAACGCGTCGTCGGCTCTGTCATCGGCCAAGGACGCGCTCCAGACCGCGAAGGAAGTCCGCGACGCCGCTGCGCGCCGGGCGGCCGACGCCATCCACGACGTCATTGAGAACGACGGTCTCAAGGACGGCTGGAAGGACAAGTTCAAAGACTGGGTCCACGAGAACGCGGGCGGCTCACCCAAATCTCGTACTGGGCGGGACGTGTCGCCCTGTGGGCGGGCGTCGCGGCGCTGGCCCTGGGCTGGATCCCCGTCATCGGGCAGGCCATCGCCGCCGTCGCCAACGCGGTCGCTCTGGTGGCGAGTGTCGTCGCGCTCGCCACAGACCTGGTATTGGCACTCGGAGGCGAGGGCAGCTGGAAGTCGGTGTTCCTGGACGCCGTCGGAGTGGCAACCTTCGGTCTCGGGCGGGCGGCGATGGCGGGCGCCAAGGGAGTGGCCGCCGGCACCAAGGCGCTGGCCAGGAGCACTCTCTACAAGAACGCCGTCGCGTCCGGCATGAAGACCAACAAGGCGTGGAACCTCGCCAACCGGGGCGCGCAGGGCGCCGTCCGGGGCAAGAACGCGGCGCGGGCGATGGCCGGGATGCCCAAGGGAAAGCTGCCCACCTGGAGCAACCTGAGGGAGGGGTTCAGCCCCCTCCTCCGTCTACCGCGATAGCGTCGACGGAGTGAAGTCCACCAGCAGCGCGTTCTCCAAGCAGGGTTGGCGGGACGGTCTCAAGGGGATGACGGCGCCCCGTTCGGCGGGCACCCTCGACCCCGACCTGGCAAGGGCCGCCGCGGACCTTGACGGCATCGCGCCGACCGCGACGCAGATGCCCGCGGTCAGTAACGCGTTGGGCAACTTCTCCGGTCAGACCAATGTATGGGCGGGAGCTACGGCCACCGGCGTGGCCGCCGGCTCCGAAGGGGCCTACGGGGCGGTTACGTCCTTGTACGACGGAGTCACGGGATGACACTGCCCCCCGAGCCGGCCCTCAGACCGGCCGCCTCGCGCGGTCCCGGCCTCGAACGGTGCCACTCCTCCCGGCTCTTCCCGCAGGACGGTGCCCTGGTCCTGCGCACCAGCCGCCGTACCGACCGGTTCCCGGTAGGAGGAACCGGTATCGCGCGGGCCGTGTTCGTCGACGCTCCCGGCGAGGACAGGGAGCGCGTGGGGCCGACCCTGCCCGGATCCTGGGGAGAGCTGCAGCTGCAGGACCGGAACGGGGCGCTGATCGGTCGGTTCGACGTCGAGGACTGGCTGCCCGAATCGTCCACGCTGCCCAAGCGCTCCGTCCGGGGCGAGCAGCTCCTCAGCCGCTCGGGTGTGTCCTACCTGCTCAAGACGGCGGGGATCCCCCTGCACACGGTGCGGGACAGAAACGATCCGCTGGTCGCTTCGGGCGGCTCGGGAGCCGTAATGGGGCCGGGCAACGTCTTCCCGTACTGGTACTGGGGGGTCCGTGCCGCCGCCGGCAGCACGTGGTTCGCCGCGTTCACGGCCGTCCTCTTCTCCGACACGACGGCGCCCTGGCTGATCCTGCTGCTGGCGGCCACCGCCTTTGTCGCGCCCGTGGCCAGGTTGGCGCTGCGCGCTTGGACGCGGGTACGCCTGGGTCGGCACGCCCCGGACGTCCGCGAGCGTGTCGGCCCTTCTCCCGCGCCGGGCGTCGGCGCCACGGTCAGATTCTGTCGGGACACCGAGGTGCGGGTGCAGGACCGTGACCTCGTCCTGCGGGACCTGGGCGGGCAGGAGTACTGGTTCCCCCTGACCGGCGCGCACGCGGTGACGTCGCTTGTCCGGGTGAGCGACCGTACGGGAGCCGTGTTCGGGGTGGAACTCCGGGGCCCGGGCGAGCAGATGCGGGCCGTCTTCCCGTGGGACCTCTGGTTCGCGGGCGAGACCGGCGCCGACGGATGGGCACGGCTGCGGCGCGCCACCGGGCTGACCGTGTCCGAACGCCGTATGAACGGCAAGGCGGCTTGGCCCAGAGGACCGGTTCCGGGCCTGCGCGTGCTGCCCGAGTCGGGCAGGGCGGCCCGGCGCATGTCGCGCTTTCCCAGCACCATCGCCGGGGTGTCCTCCACCGCGGTCATGGCCATCGGATCCGTGTTCTCCGTGATCCAGGGACTGCGGATCACGGAAGACCACCCCGGTCCTGCGCTCGCTGCCGTACTCCTGGGAGCGGTCGGCCTGGTCCTGCAAGGCATGCCCTACGCGGCCCACCAACTGCGCAGCCTCCTGCGGCTCGACCGGCCGGCCCCGAAGGGGAGGCCCCTCAGGAAAGACGCCGCATGACGCCCACCGGAAGCCCCACACCCCCCGCCGACTACCGTCTGCTGCTGCCCGACGGCTGGTTCCGGATCCTGCTGGACCCCGACCACCGGACCAGGTCCATCGACGCACTGGTAGAACGACAGTTCCGCGGCATCGACAATGCTCCGCACCTCAAGGAGGAGCTGCGTGCGGACCTGCGCCGCCGCGCCGCCAAGGCGCACCGCAGCGGCGGGATCGAGCTGTACCTCAGCCTCCAGGCGGTGGGGCCCTTCACCATCCCTGCTTCTCTCCTGGCCACCCTTGCGCCACGCCGAGCAGCTGCCGCCCGAGGATCTGGCACGGGTCCTTGCCGAGGACGCGGACGCCAGGGGCGACCGTGCGGCGGTGGAGATCGGTGTCGCAGAACTCGCGGCGGGAACGGCCGTACGGATCCGCAGACGTACGCGACAGCCCGGTGAGAACGGGCCCGACGGGAACCACGCCTCCGTCTCGGTGGAGTACCACCTGCCCGTTCCCGGCACGACGGCGTACCTGCTGCTGGCCTTCTCGACGCCTCTGGAACCGATCGCCGACGCGATGGCCGGCCTGTTCGACGCCATCGCCGGCTCGCTGACCTGGACGGAGTGACTACGGACATGACCGCCGACGACTTTGTCGAACCTCGGCCTGGAGTGCTCGGAGGACTGGGTGCCGTTCCCCGTCGCCGGGACGCTCGACCTCGGCTACTGGGCCAAGCACCAGGCCGAAGAACTGGTCGAACGGTACGAGCGCGACGGAGAGAAGGGCAACGCTCGCACCCTGGCCCGCGACCTCGAACGCGCCGCGGCCGACAGCCGTACGCGCGAACCCCTCGGCGCCTTCGGCTGGTACGTCAGCGGCCACCAGACGGTCGCGGCCGTCCTCGAACTCGACGCGATTCACCGGACGCCACGTTCCCCGAGGTCACTCTCCCTCTCGTCACCGAGCACATGGCGTCGAGGGACTTCGGCGAACCGGACGTCCGCGAGGTCCGGCTGCCCCTGGGGGACGCGGTCCGCATCCGCCAGAACCTGATCGAGGAGAAGAAGGGCCTTCTCGGCCCGCGTCGGGTGATCCACACCCTCTTCTACGCCGTCCGCCCACCGGCGACGGACGTGGCCGTCACCTTGCTGGCCTCCTGGACGGAGCCGGTCCTGGACGAGCCGCTGGAGGTCATCGTGGACGCTATCGCGGGGACGCCGCACTTGTAGGTGCCGGGTGCCGGGTGCCGGGTGGCGGGTGCCGGGTGCCGGGTGCCGGGTGGCGGGTGCCGGGTGCCGGCCGTCACCGGCTCCGCCTGAGGCAGCGGGACAGCGGGGCATCTGCGGCGCTACTTCTTGCGGCCGCCCTTCCCGCCCCGCCTGTCCTCCGTCCTCACGGCGTCGTTGACCTGCTTGGTGAGTTCGTCGTCGAGCTTCCTGAACTCGCGGACGACCGCGTCCGACATGCCGGCGAGGGCGTCGAGCTGCTGGGTGATGTCCTCGCGCCCGTCCTCCCAGTTGGACTCGAAGTCGCCGAGGGCGTCGTTGACGCTGCCGTCGCCGATGTCGTCCTTGTAGGACTCGAAAAGCCTCTTGGTGTGGTTCAGCCGCGTCTTGAGCGACCGCAGCCGCCGCCCGTAGTCCTCCAGCTCGGTCAACGGCAGTGCGAGGTCGCTCTTGCCCATGGCCCGAAGTCCTCTCTGCAGGTCAGACGAATCGGAACGTGCCGGTCACAGCGTCGAAGATGTCGTGGAACGCCTCGGCGAGGTCCAGCACCGGGCTGGCTCCGGAGACGAGGACCACCTGGTCGGTGGTTCCCGGGACGGGGATGTACGTCTGCGTCAGCACCATACGAAGGGTACGGCTGTCGCCCTGCGCGACGGGCACGTCTTCGACACCGTACGTCCGCGCGGCCGGGCCCACTTCGGGAATGTCGACGGTCGTGACCTTGCGCCAGGCGTCACCTTCACGGCGTGCGGTGACGGTACGCAGGCTGTCGGCGATGGCCCGGGGGTCGGTGGACAGGGTGGCCCCCTGCTTGTTCTTGGCACCGAGAACGGACACGGTGACGGTCGCGGAGAGCGGGACACCGTCGAAGTTCTCGGCCATGCAGCCCAGGTAGAGAGCACCGGAGTCATGGGCGTCCTTCGCCATCTTGCGGAGCATGGCGGTCAGGTCTGCGCGGTACGGCGCGAGTTCGGGCGTCTCCGCGAGACGTTCATTCACCAGGGCGCGGATCGTCGCGTCCCGGCCTTCGGGGCGGACGTCGAACTCCCACCAAGTGTCCGGGACGGAGAGTGAGAGACCACCGGAGAACGCAGGGGCACCCGCGGCACCTTCCCTCGGCTCGTCATTTCCTTCGGTAGTCAATTCCTGTCACCTCTTCCAGGATGGAGAACAACGTGTCCTGGTCGAGCTGTGGCACAACGTAGTCGCGCGCTCTGATGGTCTGAAGAAACTCTTCCGGTAGAGCCACATGGTAGGCATCCACATAGTGAGGCAGATCGAGGCGCCACACCCAGTCGCCATCGGTCTTCAGAGATGCGCCGCCTGCGATGGGGAAGTTGTCGGCAGACAGGACATCCAGTTCTGCGCCCATCACGCTGAAAATATCGGCACCGGTGACCAGGTAACTGACGATTTCTGCTTCATCTGCTTCGCCGGCCGGGCGTACAAGGTCGTGGATCGAAAATTCTCTTTCAATTCCCCAACTGGAGGGTTGCTCTCGGAAGAATCCGACGGTTCTGATCATCCATATTTCCTTGCTGTTGGCTAGTCACAGGAGAGGTAGGAAAGTTCTCCAGCTTCCGTTGTCCATGATGGCGGGTGCGAATGGTCCGTCACCGATGGGTGGTACACCAACCGCGTTGGTGGGCGCTTTTACTGTGGTGCCAAGAATATTGGCCATCTCCTGTGCGGGCGCGATTCCGCCGGTCGGTATTGCGCCGCTGTGGCACGATAGCAAGCGAACCGGTCCGCCGTCGTAGTCAGGTGATCGGCGGATTGCGTCCGCGACCTGGTGAGGGTTGACGGTCTCTCCGGCAGCCCGGAATCCGGAGAGGTTGTCGGCGCCGGCCAGGAAAGTTCCGTCGCGCAGACCGTGGATCACTGCGTCCTGATGTCCTGTGAGGCGCTCTGCTACTTGGAAGTTGCGTAGCGTCGAGCTGTCGTACCCGATGGCGAGTATGCGATCACCGTGGTAGATGGGCATCCCTGAGGCGAGGGCGTCATCGCCGGGATGCTTCGGAGGAGCGGCGATCTTGGATCCCGTTCGCTCGGGATGGCCCTTGCCCATGGTGCGGAGGAGCAGGGTCTTGAGCCCCGATCGTCCGCTTCTGATGCCGGCCGCGAGGTTCTTCAGACCGCCACCGATGCCACGCAGGGCCCCGGCGCCGAGAGCCTTGAGCCCGCCCGCCTTCCACAGTTTGCCGAGCTTGGCGAGGCTGGTGAAGCCCTTGGTGGCGGGTATGCAGTCCAAGGCGGCCCATAGGAGATCGCCCCAGCCGGCTTCACCTTCGATGACTTTTCTTATCGTGTCGGCCATCACGACGAGTGCCGCCGCGAACACCAGCCAGCCCAGCGGGCCGCCCACGATCATCACGATGATGCCGACGATGGTCACGACCCACTTGCATACGGTGACGATCTCGTCCCAGTGGTCGGAAACCCAGTCGCCGATCTCCTCCCACCAGTGCCGGTTCGGAATCCCGGCGTCGGAGGCTTCCCGGAGCTTGGCCACCGTCCGGTGGGCAGCCTCCTCGCGCAGGCCCTTCGCCTGACCGGCAAGCTTCTTGGCCGCCTCCAGGGCGCTCTGCGCGCCCTCCACAACCCGCTCGGCTGCGGCTTGACGGGCCTTCGCGTGCTGGGCGTCGCGGGTGGCGCGGCGGACGTCGGCCTCGTCGGGCTTGGGGACGTCCTTGCCGCCGTTCTTGGCGGGGTCGTACGAGTCGGTCTTCTCGGTCGCCCTGCGGACCCAGTCGTCGGCCCCGGTCAGAGCGGTCTGGGCCGTGGTCAGTTCCTCGCGGGCCTTGCGTCCGTCGCGCAGCGCCTTGTCGGCCTTCTCCTGGGCGTCCTGGAGGTCGGGCCAGAAGGCGGTCAACGCGTCGCCCGCCAGGTTGTACGACTTCTTCAGCTTGCGCAGCTTCTTCGGTGCGTCCTCGAACTCCTCGGCGAACACCTCCGCCGTCCTGCCCGCCCAGGAGAGGATCTCGTCCTCCTTGGCGATGCCCTTGAGGTCGCGCAGGACGTCGGACACGTCGTCGGCGAAGTCGTGCAGGGTACCGGCGAGTTTGCGAATGCGGTCCGGGTCGCCAGGCGTCGGGTCCTTGTCCAGGTCCAGTACGTGCCAGTCCGCCGGCCTGTGCGACACCGTGTTCTCCCCCGTACACGTGCGATGCCTGTCGATAGAACGTGCGTATGAAGTTATCGCACGACCTGCCACGCCGCGTGGCGGACGGGCAGGGTCAGGTGGTGGTCGCCTTGAGGCTCCGGACCAGCGCGGTGAAGGAGCCGACCGGGACGGTGAGTGTGCCCTGGGAGGGAGCCTTGGAGTCGCGTATCGCCACGCGCGCGTGCAGGGCTGCGATCTCCACGCAGGTGTTGCCGTCGCCACCCTCGGAGTAGGAGGACTTCCGCCAGTGGATGCGTCTGGTCACACCTCGTACCTCACAGTTCCTTCGCCAAGTGATGGATGAAGTCACGCGTCCGGCCGGGGTCCAGTGACGCCTTCTCCGCCTTACGAAACAGAGATCGGAAGCGCTCCAGTTGGGACTGGGCATCCAGGAACGCCGTGCCACTGGGCGAGTCGCGGAGCACGGTGTCCAACTGGGGTAGGGGACCGCTCACGTGCATCATGGCGGCGCTCGCGCCGGCGAAGTGGTCGGTGTCGAACGGCACGACCCGCACTGTGACGTGTTCCCTTTCCGACTCGTCCAGGAGCCTGCGGAGCTGCGCTCGCGTTACCTCGCGGTCGCCCACGCGGATGCACGGACGAAGGGGCGTACCTCCCCGTCGTCGAGGTGCAGGGGAAGAAGGACGAGCGGAAGCGCGGCAGTTGGCCGTACTACCTCTCGTACCTGTACGAGAAGTACCGGTGTGAGCCGGTGCTCGTCGTGATCACGCAGAACAGTGCGACGGCACGATGGGCTTCGCAGCCCATCCGGCGAGGGCTGCCCGGCTGGGACTCGATGACGGTGCGGCCGCTCGTGATCGGCCCGGACAACGTGCCGGTGATCGCGAGTGAGCGGGAGGCCGAGCGGGACGTCCCGCTTGCCGTTCTGTCGGCCATGACACACGGGCGGGGCGCCAAGGCCGCCGCCATACTGGAGCCACTGGCTTTCGCTCTGCGGACCGTCGACGCCGAGAGCGCGGCGGTGTTCGGACAGCTCATCGAATCATGCCTGGGTGACCCCGGGGCCAAGGAGATCTGGAGGGACCTGATGTCGGAGATCCGCTACTTCTTCAACAACCCGGTGGCCGAAAAGGTCCGTGAGGAAGGCCGGGTGGAGGGCCGGGTGGAGGACCGGGCCGGGATGACCCTCTTGATTCTGGAGTGGAGGGCCGTCCCGGTGTCCGATGCCGTGCGGGAGCGGGTGCTCGCCTGCTCGGACCTGGAGCAGCTCGAAGTCTGGGCGCGGCGGGCGATGACCGTGGAGCGGGCCGAGGATCTGTTCAGCGGTTGATGGACTGGATCTCCTGGACATCCATGTCCCGGGTCGTCTCGAAGGTTCCGTCCGGCAGGTCGCCCTGGGCGCCGCCCGTGCCCTCCCAGGAGATTTCCCAGGTGATCGAGGCCTTCAGCTGGTAGGGCTCGCCGTTCGAGGCGCGCAGGTAGCGGATGCCGCAGGGTGGGGTCTGGTCGGCCTTGCCCTGCGTGTACGGCGTACCGATGGAACCGTCGGCGTTGATCTCGCAGTCGCCGGAGGCGGGGAAGGTCTCGGCGTCGTCCGTGCCCGGTTCCAGGTGGAGGGCGACGGGCCTCGCGGTCGTCTCCGCCCACAGGCCGGTGTGGGGCAGCTCGGCGCGGACCTCGACGTCCTTGAAGGTGCCCTTGTCCAGCCATACCCAGGTGGGCAGGTTCACCGTGGACTTCGTCCGGGGCTTCAGCTCGACCTCGGTCTTGGGCACGTCGATCTGGTCGTACGCGTAGGCGGCGAGCGTCTCGGGAGTGGGAGCGTGCTCGTCGTCCGGGATCGTGCCGGCGTCCTGCCAGAACATGACGCGACCGCAGTCCCAGGCCTTGGTGTCGTGCTCGTGTCCCTTGCGGACCGCGCTGCGCCAGAACATCCCGTCCTCGCCGACGTTGTAGTCCTTGTAACCCTTGGCCGTAGTGCTCTTGGACGAGTCGACGTCGAAGTTGTCCTGGCCCTCACCCTCCTCGTAGTGATCCACGAAGATTCCCGAGGTCCAGAACTCATGGGCGTTCACGGCGCCCAGGCCACCGTTCTCCTTCAGATCCGCGACTGCGGACTTGAGCTGTTCGGGGGTGAACACCGGCTCGTACCAGCACACGGGCGGCTCCCAGTTGGGATCGACCGAGGTCAGGTCCTCCATGGAGCTGCTGCCGGTTCGGCCGTCGGGATAGGTGACGCGAATCCGGGACTGGGATACCGATGCCAGCAGGGTGCGGCCGTTCGCGTCGCCCTGTTGCTCGTCGCTGCCTCCCGGCGTCGGGGTGGTGCCACCCACCGGCTTGTCGGCGTGAGCCACTCCCGCCGCCCACAACACGGAACCCGCAGCAAGCGCCATGGTCCACTTCGCACGGCCGGGAGCGATCAGCCTCGGCACTCCGTGGCCCTTCCCTCGACGGTGATCTGCTGAGCCCGCCACACCGGCGAGTCCTGCTGGGGTGCCATGAGGAGATTGAACCTCTGGTAACTGGCCAGGCTCTCCTCGGTGCGGTGAACCTTTCCGGTCTTCACTTCTTTGCCGTAGGCCTTGGACTGGTCCTCGCAGAACGTGACAAGGATCGACTTGGCCTTCTCGCCCTCGCCCACAGGGCTGGTTTCGGCCTGGTAGTACCGGTCCTCACCCGTCAGGGTCCAGCCGCCGTTCACGTACTCCTGAATCTGCGACTCGGCGTACCGGGAGGCACCGGCCGCCGAGTAGAAGCTGTACGCGGGGTCCTTGACGTCCTGCTCGGTGATGCCGTGGTTCAGGGCTCTGATGTAGTTCGCGGCGTCCTCAAGTGCTGCGGCCTGGTCCGTGTCCGACGGCCTCTCGAAGTCGAAGACCAGCTTCAGATCCTCGGGCAGGCTCACGTCCGGCCGGTCCGCGTCGGCCGCTCCCGACGCCGACGCCGACGCCGACGCCGACGGCGTGGAACTGCTCTCCCCCGCCCCCTTGATGTCGTCCGGCGACGAGTCGTCGCCGTCTCCGCCGCAGGCGGTCAGGAGCAGGGCCGCCGTCGCGGTCAAGGTGGCGGCGGTCATGGTGAGGGCGCTGCGGGCCACTGGTGGTCCCCCCGGATATGGCGTGTGCGACAGGGAACGAAGCTATCAGGGGGCCGTGCGCGCGCTCTGGCCGGTTTTCGGGGATTGTGTGCGGGATGTGAAGGGGCGAGCGGCAGAGTCGGGCAAAGGGTGCGAGGCGGGCGGGAGTTGCGAGGTGGGCCTTCCTCGCCCCTTCGCCGCCGTCGGTGGGAGTCCATAAGATCTCTGTAGGCTCAGCACACCCCTCATACCGGACGCCCCCGCGGCCTCCTCCGCCACGACCACGACCCAGGACTCCGCCCATGCCGCGACGCCGCACCTCAAGCTCCTCAAGCTCGACGGCTCCCCCGGCGCCCTCGGCTCCGAGGAACCGCACACCGCAGCCGGTGCGGGTGCGGCGGCGGTCGTTCGGGGACTTCGTCAAGGCGTTCCTCGCCTTCGTCGTGCTGGCGGGGCTGGTCGTCGGGGTGCCCCTCGCGCTGGCCGTGATCGCCGGGTGGCCGTTCCCGGGCGGCGCGCCGAGCCTCGACTGGCTCCAGCGTGAGATCACCGTGCAGACCTTCCTGCACATCCTCACCGTCATCGTCTGGTTCGCGTGGGCGCAGTTCACCGCCTGTGTGCTCGTCGAGGTCAAGGCCGCGCTGTCCGGTGTCGGGGTGCCGGGGCGGGTACCCGGGTCCGGACCGAGTCAGCTGCTGGCCCGGCAGCTGGTCGCCGCCCTGCTCCTCGTCGGCGCCACCGCGGCGAGCCTCACGCCGGGGCTGTCGCAGCTCGGGCACAGCCTGGAGGGGAACCAGAAGCCGGCCGTCGCCGCCGCCCAGCAGTCGCCGGGACTCTTCGCCCAGCAGCAGGAGCAGGCCACCGCCACTGCCCACGCCCTCGCCGAGCAGGCCGGACAGGCCGGGCAGGCCGCGGCCCGGGCCGACGGTGGGTCCTCCGCCGCGCACGGCGACACGAAGTACTACCGGATCCGGCCGCCCGAGGGGCGTCACCACGACTCCCTCTGGGAGGTCGCCGAGCGGCACCTCGGTGACGGGCGCCGGTACAAGGAGATCTTCCAGCTCAACAAGGACCGGGTGCAGCCGGACGGGTCCCGGCTGTCCGAGGCCAGCCTCATCCGGCCCGGGTGGATCATGGAGATGCCCGGCGACGCCCGCGGCGGCGAGCTGGTCGAGATGCCCGACGAGGCACCGAACGTCTCCGAGCAGGTGCAGCAGCACATCAGCGACTACGCCCAGACGGGCGACCACGCGCAGGGCGGAGGGGAAGCGCAGGGGAGCGGCGACGCCCAGGCCTCCCTGCCCGAGCAGCGGCCGGCGCCCACCCCCGCGACGCCCGCCACCCCCGCGACGCCCGCGACGCCCGCCACGCCCGCGACGCCCGCCGATCCGGCCCACGCGCCCAGCGCCGGCCACGAGCACGCCGGCCCCGCCGGGGAGGCCGCGGACTCCCTCGGGCTGCCCGAGGCGCTCCTCGCCGCGCCCCTGCTCGCGGCCGGTCTCCTCGGCGCCCTCGGGCGCCGGCGCCGGCAGGCGATGTGGCAGTCGGCGCTCGGCGCGGTCGGCGGGCGGCGCGGTATGGAGCCGCCCACGCCGACCGGCGACGCCCAGGACGTGCACGACGCGCTGCTCGTCGGCGCCGATCCCGAGGGCGTACGGCTGCTCGACCGGTCCCTGCGCGGCCTGGCCACGTCCCTCACCGCCGAGTCCCGCCCGCTGCCGGTCGTCTACGCGGCCTGGATGAGCGGCAACGGCGACCTGCACCTCCAGCTCGCCCAGCCGGCCGGAAAGCCGCCCTCGCCCTGGCGGCAGGGGCAGGACCAGACCTTCTGGATGCTGCCCCGCGCCGACGCCGAGGGGTATGAGACAGCGGAGACCGCCGCGCCGTACCCCGGGCTCGTCAGCCTCGGCACCATGGACGACTCCCGGCTGCTGCTCAACCTGGAGGCCGTGCCCGGCATCGTCTCGCTGAGCGGCAGGGAGGCCGACCGGGCCGCCGTGTTCGCGTCGGTCGCCGCCGAACTGGCCACCAACGGCTGGTCCGACCGTATGACCATCACCCTGGTGGGGTTCGGCGACGACCTCACGTCCCTCGCGCCCAACCGGATCCGCCACCTCGACGGGTTCGAGGACCTCTTCGAGACCATGTCCGCCGAGACCCGGCAGCGGCGCGGCGCGCTCGGTGCCGCCGGGCACGACTCCGTGCTCACCGGCCGCACCGGGCCCGCCCAGCACACGCGTTGGGCCCCGCACCTCGTCCTGCTCGCCGCCCGGCCCTCCGACGAGGACGCGCTGCGGCTCGCCGAACTCGCCGCCGACGCCGGCCGCCTCGGTATCGGCTACCTCGTCGGCACCGAGGGCACCGACCTGCCCGGCGCCGCCTGGGAGATGGAGATCACCGGCGAGGGCAGGCTGCTCGCGCCGCTCCTCGGCCTCGAACTGGACGCCCAACTGCTGCCCGCCGCCCAGCAGCGGGCCGTCGTCGAGCTGTTCACCGGCACCGACCCCGGGCGCGGACCCGGCGGACCGGCCAACACCCCGCCGTTCCTGGTCGACATCAGCGAGCAGGGGCGGCCCGCGGTGTACGCCCGCCTCGTCGGGTCGTACGAGATCATCGGCCTGGAGGCGCCCGACGGCGAACGCAGCGCCCAGCTGCACGAGGCGCTGGCGCTGCTCCTGCTGCACCGCGAGGGCGTCCACCCGCGCGTGCTGTCCTCCGCGCTGTGGCCGCGCGGCGTGACGGGGGACGTGCGCGACGCGCTGCTCGAGCGGCTGCGGGCCTGGCTTGGCACCGACCCGGACGGCACGCCGAGGCTCGGCACCGACGCCACCGGGCGGCTCACCCTCGCCGAGTCCGTCGTCTCCGACCTGGACGTACTGCGCTCCCTCTACTACGAGGCCACGCAGGGCCGGGGTGTCGGCAGCCGCCAGGTGCGCGGCCGGCTGCTCACCGACGCGCTGGTGCTGGTGCGCGGACCGCTGCTCGCCGACCGGCCCGAGGGCCGCTACCGCTGGCTCACCCACGAGATCATCGACGCCCAGCTCCCGCTGCTCGTCGCGGACACCGGCCTGGCGCTCTCCGAGTTCCACCTGGAGAAGAACCGCGCGGAGAAGGCCATCGAGGCGCTGAACGCGGCCCTGCGCACCGCCCCCGCCGACGAGCGCCTGTGGCACGAACTGCTGCGCGCCACGCACGCAACCGACGACACCGACCGGCTGTGCGCCCTCGCCGCCGACCTCATCGGCCGCAGCGGTGCGCGCGGTCTGCCGCCGCGTACCGAGGCGCTGCTCGACGAGTTGCTGCCGACCTGGCGCGACGGCGTCGCGGCGGCGGGATGAGCCCCGCCCTTCCGGTCGTCCTCGTCGCCGCGCTCTGGGGTGCGGCGACGGGCGCGCTGCTGCCCCGCGCGGCCTACCGGTTCTCCGCCCCTTCGGGGCAGGCCTGGCACGAGCGGTGTCCCCGGGAGCATCCGGTGCGCGGCTGGCTCGGGCGGGCCCGGTGCGGGCGGTGCGCGCCCGACGAAGCGGCGTACGGTCCCGGCACCGCCTCCCTCGCCCTCGCCACCTCCCTCGTCTGCGCCGCCCTCGCCGCCGCCACCGGGACCCGGCCCGAGATCGCCGTCTGGCTGCTGCTCGCGCCGGCCGGTGTGCTGCTGGCCGTCGTCGACCTGAAGGTACGGCGGCTGCCCGACCCGCTCACCCTGCCGCTCGCGGGCGCCGCGCTCGTCCTCCTCGGTCTCGCCGCCCTCGTCCCCGAGCACGCGGGGCGGTGGACCACCGCCCTGCTGGGCGCCCTCGCCCTCGGCGCCGGCTACCTCGTGCTGTTCCTCCTCAACCCGGCCGGCATGGGCTTCGGCGACGTCAAGCTCGCCGTCACGGCCGGTGCCGTCCTCGGCTGGTACGGCTGGCCCACGCTGATGCTGGGCACCTTCGCCGGGTTCCTGCTCGGGGCGTTGTACGGCGGTGCCCTCCTCGTCGCCCGCCGCGCGAACCGCAGGACGGCCATCCCCTTCGGGCCGTTCCTGATCGCGGGCGCCTTCCTCGGTGTCCTGGCCGGGGCGTACGCGGCCTGAGCACCGGCCCGCAAGAGGCCTGGCGTACGCTGGGCGGGTCCGTCCACAACCCTTACGAACCTTGCGAAAGGGACGCCGGTGACCGAGAAGGCCGACCTTCAGCCCATCCTCGACCGCGCCGCCGCCGGTGGGCGGATCACCCCACAAGAGGCGCTCGACCTCTACCGCGACGCCCCGCTGCACGCGCTGGGCGCCGCCGCCGACGCCGTACGCAGGCGCCGGTACGCCGGTACGGAGCACATCGCCACGTACATCGTCGAGCGCAACATCAACTACACGAACGTGTGCGTCACGGCGTGCCGGTTCTGCGCCTTCTACGCCGCGCCCAAGGACACCGCCAAGGGCTGGACCCGGGATCTCGACGACATCCTGCGCCGCTGTGCGGAGACGGTCGAGCTGGGCGGCACCCAGATCATGTTCCAGGGGGGCCACCACCCGGACTACGGCGTCGAGTACTACGAGAAGCACTTCGCCGCCATCAAGAAGGAGTTCCCGCAGCTCGTCATCCACAGCCTGGGGGCGAGCGAGGTCGAGCACATGGCGCGGATCTCGAAGGTGTCGGTCGAGGAGGCCATCACCCGTATCCACGCGGCCGGGCTCGACTCCTTCGCCGGTGCCGGTGCGGAGCTGCTGCCCGAGCGGCCCCGCAAGGCGATCGCGCCGCTGAAGGAGTCCGGCGAGCGCTGGCTGGAGATCATGGAGATCGCCCACGGGCTGGGCGTCGAGTCGACGTCCACCATGCTGATGGGCACCGGCGAGACCAACGCCGAGCGCATCGAGCACCTGCGGATGATCCGGGACGTGCAGGACCGCACCGGCGGCTTCCGCGCCTTCATCCCGTACACCTACCAGCCGGAGAACAACCACCTGAAGGGCCGCACCCAGGCCACGCTCTTCGAGTACCTGCGGATGATCGCCATCGCCCGCCTGTTTCTCGACAACGTCGCCCACATCCAGGGCTCGTGGCTGACCACCGGCAAGGAGGTCGGCCAGCTCTCCCTGCACTACGGCGCCGACGACCTCGGCTCGATCATGCTGGAGGAGAACGTCGTCTCCTCCGCGGGCGCCAAGCACCGGTCCAACCGGCTGGAGATCATCGATCTGATCCGCAAGGCGGGGCGCGTCCCCGCACAGCGGGCCACGACGTACGAGCACCTCGTCGTGCACGACGACCCGGCGAACGACCCCGTCGACGAGCGGGTCGTCTCCCACATCTCGTCCACGGCGATCGAGGGCGGCACCGCCCATCCCGAGCTGAAGCTGCTCGCTGCCAACTGATGTCGCCGTGCTGACGATTCACGCGGCCGACCAGGTGCGGCACACCTGGGACTCCACACCCGTCGAGGGCGGTGCCGTCGCCGTCGACGGCATCCGGATCGCCGCCGTGGGGCCGTACGCCGAACTGGCGGAGCGGTTCCCGTCGGCGCGGGTGCGCCGCTGGTCCGGGGTCCTCGGCCCGGCGCGCGTCCACGAGGGCCCGCTGCCGGACGCGCCCACACCGCGCGAGCAGGTGCACGCCGTGCTGAAGCTGGGCGCGGTGGCGGTCCTGGCGGAGCACGCCGGCTCGCCCGCGCTGCGGGCCGCGGCCCGGCGCAACGACGTCCTGGTGCTCGACCGGACCCGCCCCGCCGCCCTCGTCGGCCTCGGCCGGGCCGACCTGGCCGTCCTCGACGACAGCGGCGCGTGCGTCGCCACCGTGTGCGCGGGGCGCCTGGTGCACCGCAGGCGCTGAGGCGGGGTCAGCCGTCGGCACCCGTGTCGTCGGTGTACGACTCGCCGTAGGTCATGGTCATGAGGCCGACCGCGGGGATTCGTACGCCGTGGTCGTGGGCGGACGCCGGCAGCGCCGGACCGTCGGCGTCCGGACCCGAGGGCATGACCGGGAGCGTGAAGGAGACCTCCAGGCCGCGACTGCGACGGCTGGATCGGCTGGTGACCGTGTTCAACGCCCGCGCGGTGACGATCTACCTCTGGCACGAGCCGGCCCTGATCCTGGCCGTGCCGCTGATCGACCGGTTCTGGGACGTGCCCGCCTTCGAGGCGTATCTGCCGCTGGGGAGTCAGTGGTTCCTGCTGGGGGTGGGCTGCGTTCTGATCACGGTGTTCGTCCTGCTGTTCGGGTGGGTGGAGGACGTCGCCGGGCGGAAGAGACCGCGTCTGCTGCCGTGAGGGCGGGGCTGCGGCACGGGGTTACGACACGGTGCTGCCACAATGGGCCCGTGACCCGCGCCTCCCTGAACAAGCAGCCGCATGAAGTCGCCTCGATGTTCGACCACGTCGCGCAACGGTACGACCTGACGAACGCCGTGCTCTCGCTCGGCCAGGACCGGGCGTGGCGCAAGGCGGTCGCCAGAGCCGTCGACGCCCGCCCGGCGCAGAAGGTCCTGGACCTCGCGGCCGGCACGGCGACCTCCTCCCTGCCCTTCGCCCGCACCGGCGCCTACGTCGTCCCGTGCGACTTCTCCCAGGGCATGCTCCAGGTCGGCAAGGAGCGGCACTCCTGGCTGCCGTTCACCGCGGGCGACGCGACGCGGCTGCCGTTCAAGGACGACGTCTTCGACGCCGTCACCATCTCCTTCGGGCTGCGCAACGTGCAGGACACGGACGCCGCGCTGCGCGAGATGTACCGGGTCACACGGCCCGGCGGGCGGATCGTCATCTGCGAGTTCTCGCACCCGGCCTGGGCGCCGTTCCGCACCGTCTACACCGAGTACCTGATGCGCGCCCTGCCGCCGGTCGCCCGCGCGGTGTCGTCCAACCCCGACGCGTACGTCTACCTCGCCGAGTCCATCCGCGCCTGGCCCGACCAGCAGGCCCTCGCGGAGCGGCTGGGCGGGGCCGGCTGGTCCAGGGTGGCGTGGCGCAACCTGACGGGTGGCGTGGTGACGCTGCACCGCGGGTTCAAGGCGGGCTGAGGACGGCTCGGCGGGGCACATCCGGAGGCGGGCTCAGGGCAGGCCGAGAGCGGTGCGGCGGTGTGGTGGCCCGCCCGGCTCCGTCGGCTCGCGCTCCGGCCCGCCCGGCGGCGGCCTCGGCACGCGCGACTCGCGGACGCTCCCGCAGCCCGCAGCCCGCAGCCCGCAGCCCGCAGCCCGCAGCCCGCAGCCCTCGCCCTCCGCGAAGCCGAACCGCACGTACACCGTCGAGGCGCACGGACGTCACCCCCAGCGGCACCCGGCAGAGCAGCCCCGCCGCGCACCGCCCGGGAAGCGCCAAGTGGCATGCTGTGACGTCAGGTTACTCTGTGTCATGACGGGTGGAGCAGGAGACGGTAGCAGTGACCCCGCTGCTCGGAGGACGGGATCGTGAAGACCTCGGCGAGCCGCATGCCCAGCCGCTCCGTGACCGCGATGGACCGGGCGTTGCGCGCGTCGACCATCGCGACCACCTCGGCCACGCCCGTGGCACCCACCCGCTCCAGGGTCTGCCGGGCCGCCGCCGTGACGTACCCCTTGCCCCAGTGCGCCCGTCCGAGCCGCCAGCCGATCTCGATCTCGCCCTTGGGCCCCCAGTCACCGGGCCACGGCTGGGCGCCGGTGAACCCCATGACCTGCCCGGCCTCGTCCACCATGGTCCACAGACAGAAACCGTGCTCGGCGTCGTGGCGGCGCTGGCGGGCGGTCAGCTCCTCGTAGACGGACAGCTCCGCGGGCCTCCCGCCGTGGAACTCCATGACCTCCGGGTCGGCGAAGATCCGGTGCCAGGCGACGGCGTCCTCGTCGGTGGGGACGCGCAACCGTACAACGGGGAGAGGTCGCTTCACTGGGCAGCCCTTCAGCCGGGTGATCGGTGACGCTGAATAGACTGCCCATGACCAGTGCCGGTCGGCACGCAGATTTCGAACTTGGGGAGATCCCGCCGTGACCGTCGAGACCGAGCCGCTCTCCGAGAACACCGCCGACGTGATCGTCGTGGGCGCGGGGCCGGCCGGCTCCACGACCGCGTACCACCTGGCCAGGTCGGGACTCGACGTCCTGCTGCTGGAGAAGACCGCGTTCCCCAGGGAGAAGGTCTGCGGCGACGGCCTCACCCCGCGCGCGGTCAAGCAGCTCGTCGCCATGGGCATCGACATCTCCGAGGAGGCGGGCTGGCTGCGCAACAAGGGCCTGCGCATCATCGGCGGCGGCTCCCGCCTCCAGCTGGACTGGCCGGATCTGGCCTCCTTCCCCGACTACGGACTCGTCCGCAAGCGCGACGACTTCGACGAGCAGCTCGCCCGGCAGGCCCAGAAGGCGGGCGCGCGCCTCCACGAGCGCTGCAACGTCGGCGCCCCGATCGTCGACGACCGCACCGGACGCATCACCGGCGTGCACGCCAAGCTGGGCGAGGACAAGCGCGAGGTCACCTTCCACGCGCCGCTGGTCGTGGCCGCCGACGGCAACTCCACGCGGCTGTCCCTGGCGATGGGCCTGCACCGCCGCGAGGACCGGCCCATGGGCGTCGCGGTCCGCACGTACTTCACGTCGCCCCGCCACGACGACGACTACCTGGAGTCCTGGCTGGAACTCTGGGACCGGCGCGGCCGGCAGGACCGGCTGCTGCCGGGATACGGCTGGATCTTCGGCATGGGCGACGGCACCTCGAACGTCGGCCTGGGCGTCCTGAACACCTCCGCCGCCTTCAAGGAACTCGACTGGCGCGAGGTCCTCAAGGCCTGGTGCGCCTCCATGCCGGAGGACTGGGGCTACACCCCCGACAACATGACCGGCCCGATCCGCGGCGCCGCTCTGCCCATGGCCTTCAACCGCCAGCCCCACTACACCAAGGGCCTGCTCCTCGTCGGCGACGCCGGCGGCCTGGTCAACCCCTTCAACGGCGAGGGCATCGCCTACGCCATGGAGTCCGGCCAGATCGCCGCCGACGTCATCGTCCAGGCCCACGCGCGGGCCACGCCGGCCCAGCGTGAAATCGCCCTGCAGCGTTACCCGCGCGTGCTGAAGGACACCTATGGCGGCTACTACACGCTGGGCCGCGCCTTCGTGAAGCTCATCGGCAACGCGAAGGTCATGCAGATCGCGGCCCAGCGCGGCCTCACCCACCCCGTCCTGATGAAGTTCACCCTCAAGATGCTCGCCAACCTGACCGACCCGACCGGTGGCGACGCGATGGACCGCATCATCAACGGACTGAGCAAGGTCGCGCCGAAGGCCTGATCAGGCGAAGGCCGCGGCCTTGGCGGCCCGGCGCGCGAAGACCTCCTCGCGTCGGTCCGCCGACTGCCGCAGCGCCGCCTTCCGTTCCCGGCCGGAGAGCCGGTCCAGGTAGACGTGCCCGTTGACGTGGTCGGTCTCGTGGGCGAGGCAGCGCGCGAAGTAGCCGGTGCCCTCGACGAGGAGCGGCGCACCGTCCTTGTCCAGGCCCCGCACGACGGCCCGGTCGGGACGCGGTACGGCCACGACGGCGCCCGGTACCGACAGGCACCCCTCGCCCTCGTCCAGCAGCCGCCGCTCGGCCGGGTCGAGGGTCTCCGGCACCGGATTGACGATGTGCCCGACATGTCGGACACCGTCGTCGTCGAGGCAGTCGTACACGAACAGCCGCAGGCCGACGCCCACCTGATTGGCCGCCAGCCCGGCTCCCTCGGCGACGTACATCGTGCGGAACATGTCGTCGATGAGCGCGGCGAGGTCGGGCCCGAACTCCGTGACGTCCCGGCACGGCCTGTGCAGCACCTCCTCGCCCACCTCGGTGACGCGCCGCACCGACCCGCGCCGGGCCTCGGGCGCGAGCGGGGGGTACGGGGCGGTGGGCCGCCCCTGGACGAACACACTCGGCATGACGTTCTCTCCTTCGGCTCGTGGACGGACCGGCGGGAACCGGCCCGCGCCCGAGCATGCCAGGAGAAGACGCCGGAGAGCCGGGATCCCGGACAGCCGAGACGCCGAAGCGCCGCGGAATGCCGGAGGGCCGCGGAATGCCGGAGGGCCGCGAGACGCCGAGGCGCCGCGGAACGCCGGAGGGCTGCGAGACGCCGGAGGGCCGCGAGGCGCCGGAGGGCCGCAGCCCCCGAGCGGCTGCGGCCCTCCGTACGGGTGTGCCCGCGCCCTACAGCACGCGCACCGCGCCGCTCGGCGGGTCGTACGACAGCGGCCTCTGGACGACGCCGGTGGAGGAGTTCTGCGCGCCGACGAACATGCCGTCGCCGACGTAGACGCCCACGTGGTACGCGCTGCCCGCGCCGCCCCAGTAGAGGATGTCGCCCGGCTGGAGGTTGCCCAGCCCGACCTGGGTGCCGGCCGTCGACTGCGCCTGGGAGACGCGGGGCAGGCTGATGCCGACCTGCTTGAAGGCGGCCTGCACGAGACCGGAGCAGTCGTAGGCGGACGGACCGGTGGCGCCGGAGACGTACGCCTTGCCGACCTGGGCCTGCGCGAAGGCGACGACGGCGGCGGCCGAACCGGTGGCCGTGGACGTGACGGTGCCGGCACTGCTGCCCGTGCCGGTCGAGGAGCCGGTGTCCGCGGAGGCGCTCAGGGTGGCGCGCTCGGCGGTGCGCGAGGCGCGCTCGGCGGCCTCCTTGCGCGCGGCCTCCTCGGCCTTCTTCTTGGCTTCCGCGGCCTTCTTCTTGGCCTCGGCGAGGTCCGCCTTGGCCTGCTTCGCGGCCTTGGCGGCCGCCGCGTCACGCTCGGCCTGCAGCTGGTAGCTCGCGGCCGCCTGCTGCGTGACGTCCGCGGACTGGGCGACCTGAGCGGCCAGGTCGGCCGTCAGGGTGGGCAGTTCGAGGGTCTGGGTCACCGGTTCGGCCGCGTGGGCCGACCCCGACGCACCGGCCACTGCCAGGGTGCTGAGGACGCCACCGGCAACTCCGGCCCGCATCGCGATCGTCGACGCGCTGCGGCGGGGCTTCCGGTGGCTGCGTATGTGAGCGGTGTGGGACATAGGGACAACCGGTATCAGTAGCTCCTCCATACCTTCAAGAAACGTGTGCTGCGCCACAGTTGTTCAATCGGACCGTCGAATCCCGGGCGTGTCGCTCTTTATTGACGCCGTAACGGACATTGCGGACGGGCCGTAATCGGCCTGTGATCACGGTCTTTGATCGTTACGCCCGAATTGCCCCGCGCTTACCACTTGTTGGGGCACTTGGCCAAGCCCGGTTCTCAGACACCTCTCATGAATGTGGCGCAGGTCACGGAACGGTTGCCGCGGCACAGGCGTCCGCCGCGTGCGAGGCGGCGCGGTCGGTGTGCCGGCCGGCGCGGCGGCCGATGCGGTGGCGGGGGTCGCCGGCCGGGTCGGCGGCGTGGGTTGAACGCTCGTGAACGCGTGCACGTGTCCACATCGCCCCCGACTCTCCCTCTCATGTGTGAACGCGGCCTCTACCAAGGGAGGGCGTCCAGCGCCAATTTGCATGCAAGGGAAGCATCTTGATATGGAGACGCCCCTGGCTCACACCCCCTGGCCAGCGGTGACGAGCGAAAATGTCACCTCTGGTGATCAGGTGAACGCTTCCTGTGCGAAGATCACCCTCCATCCGATTTCATGATCGTTCGTCAGGTGGTGGAGATCACAAAGCTTGTGCAATACCCCGTGTCGCAGATCACAGAGCGGCGGGCATAGGATGCGAGGCAGTTGGGCTTGTGACCTGCTTCACATGTTCGCGATCTTCGCCGGGACGAGCGGGGCTCGTGGGGCTGTTGGGGCGGCTGTGAGTCCGACCCGCCAGCAGTCAGTGCCGACTGAGAGGAGCGAGGAGCGGTGAACGCGTATGCGCCCATCCTCGTACTGGGAGCCCTCGGAGCAGGCTTTGCGATCTTCTCCGTGGTGATGGCCACGCTGATCGGTCCGAAGCGGTACAACCGGGCGAAGCTCGAGGCCTACGAGTGCGGCATCGAGCCGACCCCCACGCCGGCCGGCGGCGGGCGCTTCCCCATCAAGTACTACCTGACGGCGATGCTCTTCATCATCTTCGATATCGAGATCGTCTTCCTCTACCCCTGGGCCGTCACCTTCGACTCCCTGGGGATTTTCGGGCTCGTGGAGATGCTGCTCTTCGTGCTCACCGTCTTCGTCGCGTACGCGTACGTATGGCGGCGCGGCGGCCTGGAATGGGACTGAGGGGCCTTTGACATGGGACTCGAAGAAAAACTGCCGAGCGGCTTCCTGCTGACCACCGTCGAGCAGGCCGCGGGCTGGGTGCGCAAGTCGTCCGTCTTCCCGGCCACGTTCGGCCTCGCCTGCTGTGCCATCGAGATGATGACCACCGGCGCCGGCCGCTACGACCTGGCGCGCTTCGGCATGGAGGTCTTCCGCGGCTCACCGCGGCAGGCGGACCTGATGATCGTCGCGGGCCGGGTCAGCCAGAAGATGGCGCCGGTGCTGCGGCAGGTCTACGACCAGATGCCGAACCCGAAGTGGGTGATCTCCATGGGGGTCTGCGCCTCCTCGGGCGGCATGTTCAACAACTACGCCATCGTCCAGGGCGTCGACCACATCGTCCCGGTCGACATCTATCTCCCCGGCTGCCCGCCGCGGCCCGAGATGCTCCTGGACGCCATCCTCAAGCTCCACCAGAAGATCCAGAGCTCCAAGCTCGGAGTGAACGCCGAGGAGGCGGCCCGCGAGGCGGAGGAAGCGGCGCTCAAGGCCCTGCCCACGATCGAGATGAAGGGGCTGCTGCGGTGAGCGACGCGAACAACACCGCGGGTGACGCGAACGGGGTCAACCCCGAAAGGGACCTGTCCGCGGAGAACCTCCCCGGCCAGCGCGGCCGGGGCGGCGAGGAGATCCGCGTCCAGCGGGGCATGTTCGGCGCCGACAACGGCGGCGACACCTCCGGCTACGGCGGCCTGGTCCGCTCCGTCCGGCTGCCCGGACCGGCGAGCCGGCCCTACGGCGGCTGGTTCGACGAGGTCGCCGACGAGCTCGAGGGCGCGCTGGAGGAGCAGGGGGTCCTGCCCGACAACGCCATCGGGAAGACGGTCGTCGACCGCGGCGAGCTGACCTTCCACATCGAGCGCGACCACCTGGCCCGCGTCGCCCGCACCCTGCGCGACGACCCGGCCCTGCGCTTCGAACTGTGCACCGGCGTCAGCGGCGTCCACTACCCGCACGACAAGGGCCGCGAACTGCACGCCGTCTACCACCTGCGCTCGATCACCCACAACCGGCTGATCCGCCTCGAAGTCAGCGCCCCCGACAGCGACCCGCACATCCCGTCACTGGTCGCCGTCTATCCGACGAACGACTGGCACGAGCGCGAGACGTACGACTTCTTCGGCATCGTCTTCGACGACCACCCGGCCCTGACGCGGATCATGATGCCGGACGACTGGCAGGGCTTTCCGCAGCGCAAGGACTACCCCCTCGGCGGCATCCCCGTCGAGTACAAGGGCGCCCAGATCCCGGCTCCGGACCAGCGGAGGTCGTACTCGTGAGCACTTCCCACGCCTCCCCCAGGGAGACCACCGAAGGCACCGTCTACACGGTCACCGGCGGCGACTGGGACGAGGTCGTCCAGGCCGCGGCCCGCGCCGACGACGAGCGCGTCGTCGTCAACATGGGGCCGCAGCACCCGTCCACGCACGGCGTGCTCCGCCTCATCCTGGAGATCGACGGCGAGACGGTCACCGAGGCCCGCTGCGGCATCGGCTACCTGCACACCGGCATCGAGAAGAACCTCGAGTACCGGAACTGGACGCAGGGCACCACGTTCGTGACGCGCATGGACTACCTGACGCCGTTCTTCAACGAGGCGGCGTACTGCCTGGGCGTCGAGAAACTCCTCGGCATCGAGGACGAGATCCCGGACCGGGCCACGATCATCCGGGTCCTGCTGATGGAGCTGAACCGGCTCTCCTCGCACCTGGTGGCCATCGCCACCGGCGGCATGGAACTCGGCGCCACCACGATCATGATCTACGGCTTCCGCGACCGTGAACTGATTCTCGACATCTACGAGCTGATCACCGGCCTGCGGATGAACCACGCGTACATCCGCCCGGGCGGACTCGCCCAGAACCTGCCGCCGGGCGCGGTGGACCAGATCCGCGAGTTCGTGAAGAAGATGAAGAAGAACCTCCCGGAGTACGACAAGCTCGCCACCGGGAACCCCATCTTCAAGGCCCGCATGCAGGACGTCGGCTACCTCGACCTGGCCGGCTGCATGGCCCTCGGCGCCACCGGCCCGGTCCTCAGGTCCACCGGCCTCCCGCACGACCTGCGCAAGACCCAGCCGTACTGCGGCTACGAGACGTACGACTTCGACGTCCCGACCGCCGACACCTGCGACTCCTACGGCCGCTTCCTGATCCGGCTGGAGGAGATGCGCCAGTCGCTCAGGATCGTCGAGCAGTGCCTGGACCGGCTCCAGCCGGGACCGGTCATGGTCGCCGACAAGAAGATCGCCTGGCCCGCCCAGCTCGCCCTGGGACCGGACGGACTGGGCAACTCCCTCGACCACATCAAGAAGATCATGGGCACCTCCATGGAGGCCCTGATCCACCACTTCAAGCTGGTCACCGAGGGCTTCCGCGTGCCGCCGGGACAGGTGTACACGGCGGTGGAGTCGCCCAAGGGCGAACTCGGGGTGCACGTCGTCTCCGACGGCGGCACCCGCCCCTTCCGGGTCCACTTCCGCGACCCGTCCTTCACCAACCTGCAGGCCATGGCGGCGATGTGCGAGGGCGGCCAGGTCGCCGACGTCATCGTCGCCGTGGCATCCATCGACCCCGTGATGGGAGGCGTCGACCGGTGACCACCTCTTCTTCGGAGCGGGGCGTCAGCCTGGGCATGCCGGAACTGCCCGCGCCCGCCTACCCGGACGACGTCCGGGCCCGGCTGGAGACCGACGCGCGCGAGATCATCGCCCGCTACCCGGACTCCCGGTCCGCCCTCCTGCCGCTGCTGCACCTCGTGCAGTCGGAGGAGGGACACGTCACGCGCACCGGGATGCGGTTCTGCGCGGACATGCTGGACCTCACCACCGCCGAGGTCACCGCGGTCGCCACCTTCTACACCATGTACCGGCGCGGGCCGAGCGGCGACTACCAGGTCGGCGTCTGCACCAACACGCTGTGCGCGGTCATGGGCGGCGACGCCATCTTCGAGTCCCTCCAGGAGCACCTCGGCGTCGGCAACGGCGAGACCACCGAGGACGGCAAGGTCACGCTGGAGCACATCGAGTGCAACGCGGCCTGCGACTTCGCCCCCGTAGTGATGGTCAACTGGGAGTTCTTCGACAACCAGACCCCGGCGAGCGTCCGCGGCCTCGTCGACGACCTGCGCGCCGGACGACCGGTGACGCCCACCCGCGGCGCGCCGATGTGCACCTTCAAGGAGACCGCCCGGATCCTGGCGGGCTTCCCCGACGAGCGGGAGGGCGCCGTCGCGGCCGGCGGCAGCGCGGGCCCCGCCTCCCTGGCCGGCCTCAGGCTGGCGAAGGGCGAGACGGCCGCCGCGCGCGTGGTGCACCCGCGGGACGGCGGACCGCACGACGCACCGCAGGACCGGCCCGCGCACGACCCGTCCACGACGGAACACCTCAGCTCGCACGACGCGCCGCAGGACACATCGGCATCCGACCCTTCCCACCCGGCAGGGCCTACCGCCGAGGAGGGGGAGTGATGACCGTGGCAGCCGAGATCAAGGGCAGCAACCCGGAGAAGCTGCTCGCACCCGTGCTGTCGGCCTTCTGGGACGAGGACGAGTCCTGGACTCTCGACGTCTACCGGAGGCACGAGGGGTACGAGGGGCTGCGCAAGGCGCTGGCGATGGCGCCGGACGACCTGATCGCGTACGTCAAGGAGTCCGGTCTGCGCGGACGCGGCGGCGCCGGGTTCCCGACGGGGATGAAGTGGCAGTTCATCCCCCAGGGGGACGGCAAGCCGCACTATCTGGTGGTCAACGCCGACGAGTCGGAGCCGGGGACCTGCAAGGACATCCCGCTCCTCTTCGCGAACCCGCACAGCCTCATCGAGGGCATCGTCATCGCGTGTTACGCCATCAGGTCTTCGCATGCCTTCATCTATCTGCGTGGTGAGGTCGTCCCCGTGCTGCGGCGGTTGCACGAGGCCGTGCGCGAGGCCCACGCGGCAGGCTTCCTCGGCGAGAACATCCTGGGCAGCGGACTCGACCTCACCCTCACCGTGCACGCGGGCGCGGGCGCGTACATCTGCGGTGAGGAGACCGCACTGCTCGACTCGCTCGAAGGCCGCCGGGGTCAACCGCGGCTCCGTCCCCCCTTTCCTGCCGTCGCGGGCCTCTACGCGTGCCCGACTGTGGTGAACAACGTCGAGTCGATCGCGTCGGTTCCCGCGATCCTGAACAAGGGCAAGGACTGGTTCAGGTCCATGGGCAGCGAGAAGTCCCCGGGTTTCACGCTCTACTCGCTCAGCGGCCACGTCGCGGGGCCCGGCCAGTACGAGGCCCCGCTCGGCATCACGCTGCGCCAGCTCCTCGACATGAGCGGCGGCATGCGCCCCGGCCACCGCCTCAAGTTCTGGACGCCGGGCGGCTCCTCGACGCCGATGTTCACCGACGAGCACCTCGACGTCCCTCTCGACTACGAGGGAGTGGGCGCCGCGGGTTCCATGCTCGGCACGAAGGCGCTCCAGTGCTTCGACGAGACGACCTGCGTCGTGCGCGCCGTCACCCGCTGGACCGAGTTCTACGCCCACGAGTCCTGCGGCAAGTGCACACCCTGCCGCGAAGGCACTTACTGGCTCGTCCAGTTGCTGCGCGACATCGAGGCGGGCAAGGGACAGATGTCCGACCTCGACAAGCTGAACGACATCGCCGACAACATCAACGGCAAGTCCTTCTGCGCCCTCGGCGACGGCGCCGCCTCGCCGATCTTCTCCTCGCTCAAGTACTTCCGCGACGAATACGAGCAGCACATCACGGGCCGCGGATGCCCCTTCGACCCGGCCAAGTCGACGGCCTGGGCCGACCGCACGGAGGTGAAGGCATGACCGTGACCACCAATGCTCCCTCGGGAGGGGGAGAGGCGGCGGTCCCGCCGGAGGACCTCGTATCGCTGACGATCGACGGCGCCGAGATCAGCGTGCCCAAGGGCACCCTGGTCATCCGGGCCGCCGAGCAGCTCGGCATCGAGATCCCCCGGTTCTGCGACCACCCCCTCCTCGACCCGGCCGGCGCCTGCCGCCAGTGCATCGTCGAGGTCGAGGGCCAGCGCAAGCCCATGGCGTCCTGCACCATCACCTGCACCGACGGAATGGTGGTGAAGACCCAGCTCACCTCGCCCGTCGCCGAGAAGGCCCAGCACGGTGTGATGGAGCTGCTGCTCATCAACCATCCGCTGGACTGCCCGGTCTGCGACAAGGGCGGCGAGTGCCCGCTGCAGAACCAGGCCATGTCGCACGGCCAGGCCGACTCCCGCTTCGAGGGCAGGAAGCGGACCTACGAGAAGCCCGTGCCGATCTCCACGCAGGTACTGCTCGACCGCGAGCGCTGCGTGCTGTGTGCCCGCTGCACCCGGTTCTCCAACCAGGTCGCGGGCGACCCGATGATCGAGCTGATCGAGCGGGGCGCGCTCCAGCAGGTCGGTACCGGCGAGGGCGACCCCTTCGAGTCGTACTTCTCCGGCAACACCATCCAGATCTGCCCGGTCGGCGCGCTCACCTCGGCGGCGTACCGGTTCCGCTCCCGTCCCTTCGACCTGATCTCCTCGCCGTCCGTGTGCGAGCACTGCTCCGGCGGCTGCGCGACCCGCACCGACCACCGGCGCGGCAAGGTCATGCGGCGCCTCGCGGCCAACGAGCCCGAGGTCAACGAGGAATGGATCTGCGACAAGGGGCGCTTCGGGTTCCGGTACGCGCAGCAGCGGGACCGGCTCACCACGCCCCTGGTGCGCAACGCGGAGGGCGACCTGGAGCCGGCCTCCTGGCCGGAGGCCCTGCAGATCGCCGCGCAGGGGCTGCTCGCCTCGCGGGGCCGCACCGGCGTCCTGACCGGCGGGCGGCTCACCGTCGAGGACGCCTACGCGTACAGCAAGTTCGCCCGCGTGGCACTCGACACCAACGACATCGACTTCCGCGCGCGCGTGCACAGCGCCGAGGAGGCCGACTTCCTGGCCGCCCGGATCGCCGGCCGCGGTCGCGACCTCGACGGCACGGGCGTCACCTACACCGCGCTGGAGAAGGCGCCCGCCGTGCTGCTGGTCGGCTTCGAGGCCGAGGAGGAGGCGCCCGGCGTCTTCCTGCGGCTGCGCAAGGCCTGGCGAGGGCACGGACAGCAGGTCTTCTCCCTGGCCACGCACGCCACGCGGGGTCTGGAGAAGGCGGGCGGCACCCTGCTCCCCGCCGCTCCCGGCACCGAGACCGAGTGGCTGGACGCGCTCGCGAGCGGCGTCGGTCTGGAGACCGGTGGGGCCCAGGCGGCCGAGGCGCTGCGGGCCGAGGGCGCCGTGATCGTCGTCGGCGAGCGGCTGGCGTCCGTGGCCGGCGGTCTCACCTCCGCCGTACGGACCTCCGCGGCGACCGGCGCCCGGCTGGTGTGGATTCCGCGCCGGGCCGGGGAGCGCGGCGCGATCGAGGCGGGTGCGCTGCCCTCGCTGCTGCCCGGCGGGCGTCCGGCGACCGACCCGCGCGCGCGTGAGGAGGTCGCCGCGCTGTGGGGTGTGGCCGACCTTCCGCACCGCTACGGCCGCGACACCGGCGAGATCGTCGAGGCGGCGGCCCGGGGCGAGCTCCAGGCGCTGCTGGTGGCGGGCGTGGAGGTCGCCGACCTGCCCGACCCGGCACGCGCGCGTGCGGCACTCGACGAGGCCGGTTTCGTGGTGTCGCTGGAGCTTCGGCCCAGTGAGGTCACCGAACGCGCCGACGTGGTCCTGCCCGTCGCAGCGGTCGCCGAGAAGCCCGGCACCTTCCTGAACTGGGAGGGCAGGGCGCGCTTCTTCGAGGCCGCGCTCAAGCCCGACCAGATGACCCGCCGTCTCGCGCCCGCCGACGCCCGCGTCCTGCAGATGCTGGCCGACGCCATGGACGTACACCTCGGCCTGCCCGACCTGCGCACCACCCGCGCGGAGATCGACCGGCTCGGTGCCTGGGACGGGCCGCGGGCGGGCGAGCCGCTGCAGACCGCGAGCGCGCTGCCGCGGCCGGCCGCCGGAGAGGCCGTACTGGCCGGGCACCGGCTGCTGCTCGACCAGGGCCTGCTGCAGCGGGGCGACGAGGCGCTCGCCGGCACCCGGCACGCCGCACGCGCGCGCCTGTCGGCGGCCACGGCCGCCGAGGCGGGCGTCAGGGACGGCGGCCTCCTCGCCGTGTCCGGTCCCGCCGGAGTCGTCGAATTCCCGCTCCAGGTCACCGAGATGCCCGACCGGGTGGTCTGGCTTCCGCTGAACTCGGCCGGCACCGGCGTCGCCTCCGACGCCGGGGTGCTGCCCGGAACCCTCGTCCGCATCGGTCCGGCGACGCCCGCGGGCGCCGCCCCCAAGGAGGTGGAGGCATGAGCCCGTACCTCGCCGCTGAAGACCTCTCGATGTTCGGCACCGACCCCTGGTGGCTGGTCGTCGTCAAGGCGGTGTTCTGCTTCGCCTTCCTGATGGTGACCGTGCTGTTCTCCATCGTGTGGGAGCGCAAGGTCGTCGCCTGGATGCAGCTGCGCATCGGCCCGAACCGGCACGGCCCCTGGGGCATGCTCCAGTCGCTCGCCGACGGCATGAAACTGATGCTCAAGGAAGACGTCGTCGTCAAGCGCGCCGACAAGGCGGTGTACGTCCTCGCGCCGGTCGTCGCGGCCATCCCGGCCTTCATGGCGATCGCGGTGATCCCCTTCGGGCCGGCCGGCAACGAGGTCTCGGTCTTCGGCCACCGCACCGCCATGCAGCTCACCGACCTGCCGATCGCCATGCTGTTCATCCTGGCGGTCGCCTCGGTCGGCATCTACGGCATCGTGCTCGCCGGCTGGAGCTCCGGATCGACGTATCCGCTGCTCGGCGGGCTGCGGTCCTGCGCGCAGATGATCTCCTACGAGATCGCGATGGGCGCCGCCTTCGCCTCGGTCTTCCTCTACTCCGGGTCGATGTCCACCTCGGAGATCGTCGCCCAGCAGAACGACCGCTGGTACATCGTGCTGCTGCCGGTCTCCTTCATCCTCTACATCGTCACCATGGTCGGCGAGACCAACCGCGCCCCCTTCGACATGCCCGAGTCCGAGGGCGACCTGGTGGGCGGCTTCAACACCGAGTACTCGTCGATCAAGTTCGCGATGTTCATGCTCGCCGAGTACGTGAACATGGTGACCGTCTCGGCGGTCGCCACCACGCTGTTCCTCGGCGGCTGGCGGGCCCCCTGGCCGATCAGCACCTTCTGGGAGGGCGCCAACCACGGCTGGTGGCCGCTGCTCTGGTTCGTGGTCAAGGTCCAGTTGCTGCTGTTCTTCTTCATCTGGCTGCGCGGCACCCTTCCCCGGGTCCGCTACGACCAGTTGATGAAGCTCGGCTGGAAGGTCCTCATCCCGGTCTCCCTGGTCTGGCTGATGCTGGTCGCGACCGTGCGGGCCCTCAAGAACGAGAACTACGGATTCACCGACATCGCCCTCTACATCGGCGGCGGCGTCCTGGCCCTGCTGGTCCTGACCTTCGTCGTCGACATGTTCCGCGACAAGGGCGGTGAGGACGCCGACCAGCCTGCCGAGGGCGAGGCCGCCTTCGACCCGATGGCCGGCGGGTTCCCCGTGCCGCCGATGCCCGGACAGGAGGTGCCGCCGGTGCCCAGGCGCCGTCCCCGCCGGGAGCGGGAGCTGATTGTCAGTGGCGGGCCCGATACTCGGAGTGACGACTCTCTGGGCGGATCTACGGATGGAAAGGAGGCGTCCGATGGCTGAGGAACCCAAGGAGACCGACCCCGGTTTCCTGAACCCCGTGGCCGGCTTCGGCGTGACCTTCAAGGCCATGTTCAGAAAGCGGCTGACCGAGCAGTACCCGGAGCAGCAGAAGACCACCGCTCCGCGCTTCCACGGACGGCACCAGCTCAACCGCCATCCGGACGGCCTGGAGAAGTGCGTCGGCTGCGAGCTGTGCGCCTGGGCCTGTCCCGCCGACGCCATCTACGTGGAGGGCGCGGACAACACCGACGAGGAGCGCTACTCGCCGGGCGAGCGGTACGGCCGCGTCTACCAGATCAACTACGCCCGCTGCATCCTGTGCGGCCTGTGCATCGAGGCGTGCCCCACGCGCGCGCTGACGATGACCAACGAGTTCGAGCTGGCCGACTCCAGCCGCGCCAACCTCATCTTCACCAAGGACCAGCTGCTCGCCGGTCTGGAGGAGGGCATGGTCGACTCGCCCCACGCCATCTACCCGGGCACGGACGAGCAGGACTACTACCGGGGCCTGGTGACCGAGGCGGCGCCGGGCACCGAGCGGCAGGCCGTCCACTCCGAGGGAGAGGTGGTCCAGGAGGCCGCCTCCACCTTCGGCCCGGAGGAACCGGCGTCGGAGGAGGTGATCCGCCGATGAGCGCGCAGCTCGCCGCCGCAGCGACTCTCGCTGCCGGCACCTCCACCGGCGAGGCCGTCCAGTTCTGGATCCTCGCCACGGTCGCGGTGCTCGGTGCCCTGTGCACCGTCTTCATGAAGAAGGCCGTGCACAGTGCGCTGTGCCTGGCCGGGACCATGATCGTCCTGGCGGTCTTCTACCTCGCCAACGGCGCCTACTTCCTGGGCATCGTGCAGATCGTCGTCTACACCGGCGCGATCATGATGCTGTTCCTGTTCGTGGTGATGCTCGTCGGTGTCACCGCGGCGGACTCGCTGAAGGAGACCATCAAGGGCCAGCGCTGGCTGGCCCTGCTGTCCGGGCTGGGCTTCGGCATCCTGCTGATCGCCGGCATCGGCAACGCGTCCGTCTCGGAGTTCACCGGCCTCGGCCAGGCCAACGCGAACGGCAACGTGGAGGGCATCGCGTCCCTCATCTTCACCAAGTACGTCTTCGCCTTCGAGATCACCGGCGCGCTGCTCATCACGGCCGCCGTCGGCGCCATGGTGCTCACCCACCGCGAGCGCACCGAGCGCGCCAGGACCCAGCGCGAGCTGTCCGAGCAGCGCATCCGCGACGGCAAGCACCTGCCGCCGCTGCCGGCGCCCGGCGTGTACGCCCGCCACAACGCGGTCGACATCGCGGGCCTGCTGCCCGACGGCACCCCCTCCGAGCTGACCGTCAGCAAGACGCTGCGGGAGCGGGGTCAGATCCGCGACGTGTCGACGGAGGCGCTCAACGACCTGAAGGCGCTGGAGCAGCGGGCCGAGGACCGTCTGGGACGCAAGGCGGTCGGCCCGGCGGGCTCCAAGCGGTCCGAGGAGGCGTCGAAGTGAACCCCGTCAACTACCTCTACCTCGCGGCCCTGCTGTTCACGATCGGCGCCACCGGAGTGCTGATCCGACGCAACGCGATCGTGGTCTTCATGTGCGTCGAGCTGATGCTCAACGCCTGCAACCTCGCGTTCGTCGCCTTCTCGCGCATCCATGGCAACCTCGACGGCCAGATCATCGCCTTCTTCACGATGGTCGTCGCCGCCGCGGAGGTCGTGGTCGGGCTCGCGATCATCGTGTCCCTGTTCCGTTCCCGCCACTCGGCCTCGGTCGACGACGCCAGCCTGATGAAGCTGTGAGGGGCTGAAGTGGAGAACCTGATTGCGCTGCTGGTGGCGGCGCCCCTGCTCGGAGCGGCGGTCCTGCTGTGCGGCGGACGGCGGCTGGACGCCGTCGGCCACTGGATCGGCACGCTGCTGGCCGCCGTGTCCTTCGTGATCGGCGTCGTCCTCTTCGCCGACCTGCTCGGCAGCGGCGCCGAGGACCGCACCCTGACGCAGCACCTGTTCAGCTGGATCCCCGTGGAGGGCTTCCAGGCCGACGTCGCCTTCCGCCTCGACCAGTTGTCGATGACGTTCGTCCTGCTGATCACCGGCGTCGGCTCGCTCATCCACCTGTACTCGGTCGCATACATGGAGCACGACGAGCGGCGCCGCCGCTTCTTCGGCTACCTGAACCTGTTCCTCGCGGCGATGCTGCTGCTCGTCCTCGCCGACAACTACCTGCTGCTGTACGTCGGCTGGGAGGGCGTCGGTCTCGCCTCCTACCTGCTGATCGGCTTCTGGCAGCACAAGCCCAGCGCCGCCACGGCCGCGAAGAAGGCCTTCCTGGTCAACCGGGTCGGCGACATGGGCCTGTCCATCGCGATCATGCTGATGTTCCTGTGGTTCGGCACCTTCGCCTTCGGGCCGGTGCTCGGCGGCCACGGGGAGGCCGGGCTCGCGGGCGGGGCGGACGAGGGCAAGCTCACCGCGATCGCCCTGATGCTGCTGCTCGCCGCCTGCGGCAAGTCCGCCCAGGTGCCGCTGCAGTCCTGGCTGGGTGACGCGATGGAGGGCCCGACCCCGGTCTCCGCCCTCATCCACGCCGCGACCATGGTGACGGCGGGCGTGTACCTGATCGTCCGCTCCGGAGCCGTCTTCAACGGCGCGCCCGACGCGCAACTGGTGGTGGCCATCGTCGGTGCGGTCACGCTGCTGTTCGGTGCGATCGTCGGTTGTGCCAAGGACGACATCAAGAAGGCGCTGGCCGGCTCGACCATGTCGCAGATCGGCTACATGGTGCTGGCCGCGGGCCTCGGCCCCATCGGCTACGTCTTCGCGATCATGCACCTGGTCACGCACGGCTTCTTCAAGGCCGGGCTCTTCCTCGGCGCCGGCTCCGTCATGCACGGCATGAACGACGAGGTCGACATGCGCCGCTACGGCGGACTGCGCACGTACATGCCGGTCACCTTCGTCACCTTCGGCCTCGGATATCTCGCCATCATCGGCTTCCCCGGGCTGTCCGGCTTCTTCTCCAAGGACAAGATCATCGAGGCGGCGTTCGCCAAGGGCGGCACCGAGGGCTGGATCCTCGGCGCCTGCGCCCTGCTGGGCGCGGCCATCACCGCGTACTACATGACGCGCGTGATGCTGATGACGTTCTTCGGCGAGGAGCGCTGGCGCAAGGCCCCGACGCCGTCGCCGGCCGAGCCCGATGTCGAGCCCGCGGCCGAGACCCGCGGCGCGTACGAGCCCCCGCACCCGCACGAGTCGCCGAAGACCATGACGATCCCGATGATCGTGCTGGCCGTCGGATCGGTCGGGGCCGGTGCCTTCTTCAGCATCGGCGACCGTTTCCTGCACTGGCTGGAGCCCGTCACCGGGCACAGCCACGGCGACGCGCCGATCAGCGCCGGGGTGGTCACCGGGGCGACGGTGGCCTGCATGGTCATCGGCGTCGCCGTCGCCTGGGCGCAGTACGGGCGCCGTCCGGTCCCGGCCGTCGCCCCGCGCGGGTCGCTGCTCACCCGGGCCGCCCGGCGCGACCTGCTCCAGGACGACTTCAACCACGTAGTCCTGGTCCGCGGCGGCGAGCACCTCACGCGCTCCCTGGTCTACGTCGACCACACCCTGGTCGACGGGGTCGTCAACGGCACGGCGGCCTCGGTCGGCGGCCTGTCCGGGCGGATGCGCAGGCTGCAGAACGGCTTCGCGCGCTCGTACGCGGTCTCGATGTTCGGCGGTGCGGCACTCCTCGTCGCCGCGACCCTGCTGATGAGGGCGGTCTGATACCGATGTCCTTTCCCCTGCTGACAGTCACGGCGGCCCTCCCGGCCGTCGGGGCGATCGCCACGGCAGCCGTGCCGGCCGCGAAACGCACCGCGGCCAAGTGGCTGGCGCTGCTGGTCTCGCTGGCCACGCTCGCGCTGGCGATCGCGGTCCTGGTCCGCTTCGACCCCGACGGCGACCGCTACCAGCTCACCGAGTCCCACTCGTGGATCGCGGACTTCGGCGTCCGGTACGAGCTGGGCGTGGACGGCATCGCGGTAGCGCTGATCGCGCTGACCGCGCTGCTGATCCCCTTCATCATCCTGGCGGGCTGGCACGACGCCGACCCGCTGGAGACCGGCAGCAGCCGGTGGCGGCCGACTCAGGGCTTCTTCGCCCTGATCCTCGCCGTCGAGGCGATGGTGATCATCTCTTTCGAGGCCACCGACGTCTTCCTGTTCTACATCTTCTTCGAAGCCATGCTGATCCCGCTGTACTTCCTGATCGGCGGCTTCGGGGACCGGGCGCACGAGCACGGTGAGAAGACGGCGGCGACCCAGCGGTCGTACGCGGCGGTGAAGTTCCTCCTCTACAACCTGGCCGGCGGTCTGATCATGCTGGCCGCGGTGATCGGGCTCTACGTGGTCGCCGGGAACTTCTCGCTCGCGGAGATCGCCGAGGCCCGGGCCAACGGCTCGCTGGACATGGCGACCAGCACCGAGCGCTGGCTCTTCCTCGGCTTCTTCTTCGCCTTCGCGGTGAAGGCGCCGCTGTGGCCGCTGCACACCTGGCTGCCCAACGCCATGCAGGAGTCCGCCGCCCCGGTCGCCGTGCTCATCACGGCGGTGGTCGACAAGGTCGGCACCTTCGCGATGCTCCGCTTCTGCCTCCAGCTCTTCCCGGAGGCGAGCAAGTGGGCGACGCCGGTGATCCTGGTCCTGGCGGTCGTCAGCATCATCTACGGGGCGCTGCTCGCGGTCGGGCAGCGCGACATCAAGCGGCTGATCGCCTACGCGTCGATCTCGCACTTCGGTTTCATCATCATGGGCATCTTCGCGATGACCAGCCAGGGCCAGTCCGGCGCGACGCTGTACATGGTCAACCACGGCATCTCGACCGCGGTGCTGGTGCTCATCGCCGGATTCCTGATCTCGCGGCGCGGCTCGCGGCTCATCGCCGACTTCGGCGGTGTGCAGAAGGTCGCCCCGATCCTGGCCGGGACCTTCCTGATCGGCGGCCTGGCGACCCTGTCGCTGCCGGGCCTGGCGCCCTTCGTCAGTGAGTTCCTGGTCCTGGTCGGCACGTTCACCCGCTATCCGGTGATCGGCATCATCGCCACCCTCGGCATCGTCCTCGCCGCGCTCTACACCCTCGTCCTCTACCAGCGGACGATGACGGGCCCGGTGAAGCCGGAGGTGTCCGCCATGCCCGACCTGCGGGTGCGTGAGCTGGTGGTCGTGGCACCGCTGGTGGCGCTGCTGATCTTCCTGGGCGTCTTCCCCAAGCCCGTGACGGACATCGTCAACCCGGCGGTGGAGCAGACCATGTCCGACGTACACAAGAAGGACCCCCAGCCTGAGGTGGAGGCGGCCAAGTGAGCGCAACAGCCGTCCACAGCCTGTGGACAACGGCGGCGACGGCGGCCGAACCGATCGCCAAGATCGACGCGCCGAAGATCGAGTACGGGCAGCTGTCGCCCGTCCTCATCGTCCTCGGCGCGGCGATCATCGGAATCCTGGTCGAGGCCTTCGTGCCACGCAGGTCCCGCTACTACGCACAGCTGTTCGTATCCGTCGTCGCCCTGGTCGCGGCGTTCGCGGCGGTCGTCGCCCTCGCGGCGGACGGGTACGGCACGACCAAGGCCGGCATCACGGCGATGGGCGCCGTCGCGGTCGACGGACCGGCCCTGTTCCTGCAGGGCACCATCCTGCTGACGAGCCTGGTCGGCCTGTTCACCTTCGCCGAGCGGCGGCTCGATCCGGAGGCGCACGGCAACCGCGTCGACTCCTTCGCCGCGCAGGCGGCGGCCGTACCGGGCAGCGAGAGCGAACAGAAGGCGGTGAAGGCCGGGTTCACCACGACCGAGGTGTTCCCGCTGCTGCTCTTCGCCGTCGTCGGCATGCTGGTCTTCCCGGCGGCCAACGACCTGCTGACGCTCTTCGTGGCCCTGGAGGTCTTCTCCCTCCCGCTGTACCTGCTGTGCGCGCTGGCCCGCCGCAAGCGGCTGATGTCGCAGGAGGCGGCGGTCAAGTACTTCCTGCTCGGCGCCTTCGCCTCCGCGTTCACCCTGTTCGGCATCGCGCTGCTCTACGGCTACGCGGGCTCCATGTCGTACGGCACGATCGCCCAGGTCGTCGACGGCACCGTCCAGAACGTCACCCCGGCGCTCGCCGACACCATGGGCAACGACGCGCTGCTGCTCGTCGGCTCCGCGCTGATCGTCATGGGGTTGCTGTTCAAGGTGGGCGCGGTGCCGTTCCACATGTGGACACCGGACGTGTACCAGGGGGCGCCGACGCCCGTGACCGGCTTCATGGCGGCGGCGACCAAGGTGGCCGCCTTCGGCGCCCTGCTCCGCGTCCTCTACGTCGTCCTGCCCGGCCTGCGCTGGGACTGGCGGCCGGTGATGTGGGGCGTGGCGATCATCACGATGCTGGCCGGCGCGATCGTCGCGATCACGCAGACGGACATCAAGCGACTGCTGGCGTACTCGTCGATCGCACACGCGGGCTTCATCCTCGCCGGTGTCATCGCGACCACACCGGAGGGCATCTCGTCGGTCCTCTTCTACCTCGCGGCGTACTCCTTCGTCACGATCGGAGCCTTCGCGGTCGTCACCCTGGTGCGCGACGCGGGGGGCGAGGCGACGCACCTGTCGAAGTGGGCCGGGCTGGGCCGCAGGTCGCCGCTGGTCGCGGCGGTGTTCGCGGTGTTCCTGCTGGCCTTCGCCGGCATCCCGCTGACCTCCGGGTTCTCGGGCAAGTTCGCCGTGTTCAAGGCGGCGGCGGAGGGCGGTGCGGCCCCGCTGGTCGTGATCGGTGTGATCTCGTCGGCGATCGCGGCGTTCTTCTACATCCGGGTGATCGTGCTGATGTTCTTCAGCGAGCCGCGCCCGGAGGGCCCGACCGTCGCGGTGCCCTCACCCCTGACGATGACGGCGATCGCCGTGGGCGTGGCGGTCACGGTGGTGCTCGGTGTGGCACCGCAGTACTTCCTGGACCTGGCGGGACAGGCGGGGGTGTTCGTGCGCTGACGCGGGGCCCGCGGCGTGACACCTGTGGTGGGGGGCCCCCCCGCGGGGGGGGCGGGCCCCCACCCCCGGGGCGGGGGGGCGCGCCCCCCCGCCGGCGCCCGGACGCGGGGGCGGCCGGGCCGGGGGGGGGGGGGGGGGGGGTTGGGGGGGGGGGGGGGGGGGCGGGGGGGGGGCCCCGGGGGGGCGGCCCCCCCGGCGGGGGGGGGCGGCACCACAGCCGTGTGAGCTGGGCTACTCGCCGCCGCGGCGCGGCTTGACGGCGGTCAGGTCCAGGTCCGTCGGGAAGGGCGCGCTCACCTTCATGCGTTCGCGGAAGATGCCGACGCTGGTGTAGGTGCCGGTGGTGGGCTCCAGCTCGAAGGCGTGGACGACGGCGAGGCCCTTCTCGTTCTCCACCCGCCAGTAGTGGGCGATGCCGGCCCGGGCGTACTTCAGGGGCTTGGTCTCGCGGTCACGGGAGACGGACTCCGCGGAGACGACCTCGACGGCCAGGGTGACGGCCTCGGCGGGGTAGCGGGTCTGCTCCGGGTCGTCGACCACGTCGCCGCGCACGACGATCACGTCCGGTTCGGGCCGGTTCTGCCGGTCGATGTCGATGGTGAACTCGCGGACGACCTCGAACTCCGCCGGGGCGAGGGACTGAAGCTGCCATTCGAAGAAGCTCACGGCGCGTGAGTGGAAAAGGGTCTGCGGACTCACGAAGACGAGGCTCCCGTCGATCAGCTCCGTATGCGGCGGCAGGTTCGGAAGCCGGTCCAGGTCGTCCGCCGTCCAGCCGCCCTCCGGCGGGATCGGCCAGTCGGGCGTGGACGCCTTCGGTGCGACGCTCATCAGTGCTCCCATGGGACGGAGTCTCGCGGGTGCAATCAGACTATCCGCCGGAAACGGGCGGGTCTCCTGCGAACGTGTGAACGATCGTCGTGTCCTTGACGCGGTCGTGTCGGACAACCTGTGGATAACTCCGGGGCTGTCGGCGTGGGCCCCTATCGTTGAGGCAGTGGTCGGGACAGGACGGGCCAGAAAGACCTGACAGACCAGACGGGCGAGGCAGGACGTACGGGGGACGGGACGATGGGCGGGACGGGCGTGATCGGCGAGATGGCAGAGGCGACAGCTGAGACAGCGGAGGCAGGGGAGCGGCGGTCGGACAGCGAGACGCTGGCCACGCTGCACCGGGTCTTCGGGTACGAGGCGTTCCGCGGCGAGCAGGAAGCGGTCGTCGACCACGTGGTGGCGGGCGGCGATGCCGTCGTGCTCATGCCGACCGGCGGCGGGAAATCCCTGTGCTACCAGATTCCGGCCCTGGTCAGGCCCGGCACGGGCATCGTGGTCTCGCCGCTGATCGCGCTGATGCAGGACCAGGTGGACGCGCTGCGGGCGCTCGGTGTGCGGGCCGGGTTCATGAACTCCACGCAGGACTTCGACGAGCGGCGCGTGGTGGAGGCCGAGTTCCTCGCCGGCGAGCTGGACCTGCTGTACCTGGCACCCGAGCGGCTGCGCCTGGGGGGCACCCTCGACCTGCTCTCCCGCGGCAAGATCTCCCTCTTCGCCATCGACGAGGCGCACTGCGTCTCCCAGTGGGGCCACGATTTCCGGCCCGACTACCTGGCCCTGTCGCTGCTCGGCGAGCGCTGGCCGGACGTCCCCCGCCTCGCACTCACGGCGACGGCGACACACGCCACCCACCGCGAGATCACCGAGCGGCTGAACATGCCGGCGGCGCGGCACTTCGTGGCCAGCTTCGACCGGCCCAACATCCAGTACCGGATCGTGCCGAAGTCCGACCCCAGGAAGCAGCTGCTGAGCTTCCTGCGCGAGGAGCACCCCGGGGACGCGGGCATCGTGTACTGCCTCTCGCGCAACTCCGTCGACAAGACCGCCGAGTTCCTGTCGCGCAACGGCGTCGAGGCGGTGCCGTACCACGCGGGCCTGGACGCGGGCACCCGCGCGGCACACCAGTCGAGGTTCCTGCGCGAGGAGGGCCTGGTGGTCGTGGCGACCATCGCCTTCGGCATGGGCATCGACAAGCCGGACGTGCGGTTCGTCGCCCACCTGGACCTGCCCAAGTCGGTCGAGGGCTACTACCAGGAGACCGGCCGCGCCGGCCGGGACGGGCTGCCGTCGACGGCCTGGATGGCGTACGGACTCAACGACGTCATACAGCAGCGCAAGATGATCCAGTCCGGCGAGGGCGACGAGGCGTTCCGCCGCCGGGCCCAGTCCCACCTGGACGCGATGCTCGCCCTGTGCGAGACCGCCCAGTGCCGCCGGGGCCAGCTCCTCGCCTACTTCGGACAGGACCCCGACCAGACCGGCTGTGAGAACTGCGACACCTGCCTCACCCCGCCGCAGACCTGGGACGGCACGGTCGCGGCCCAGAAGGTGCTCTCGACGGTGGTGCGGCTGAAGCGGGAGCGCGGGCAGAAGTTCGGCGCCGGACAGATCATCGACATCCTGCTGGGCAAGCGCACCGCCAAGGTGATCCAGTTCGACCACGACCAGCTCTCCGTGTTCGGCGTCGGCGAGGAGCTGACCGAGGGCGAGTGGCGGGGTGTCGCCCGGCAGTTGCTGGCCCAGGGGCTGCTCGCGGTCGAGGGAGAGTACGGCACGCTGGTGCTGACCGAGTCCAGTGGCGAAGTCCTGCGGCGGGAGAGGGAGGTGCCGCTCCGCAAGGAGCCCAAGAAGCCCGCCGCGGCCAAGGCGGCGGGCGGCGGACGCGGCGAGCGCAAGGCGAAGACGGTTGCGGCCGAACTGCCCGCGGAGCTGGCACCCGCCTTCGAGGCACTGCGCGCCTGGCGTGCGGAACAGGCCCGCGAGCAGGGCGTCCCGGCGTACGTCATCTTCCACGACGCCACCCTCCGGGAGATCGTCACCGCGTGGCCCACCTCGGTCGGGGAGCTCGGGGGCATCAGCGGGGTCGGCGAGAAGAAGCTGGTGACGTACGGGGAGGGCGTGGTCGAGGTGCTGGCCGGGCTGGACGGACCGGCCACCGCCACGGCGTCCGCGCCGGCCCCGTCGGCCGGCTCGGACAGCGGCGCCGGTTCGCGGTCCGGCGCGGACGACTGGCCCGAGCAGGAGCCGGGGCCCGAGCCCGAGCCCGAGCCCGACGACTGGGTGTAGAGGGGACTCACCGGAAACGGCGTCCGGCGGGCCGCGGTGCGCCTGGGCAGCACGGGCGGGTCGCGGTGCGCCTGGGCAGCACGGGAGCGGAGCAGTACGGGGGTGGGTGCGTCGCCCGGCCCGGCGGGGTGACTCCGCGATGCCCGGCCGTTTCCCGCACCGCCGGTTTCGCCCGTCCGGAGGGACCGCGTGGGCCCGCGTGGGACTGGGTGGGACTACGCCAGCGCCGTCAGACCCGGGGCGAAGGTGATGAGAAGGGGGATGAGGGGGACGAGAGCGGCCGTCGCCGTGGTGAGGGCGCGGTGGCGGCGGGTCAGGCGGGGCTGGGGTTCCAGGAGGCGGTCGACCCGTTCGCCGAGGAGGCGGTGGCTGGAGGAGCAGGACAGGACGCCGCGGTGCTGGTTCAGTTCGATCAGGGCCAGGGCGGTGGTCAGGTGGCCGCAGCGGCGGGAGGCGGTGTCGTCGGCCGAGAGCTCGACCAGCCGATGGGTCTGGTCGCAGAAGTGGGCGAAGAGCGGGACCCGCGGGAACCCCGTGGCCAGGGCGCTGGACAGGTGCAGCAGCCAGTCGTGGCGGGCCCGGGCGTGGCCGCGCTCGTGGGTGAGGACGGCGTCCAGCTGATGGTCGGTGAGGCGGTGCAGGGCGCCGGTGGTGACGATCAGCTGGGGCGGACTGCCCGGCATCCACCAGGCGTCCGGGTACTCGTCCTCCAGGACCAGGAGGGGGCCGCGGGCGGCGGGGAGTCCGGCGGGCAGGTCGGGGGCGCGTTCGCGCAGGTGGGCGCGTGACCGGGCGCGCCGCCTGCGGGCCTCGACCAGCTCGCGGCCGAGCATCGCACTGGTCCAGGCGGCCCCGCCCGCCAGCAGCAGGGTGAGGACGGCGGCCCAGGCCGGCCCGGCGGAGAGGTTGTACGCGGCGGTCACCGCGGGCGGCGCCGGCGCGAAGAGCTGGGCGCGGACGGTGCCGAAGACGGCGGTGGCACCGAGGACGAGAGCCGTCAGACAACACAGCAGCACGGTGGCGACCAGACACTGCCACACCCACAGCGCCACCACGGGGTCCCGATCGGGCCACGTGGAACGGGTCAGCGCGCGCGGCACCGGCACCGCGGCGGTCACGGCGACGACGAACAGCAGGAGCAGGCAGACGGTCATGCCACTGGCTCCGGATCCTGGTCGAGGATGGGCGGCTCTGGCTGTACAGGGACTGTGCTGTGCTGACGGGGCTGCGTTGGTGAGGCTGTGCCGCGCGTTGTGCCGTTCCGGGCTGTGCCGTGCCCGGCTGGGCGCGCACACCGCCCGACGCCAGTATGACGGGGCCGGGCGGTGTGAGTCAGGTGTCGGCAGGCACCGGTTCCGCATCCGATGCGGGGAGTACGGGAACCCCTCCCCGGCCGGGCGCCCCGCCGGAGGTTCCGCCGAAGCCGGTCAGGCGCCCCGTCCGACCACCCGTCCGGTGACCTCGCCCAGCCCCACCCGGGTGCCGCCGGGCCCGGGGGCCCAGGCCGACAGGGTGACCACGTCCCCGTCCTCCAGGAACGTCCGCTTGCCGTCGGGGAGTTCCAGCGGGTCGCGGCCGTTCCAGGTCAGTTCGAGGAGTGACCCGCGCTCCCGCTCGGCGGCTCCGCTCACCGTGCCCGAGCCGTACAGGTCGCCGGTGCGCAGCGAGGCACCGTTGACCGTCATGTGGGCCAGCTGCTGGGCGGCCGTCCAGTACATGGTGGCGAACGGCGGCTCGGAGACGACATGGCCGTTGACGGCGACGGAGATCCGCAGGTCGTAGCCGCCGGGTTCGTCACGGTCGTCCTGCGTGTCGTCCAGGTAGGGCAGCAGCTGGTGCGTGCGCTCGGGCGGTGCCACCCGAGCCTCCTCCAAGGCGTCCAGCGGTGTGATCCACGCCGACACCGACGTGGCGAAGGACTTGCCGAGGAACGGGCCGAGGGGGACGTACTCCCAGGCCTGGACGTCCCGCGCGGACCAGTCGTTGAGCAGGCAGAGCCCGAAGACGTGCTCGCGGAAGCCGGAGAGCGCCACCGGACTGCCCGGCTCGGAGGGCACGCCCACCACGAACCCGACCTCGGCCTCGATGTCGAGGCGTACGGACGGGCCGAAGACGGGAGCGGCGTCGGCCGGAGCCTTGCGCTGCCCCGACGGGCGTACGACGTCCGTGCCGGACACGACGACCGTGCCGGAGCGGCCGTGGTAGCCGATCGGGAGGTGCTTCCAGTTCGGGGTGAGGGAGTCGGCGGTGTCGGGACGGAAGATCCGGCCGACGTTCCGGGCGTGGTTCTCGGAGGCGTAGAAGTCGACGTAGTCGGCGACCTCGAAGGGCAGGTGCAGGGTCACCGACGACAGCGGGTGGAAGAAGGGCTCCAGGATCTCGCGGTGGGAGGGGACCGTCACCCACGCGGTCAGCGCGCGCCGCACGTCCGACCACGCGGTGCGCCCGGCCGCCAGCAGCGGGTTCAGGGTGGGCCGCGCGAGCAGGGAGGCGTACGGCGAGCCGAGCGCGTGGGCCGCCGCGCCCGCGTCCAGGACGTGGTCGCCGAGCCGGACACCCACCGTCCGGTCCGCCCGCTCCCGCGAGCCGGGGATCGAGAACACGCCGTACGGAAGGTTGTGCGGGCCGAAGGGATCGCCCTCGGGGACATCGAAGGGGGGCATCGGGTGCTGCCTCGCTTTCGTGCTCGCCATGTGCGCCGTGCGCGCCGTGTGCGCCACGTGATCGGTGCGCCACGTGACGCGTGGTCGGGCCACACGTTACGGGTGACCTACCAATCTTGGGCAGTGCGGCGGATCGTGGCGCCGCGTGGCGGGGGAGGGCGCGCGCAGGCAGGCTGACGTGCGGGAGTGCCTCGGGCGCCGTGGGGCGCCCGACGAGGAGAACGACGGGTGGAAGAGCCCGTGCGCGGTCGGCGCAGGCCCGCGGGGGGTCCCGGCGAAACGGGCGGCGAAGCGGCGGGCGAACGGCCAGGGCGTCGGGCGGCGAAGCGGCGGGTGAACGGCCAGGGCGTCGGGCGGCGAAGCGGCGGGTGAACGGCCAGGACGGCGGACGGGGGAGCGGGGGGGTGAGGGCCAGGGCGTCGGGCGGGGGAGCGGCGGTGAACGGCCGGGCACGCGGCCGCGGTTGTGGCGCTCCGCTTCCGGTCGTGTACACAAGGTTGTCCACAGCCCTGGACGCAATCTTGACGGAGTGGTGCGAACGGGGTGACTCTGGGCGGGTGCCGGAAGGCCTCGGGGAGGGGGTCCTCGACGGCACAACAGGGGGAGCGGATGGCCGTTGGGGAGGCCGGTCCGGGGTCGGTGCGGGATGGCGCGCAGCCGAGGAGACGGCTGGAAGCGACCATGCGCGGCCGACTCGGCCGGGAATGCGTGTATGTACCGTCATGCCGTTTCGGGCTGTACGCGGCACTGCGTCACTGGTGCCCGCCCGGCGGCCGTGTGCTGATGTCGCCGGTCAACGACGACGTCATCTTCTTCGTCGTCCTCGCCGCCGGTCTGCGGCCGGTGCAGGCGCCGCTCGACCCGGCGGACGGGTCCATCGACATCGATGCCGTGCCCGCGGAGGTGTGGGGCTCGCTGACCGCCGTACTGACGACGAACCTGTACGGGAACCCGGACCCGGCGCCCCGGCTGCGGGCCCGCTGCGACGCGCTGGGCATCCCGCTGTTCGAGGACGCGGCGCACGCCATCGGCAGCGAGGTGGGCGGCCGGCCGGTCGGCGCCTGGGGAGACGCCTCCGTCTTCAGCCTGTCCAAGCACGTCGGCGCCAAGGCGGGTGGCATCCTCGCGGTCGCCGACCCGGGCCTGCGCGACACTTTGGAGAAGACCTGCGACGACCTGCTGCTGCCGCGCCGTATGACGGCCGAAGTCGCGTACGCCGTACGGCCCTACGCGGAGGCAGCGGTACGCGGGCTGCGGCTGCGGCGGACGGCCCGGGCGACGATGCGGCTGCTGGGGCTGATGGAGCGGGAGGGGATCCGGATGCCGCTGCGTGCCCGGGAGTTGGCACGTGCGGCCGCTTCGGCACCCGGCCTGGACGCTCACGACCCCTGGGTCCGCGTCGACATGCACGACTACCGGCTGCGGGCGGGCCGGTTCCGGCTCCGGCGCGTCCGGCGCGGGCTCGACCGGCTGGACGACGTGCTCGCGGGCTGCCGGGCGGGGACGGAGCTGCTGCTGTCCACGCGCTGGGCGAGACCGGCCGTCCTGAGAGGCCCGGCCGGCCGGTCGGCGGCGGAAGCGGACGCGGAGGCGGGCACCGGCACGGGTATCGGCACGGGCACGGGTACCGGCACGGGCATGGGTACCGGCGGGGGGACGGGCGGGGGCACGGGTGGGGTGGCGCAGCCGTTGTTCCGGGTGCCGTTGCTCGTCGCGGACCGGGACGCGGCCGTCCGCGCGCTGGCCCGGCGCGGCATCGTCGTCGGCTATCTCTACGACCCGCCCCTGGACGACTACGCGGGCGCGGCCTTCACCGACCCGTCGCCCTCCCCCGAGGGGGCGCGCTGGTTCGCGCGGCACGCGCTGCCCGTGGATCCGCTGCGGGCCCGCGCGGTCGTCGCCGCGCTGGAGGAGTCCGCGGCACGACCGGCCGAGGCGCCGGAAGGGCTGGTTCCGTCCGGTGGCTGATACCCGGGTGCACGAGGCCGCCGCGGCACCCACGGGCGACGGATCGACGCCGGTCCCCGGCGGCCACGACGGCGACTCGCTCTTCAAGAACGCCTACTTCCTGATGCTCAGCACCGGCGTCTCCGCCGTCCTCGGCCTGGGCTTCTGGCTCGTGGCAGCCCGCCGCTACTCGGAGGAGGCCGTGGGGCAGGGCTCCGCGGCCATCGCCGCCATGCGGCTGCTAGCCAGCATCACGGCGACCACGATGATCGGCGCCGTGGTCCGTTTCGTGCCGCGCGCGGGACGTGCCACCGGCCCGCTGGTGTGGCGTGCGTACGCGGCGAGTTCGGCGGTCGTCGCCGTGGCCGCCGCGGTATTCCTGCTCACCCTCGACCTGTGGGGCGCCTCCTACGCCCCGCTCGGCACGCCCGGGGCGGGGACGCTGTTCGTCGCCGCTTGTGTGGCCTGGGCGCTGCTCACCCTCCAGGACGGGGTGCTGACCGGGCTGCGCAAGGCGGAGTGGGTGCCCGCCGGGAACGCGGTGTTCTCGGTCGGGAAGCTGATCCTGCTGGCCCTTTTCGCCACCACGCTGCCGGTACTGGGCATCTTCGTGTCCTGGGCGGTGGCCATCGCCTTCTCCACCGTGCCGCTCGGCTGGCTGATCTTCCGCAGACTCATCCCGCGCCAGGCCGCCGCCGACCGCGACGTGGCGCCGCCCCCCGCCCGCGAGATGGGCCGCTTCCTGGCCGGGGACTCGCTGGGCGCGCTGTTCAGCCTGGCGATGATCAACCTGCTGCCGGTGATGGTCGCGGTCAACTTCAGCGCCGCGGAGAACGGCTACTTCTACGTGGCGTACACCGTCGGCGGCACCATGGAGTTCATGGCCGTCAACATGGCCTCCTCCCTCACCGCGCACGCCTCGCACGACCCGCGCCGCCTCGCCGACGGCGTCCGGGGAGCGCTGCGCCGCATGACGCTGCTGCTGGTGCCGGTCGTCCTCTTCCTGGTCGTCTTCGCCCCGCAGATCCTCGCGCCCTTCGACGAGGAATACGCCGAGCACGGCTCCACGGTGCTGCGGCTGCTGGCCGTCGGGGCGCTGCCGAGAGTCGTGGTCGAGCTGTACATCGGTGTGCTGCGGGTCCAGGCGCGGACCGGGGTGCTCGCCGCCGTGCAGGGCGCCATGTGCGTCCTGGTGCTGGGCAGCGCGGCGCTGCTGTTCACACCGGCCGGGATCGCGGGCGCCGGCTGGGCGGTGCTGGTGAGCATGACGGTGGTCGCCGTCGGCTGCGCACCCGGCCTGCGCGCGGCGCTGCGCGGCACGGGCGCCCCCGGCGGCAGGGGGGCGCGTGCCGGTGGGAGACGGCGCCGGGGCAGGCGCCCGGCCGCCCCCGGCCCGGAGTACGGCACCCGGCGGGCACGGCTGAACGCGACCGCCGGCTACGGCACCGACTGGGCGCGCGATGCGCACCGTGGGCGCGAGGGCACCGACGTGGACACGGCACGCACGGCACGCACGGCACGCACGGCACGCACGGCTGGCACGGCAGGCGCGGCAGGGACGGCTGACACGGCACGCACGGCACGCACGGCACGCACGGCTGGCACGGCAGGGACGGCTGGCACGGCACGCACGGCTGGCACGGCAGGGACGGCTGGCACGGCAGGCACGGCAGGGACGGCTGGCACGGCTGGCACGGCTGGCACGGCAGGGACGGCTGGCACGGCAGGCACGGCTGGCACGGCCGACCTGTTCACCGGCCGTCCCGGGTACGAGCGCGAGGCGCTGCGGGCGGACACCCTGGTACTGGCCGTCCGGCCGCGGCGGACCGGAGCCGCCGTCCAGACCGGCAGCGTGACCGACGCTGGGGAGCGGTGGCTGAGAGGCGTCCTGTGGTGCCTGCTCGCCGTCGCCACCGCGGTCTACTGGGCGGCCCTGCGCGGCCTGCCATGGCTCGGCGGGACGTCCGGTGCGGTCGGCGCGTCGGGTGGGGCCGGGGTGCCCGGTGTGGCAGGGGATTTCGGGACCGCACAGCTGACGGGACGCAGGCTGCTGGAGGAGCTGCCGTTTCCCGCTCTCGTCGCGGGCGGCCTGCTGCTGGTCGTGTTCGCCGCGTCGGTGACGCTGTGTACGGCGCGTGACGCGTGGCTGCCCGGGACGGCTCTCGGGTCCGCTCTGCTCGCCCTGCACACCGCGCCCGTCGCCCTCGGGCGGGAACCCCGCGCGGTCGGCGGGGCGTGGCACTCGAGGACGGCCGGCGCTCTGGCGGACACGGTGGGGCTGAGCGGCCCCGAGCCGTTGCTGCGGTGGGTCCCGCAGCTCGCCCTGCTCCTGTGCCTCGTTCCGCTCGGCCTGCTGCTCGTGCGCGCGGTCGGACGGCTGACCTGGCCCGGGTGCTGGGGAGTGCTGTATCTCGTCGCGGTGGGCGGCTGGGTGTGGCGCCGGGCCCTCGCACCCGCGGCCCTGCCGCTGCTCGGCGCGCTCGTCCTGCTCGGCGTACTCGTCGCGCTGGCCCTCATCGTCGTCCCGCCGGTCAGCGGGGCGGCACGGGCTGGTGGAAGTAGCCGTTCCTCCCCGCCTCCCGGTAACCGTCGAGTCCCGGGCCGTCGTTGACGGTCAGGTCGCAGGCCGGCTCCTCGGACGGGGGCCGGTTCCAGTGCACCAGCGCCTTCACCTCCGGGAGCTTCCTCACGTCGGCGGGAATCCGGGTGTACCAGTCGCGCTGGCGCTTCGGGTCGTCGGGGTCGGGCGCGGTCGCGAACTCCGCGAGCATCACAGGCTTCTCGTCGGTGATGTTCTCGCGCAGCCATGCGTAGCCGGGCTGCTGGCTGCGCAGGAAGTCCTTCCAGTCGGTGGTGTCGTGGCACTGGTAGTAGTTGTACTGGTCCATGGCGATCCAGTCGACGTACTCGTCCCCGGGGTAGAGCGCCTTCATCTCGTCCGCGCTGCCGAGGTAGCCGGAGACGGTCCACACCCACACGACGTTGTCGGCGCCCAGCTCACGGAACCGCTCGTGCAGGTGCCGGTACGCCGCGACGAACTCCGCCGGCGTGCCGGCGCCTTCCCCGACGCGGGCGTCGGTCTCCTGGTCGAAGGAGACGAAGGCCCGTTTGCCGTAGGCCCTGATGCGCCGGATCTGCGGATCGAGTACTTCCTCGTCGTACTTCCCCGAGGCGATGTTCTTCCAGCCGAGCTGGGTTTCCGTCCAGTTCTCGTGGTGCGGCTCGGTCCAGACCGTGGACTCCCAGGCCAGCATGAGCAGCCTGTCCCTGCCCAGCTCCTGTTCGTCCCGGGTGAGCAGGCGGCCGTCCAGGTCGGTGCCGGACATGTCGTGGTAGTTGTAGACGAGGTCCAGCCTGCGGCCGATCCGCCTCTCGAAGCCGAGCACGGCGTCCCTGAGCGATCCGTTCGCGGCGTACGGCACGTAGGCGCCCCACCAGGCACCGCAGGCGGGGACCAGCGTGTCGCCGGGGGCGCACGGACCGGACGGCACCTTGCCGGAGGCGGCGTTGCCGGGCAGGGCGTCCCCGGGTGCGTCCGGGTCCTCGGTGCGGCCGGCCCAGAGGCCGAGCCCGGCGATCAGCGCGGCCACCGCCACCAGTACGACGGCCGTGTGGGCGCGTCTCGCCGTGCCCGTGCCCGTGCCCGTCGCCTCACGGGACGCGGACGGGGCGTGTCCCCGGCGCCGGGCCGTCATGTGCCGCCGCCGACGGCGGGCCCGCGGGTGGCGTGTTCGGCCGCGCCGCGCCGGGCGGCGGGCAGCGGCAGCCCCGGCAGGGCCGCGGTGACCGTGGTGAAGGCGGCCAGCGGGACGAGGAAGGCGGTCGCCGAGAAGGCCTCCGCCAGGAACAGCGAGGTGGCGGTGAGCACCCCGAGCGAGAGGCTGACGGGTGCGGCGAGCGCGGCGGCCTCCAGCCGGGCACCGGAGGCCAAGCCGGCCGGCTGCGGATACAGCACCGCGCAGCCCGGGCCGAACAGGACGAAGAGCAGCACCGGTGTCCAGCGCAGTGGTGAGGGGCCGGGTACGGCGGTGGCGGCCAGCGCCGCCCAGCCGGAGACCGCGACGAGGACTTTGAGCCGCCTCGGGGCCGCTCCGGTGGCCCGGGCCGCTTCGCGGGGACCGGTCGCCTGGGAATCCGTGGTGTTCATGGAGTGACCTGACTGCCCTTCGTCTTTCGGCGTGGCCGGCGTCACCCGGGCGCCGGGCGGTACTCCAGGACGACGCCGTAGGGGTGGCTTTCGAGGGTCCTGAAGAGCGGCGAGGCGGACAGCTCCGCGCGGAGTCCGGCGAAGCCGTCGGCCGGCAGCAGTCCCTCTCCGGCGGTGTAGACGTCCTGGGTGCGGGTGAGGAGGACGTACGCCGTGACGCCCGGCGGTATTCCGTCGGCGAGGTAGCCGGCCGGGTCCCTCAGCATCCTCTCGTTCTCGGGGAGCTCCTGCTCGGCGAAGTACCAGTGCTCGAGGCTGTCGTAACGGTGGAGGGCCTGCGGGAAGGAGCCGGTGGTGGCGAGGATCAGCGCGCCCTCGGGAGCGTTGTCGAGGGTCCGGGTGACCAGGGCGGTCTCCGCGGGCGGCGTGTAGTACATCCTCTCCTTGCCGTAGTACGACGGCAGGAAGCCGGCCAGCAGCGCCGACAGCACCGTCGGCAGGGCGATGGCCGCGGCCCTGTGCCGCGCTGTCCTCGCGGCCCCGACCCGGTCGCGTCGGCCGCCCGCGAAGGCCGGCACGAGTGCGGCGGCTGCGAAGAAGGCCCCGCCGGGCAGTGCGAACAGGTAGACCCGGAAAAGCATTTCGCCGCCGTAGTCGTTGACGACGAACAGCGGCACCGGGGCGAACGAGACCAGCAGCAGTGGCAGCGCGCTGCGGGTCAGCCGGCGCCGCAGCACGACGGCGGCCCCGGCGAGGGCGGTGATCGCCAGCACCATCACCACGTTGGCCGTGCCGGCGAGTTCGGGGCCGGGGCCGGTGAGCTGACCCGCGTAGCCGGCGCGGGAGTTCCGGGTCAGTTCGCCGAGGGACTCCTTCAGCGTGGAGAGCGTCTCCAGAAACAGCGGCCGTCCCATGGTCAGGTCCCAGGCCAGCATCAGCAGTGCGGCGACGGCCAGCAGACCGACGTTGCGGTGGCGGCGGGTGAGGTTGAGCGCGAGCAGGCAGACGCAGAGCATCACCGGAGTGAGCTGGTGCGTGGCGTTGACGGCGGCGATCAGCGGGGCGAGGGCCAGCACGCAGATCGCGCGCTGTCCGGTTCCGGTCGGGGGCGGCACGACGGCCGCCGCCGGGTCGAGGAAGGCGCGGTCGCGCAGGCGTCCGGCGGAGCCCGGGCGCACGAAGTGCCGCAGCACCACCGCGATGACCGTCAGGTGCAGCAGGTAGGCGAGTGCCTGCGGGGCGAAGTAGTCCTGGCCCACCCAGTTGGCGAGCTGGAAGATCCAGACGGCGGTCCACACCAGGCGCCGGTCCCGGCAGAAGGTGCGGTAGATCAGCACCAGCACCGGCATCATGAGCAGCCCGAGGACGATCGGTGCCCAGTTGGCGTACACGGCGGCACCGTCCACACCGAAGGCGCGCACCAGGCCGCCGTTGAGCGTGAAGAACCCCGGCCACTGGTCGTACGCCGACATGTTGCCCGACAGCGCGGCGTCCGGCCGGAGTCCGCCGTTGGCGAGCAGGGTGTCGACGACGGCGTCGTGCTTGGAGGCCCACGGGTAGCGCACCGCGTCGTAGAGGACCGCCGGTGGTGCCTTGAGGGCGAACAGCATCGCGGCACAGTGTGCGGCCGGCCACCAGGGTGCGGTGGCCGCGCGCCGCAGGCTGAGGACGAAGCCCGCGGTGAGGACCAGCAGCGAGAGGTGATAGGTGACGGGCAGGCGGTCCAGCAGGCCGTAGTCGCCCATCTTCCGGAAGCCGATGCGGGGGAGGGCGTACAGCCAGAGCGCGGTGGCGAGCAGCAGCGTCAGCGGGCCGGGGGCGCGGGGGCGGCGAAGGACGGCCCGCCAGGGGCCGGGGTCACCGCCGGCGGGCCGTCCCGGGCCGGTGGCGGGGGGTGGCGGCATACCGCTCTCGGCGTTCGGTACGGGCACCTGGTGCTGCACGCTGAGGCTCCCCTCCCCTGGGGACGAGTCTAGGAACGCACGCCGCTTCTCACACCCGAATCGTCAGCTTCGTCGCGTTTCACCCGGCGAACACGGGGCCCTTCAGGACGGTGCGGGCCCGGCGGTACCACCGCCAGCCGGCCGTCTTCGGACCGTCGCGGAAAGGGGCGGTGCGGGCGCCGCCCCCCGCCAGCCAGCCCTCGACGTCGGCGACCGTGTGGCCGTGCCGCACGATGAGCCGGGCGATGCGGTAACGCTCGTCGCGGCCCGAACTGAGCGCGTGCCGCACGGCGGTCGCCGTCTCGTACCCGGCACGGGCCGACGACGCCCGCACCTTCGCGCTGTTGTAGCCGTGCGGGTAGGCGAGGTGGCGGACCGGACGGCCGAGGGCGTCCTCCAGGACCGCCCTGGAGGTGCGCAGTTCGTCCATCAGGTCTTCGGTGGACAGGGTGTCGAGCTGGGCGTGGGTGACGGTGTGGCTGCCGATCTCGATGCCCGAACGTTCCAGCCCGGCCACCGCGCCCAGGGTCATCATCGGGGCGGGCTGCAGCAGACTGCGGCCGCCCGGAGTGATGGCCCCGGTGGTGAGGTAGGCGGTGGCGGGCAGCGCGCGCTCGGCCAGCGCCTCGGCGGTGGGGCCGGGCAGGTCGGCGAAGCCGTCGTCGAAGGTGAGCAGTACCGGCCGGGGCGGCAGCGGTGCCCGCCCGGCCAGGTGGTCGGCGAGCGCGCTGATCGTGACCGGCGTCATGCCGCTGCCGACGACCGCGTCCAGGTGCGCGGCGAACTCCTTCGGGGTGACGCTGAACTCGGCGATCCAGGCAGGCGGATCGTCCATCACCGCGTGGTAGAGAAGGACCGGGACATGGCCCCCGGCCTCGCCCGCCCCGCCTTCCCTCGCGTCCGTTCCCCGTGCCCCGCCCCTTCCCCGCTCTGCGTCCGCTCCCCGCGTCCCGTCCCTTCCCAGTGCCGCGTCCGCGCCCGGAATCCCCGGTCCGTAGGCGTCCGGGACCCCCGCCCAGTTCATCGCGCCCCCGGCCGGACCGTGCGCAGGGCGCGGCGGGCGCGCAGGTAGCCGGCGGGCCCGTACAGCATGCCCCGGCGCTGCAACCGGGACAGGCGCCTCGGCCAGGGGTGGGTCCGGTCGTCGTGGGCGCCGGGCGAGCCGTCGCCCCCTGCCTCCCGTACGGCGGTGAGGCCCCGCGCGTACACCAGCCCGCCCGGTAGTCGGACGAGGAGGGCCGGCAGCAGTGCGGGCCGGTTCACCAGGAGCGCGGTGAGATACGCGGTGAGGCCCGCGCCGTAGCCGAAGGCCTGGGCCTCCAGGTCCCGCCAGGTCTCCCGGTGGTGGTGCCAGACCAGTGCCGAGGGCGTGTAGTGCAGCCGCCACCCCTGGGCGAGGACGCGGACGAAGCCGTAGAGGTCGTCGCCGCCCCGCGCGTGCGTGCCCGCGCCGGTCGCCGGGTCGAAGCCGCCGACCGCCCGCAGCACCGCCGTCCGGAAGGCCATGTTGGCGCCGGAGCCGAACCGGCCGGCGGTGAAGGGGAACAGCGGCTCGTCGGCGGGCGGCCGCTCCGGGTCGTACGTCCGCGGGGTGAAGCCCTTGGCGAAGCCGCCGTGGCTCTCCAGCAGCACCTGGGCGGGGGTACGCAGCCGCGCAGGCAGGATCAGCCCCGTGGCACACCCCAAACGCGGGTCGGCGGCGAAGGGCGCGGTCAGTTCGCTGAGCCAGCGTGGGTCGGCCACCACGTCGTCGTCGGTGAAGGCGACCACCTGCCCCCGCACCAGCGCCAGACCCCGGTTGTGCGCGACGGCGAGGCCGGGCACCGGTTCGCACACGTACCGGACCCGTTCGCCGTACTTCCGCTCGACCAGTTCCCGGGTCTCGCCGGTCAGGGGCGCGTTGTCGACGACGACGACGTCGAAGTCCGGGTGGTCCTGCGCGAGCAGCGAGTCCAGGGCGCGGGCGAGCCGGTCAGCACGCTCCCGGGTGGCGACCACGACACTGGTGGACGGCGGAGCGGCCGACGGCGCGGCGGACCGCGAGGCCGGTGGCGCGACGGCCCGCGCGACGGCCCGCGCGGCGGACCGCGAGACCGACGGCCCCAGCGGCTCCCCGCCCTGCGGCTCCCGGTCCTGCGGCTCCCCGTCCTGCGGCCTGGGCGGTTCCCGGTCCTGAGGCTCCTGGCCCTGCGGCCCGGGCGGTTCCCCGCCCTGCAGCTCGCGGGCGAGCCCGGCCAGCACCCGCGTCGGGTGCGCTCCCCCGGGTACCTGCCCGACCAGGGTGCCGACGGGCCGGCCCGCCCGTCTGACCAGCAAGAACACCGCACCGGACGTGACCGGAGGACTCCCCGGGCCCGGTCTGAGCACCGCCTCCTCGGCCTCACCCGCGTCGTCACCGTCGAGGTCCAGCTCGGCGACCTGCACCGGCCCGATGCCGAGGAACCCCGCCACCTCCCGCCGTGTCTCCCACCGAGCCCTTCGCCGCGCACGTCCGGTACCGGCCATGCGCCCACCCCCTCGTGGTTGCCCTCCGTCAGGACCGGCGCAGCCGGGCCGCGCCCTTCAGCGTCCGTGCCGCCAGCGACGCCAGCCGGGGCCGGTCGCGTACGAAGCCGTGCGCGCGCCGGGCCGGTTCCCGGCCGAGCCAGTGCAGCGCGGCGCCCGTCCCCGCACGCGTCGCCGCCCCCTCGTACACGGGCAGTTCACCGGTCTTCAGCGCGTCCTTGTACTCCGCAGGTCCCCGCCCCAGGTCGAGCAGGCCGATGCCCTCGGCGGCCGCGGCCTCGGCCATGCGCAGATGCAGCACGAGCCCCGGCGAGTACCTCGCGAACTCCGGGTCGTACGCCGGGAACCAGCAGGCCAGCACCGTCGCCGAACGCAGTCCGAAGTGCGCGGCGACCGGCCGGCCGCCCGCGTGGAGCACGGACAGCGTGCCGGTGCACTCCGGCGCCCGGGTCCCGGCGAGCCGAGCCACGAGCCGGGCGATCCACTCCTGTGCGAACCGGTCCCGGCGGCCCGTCCTGCGGTACTGGGCCGACTTCCACTCCATGAGCGTGCGCAGCGCCGCCGGGTCCCGCTCGTCGAACACGAAGCGGACGTTCCCGGCCTGACGGCCGAGCCTGCGCTCCTTGGCGAGGGTGGACTTCAGGAACTTCGGGGACTGGGCGCGCAGGACGTTCTCGTACGCCTCGTAGCCCTTCTCGACGTCGATGACGTAGGTGGTGTGCTCGTCGGCGGCGGCCGGCACGAACAACTCCTGCTCCGCCTCCAGGTTGTCGAAGGCGAAGCTCGACAGGGAGCAGGCCCGCAGCAGTTCGCGCAGGTCCGGGGCGAGGCCCTGGCGCAGTACCGCGCCCTGGCAGTCCGACACCCCCAGCCCGATGGCCCGGCCCTGGCCCAGCGGACCCCGTTCGTGCGGCAGGAAACCGGCCGCCTCACCGCCGTCGTACACCACCGCCACCCGCGCCCGCGGCCGTACCCGGCCCACGACGTCGGTGAACTCCGGTTCCATGAAGGGGTTGCGCGGTGCCGTCGATTCGGCACGCAGCTCGCGCCAGTGCTCCCGCTCCCCCTCGCCCAGCTCCTGTGGCCGGAGCACACGTACGCGTCCGCTGTTCAACCCGACCCCCCGATCAAGTCCCCCTGAACAACAGGAAGGTACCCCCGGGCCGCCCGGAGGGGTAGGTAGCGGTCCATGTTGTTGCCAACCGGTGCACAGGCCTTTAACCGGCTTTAGCCGATGATGTGTCAGGTTTCGGACATGATCGGGCGTCTCCGTGCATCCTCGTGCGGGTCCGAACGCACTCGCTACCTCCTCGTTCGGAAGCGGTCGCGGGTGAGTTGGACGGGTGCGGTGTCCGTATTCTCTGATCATGGACCGCACCGCATATTCACTCGTCGCCACCGACCTGGACGGCACGCTGCTCCGCGGCGACGACACCGTCTCCGACCGGTCGCTGGCCGCGCTGGCGCGGGTGACCGGGGCCGGTGCGCGGCATCTGGTGGTGACGGGCCGGCCCGCACCCCGGGCGCGGAATCTGCTCGACCGTCTCGGCTGCACGGGGCTCGCGGTGTGCGGGCAGGGCGCGCAGGTGTACGACGCCGGCGCGCACCGGATGCTGTGGTCGGTCACTCTGGACCGGGAGCTGGCCGAGACCGCGCTCGGCAAGATCGAGGCCGAGGTGGGCCAGGTGCACGCCGCGGTCGACCAGGACGGCGTCGACGGGCTGACGCTCATCGAGCCGGGCTACCTGATGCCCCACCCGACACTGCCCGCGGTGCGCGTCGAGCGGCGCGACGAGCTGTGGAGCACCCCGATCAGCAAGGTGCTGCTGCGCCATCCCGAACTGGGTGACGACGAGTTGGCGGCGACGGCGCGCGCGGTGGTCGGTTCCCTCGCGACGGTCACCATGTCGGGGCCCGGCACGGTGGAGCTCCAGCCGTGCGGCATCACGAAGGCGACCGGCCTGGCGCTGGCCGCCGAGCGGCTCGGCCTGGAGCGGGAGGGGACGATCGCCTTCGGCGACATGCCCAACGACATCCCCATGTTCCACTGGGCGGCCCACGGCGTCGCGATGGCCGGCGCCCACCCCGAACTCAAGGCGGTGGCCGACGAGGTCACCCTCGCGAACGAGGACGACGGCGTGGCCGTCGTCCTCGATCGGATCTTCGGTACCTCTTAGTGCGGCCGCTGCGGCGGTCCTTCCGGTGCGGCCGCCGCGGCCGTCGGCTCAGTACGCGCCGAGGACTCAGTACGCGCTGAAGACGTTGTCCATCGAGCCGTAGCGGTCGGCCGCGTAGTTGCAGGCGGCGGTGATGTTGGCGACCGGGTCGTACGGGTCCCAGGAGGTGCCGGGCACGTGGTACGCCTGGAAGGTCGGGTCGATCACCTGGAGCAGCCCCTTGGACGGGGTGCCGTTGATGGCGTTGATGTCCCAGTTGTTGATGGCGAACGGGTTGCCCGAGGACTCCCGCATGATGTTGCGGTAAATGCCGTCGTAGCTCCCGGGGATGCCGTGCTGCGCCATGATGTCGAGCGACTCGCGGATCCAGCCGTCGAGGTTGTCCGGGTACGTCGTCGCCGCCGTGGTGACGGTCGTGGCGGTCGTGGCGGCGGCCGGGGTGGCCGCGGAGGCGGTGGTGGCGCCGATGAGCGGCAGCGCGAGCACCGCGGCACCGGTGCCGGCCACGGCGAGCTTGCGGGCGAGGCGGCTGGTGCGGGCGTGACGGTTCTGACCGTTGGCAGACATGCGGTGTCCCTCTCCTTACGCCTGCGAGGTGAGCTGTCGGGTTCGGGCGGGGAGGTGCCCGGCCGTGCCCTGACGGGTACGGCTTCACCCCGAGCCGCTCCGGTGGTGACCGGTGCGGCGACTAACCTGGGTCCCCCGCTCCTGCCTGCGAGTTTGTTGGGTGGATGACTGTGCGTCCGGGCGGTGGCAGGATTCGGCGTCCGCCCGACAGGCCGGGAACGTATGCGAGAGCACATGTCCGGAACAAGTGCAGGAATCACCCAACGTGCCTGTTGACCTTGGTCTGAGGCGTTTGAAGCTCTTGATCCTTTGCTGTTGCCAAGTCCCAACTCGCTTGCGGGGCAAAGGGAGGGCACAGGTTCCGGCAGGGTTGCCCGTGGCTGACCCGGAGTGAGCCAACTCACTGGCTTCAATAAGCACGGCAAAACGGGCATTAGGTCCAACTCCGCGCCAACCGGCCATGGGTGAGGTCGGCTTCGGGTGTCGGGCGGAGAAGAGGGGGAAGCGGCGTGAGGAGTGGGGTGGGAAAGAGAGGCCGGGAAGCGGGTGGGGCGGTGGTCGGGGAGGAGTCGCGCGGCGCGCCTGCCGGGTGTGCGCGGGTGCCGGGCGGGTGACGTTCCCGGCGTGCGGGCCGTTGGGGGGAGTAATGGGATCTTCGGTGGCGGCTTCCCGCCCGCCCGCACCCCGGGGTCCGGGTCACCCCTTGGTGATATCAATCAAAATCTGCTCATATCACCTGATCAAAAACATACCGTTCATGATCTGATACCGACCGGCCTGTAACGGTGGGCGCTAGCGGTGATCGAAACGTGACCGGATACGCTGACTTGAGTGGTGGCAGCGACCTATCGACAAACCAGGTAACCGGCAATAGACACCAGCAGACAGGAGACCCCTCGTGACCGTCGTCGGGCCGTTCGGGCTGAGCGTGCGGGACCAGGCTCTGGAAGCCGATGTCCAGGCCGGATTGGCTGCTGTCGAGGAAGGGTTGCTTGAGGCAACCAAAAGCGAGGTGCCGTTCATCACGGAGGCCGCCCAGCACCTGGTGCGAGCCGGCGGGAAACGCTTTCGTCCGCTGCTGGTGATGCTCTCCGCCCAGTTCGGCGACCGCTACGCGCCCGGGATCGTGCCCTCGGCCGTCGTCGTGGAGCTGACCCACCTCGCCACGCTGTACCACGACGACGTGATGGACGAGGCCGCCGTGCGGCGTGGGGTGCCCAGCGCGAACACCCGCTGGGACAACTCGGTCGCGGTCCTCACCGGCGACTTCCTGTTCGCCCGCGCCTCGCAGATCCTCGCCGACCTCGGCCCCGAGGCGGTCCGGGTCCAGGCTCTCGCGTTCGAGCGGCTGGTCACCGGACAGATCCTCGAGACGGCAGGCCCGCAGGACGGCCGGGACCCGGTCGACCACTACCTGGACGTGCTGGGCGGCAAGACGGGCTCGCTGGTGGCGGTCTCCTGCCGGTTCGGCGCGATGATGTCCGGCGCCGACGAGACGGTGGTGGACGTGCTGACCCAGTACGGCGAGCGGCTCGGGGTCGCCTTCCAGCTCGCGGACGACGTCCTGGACATCGCCTCCGACTCCGACGAGTCCGGCAAGACTCCCGGGACGGACCTGCGCGAGGGCATCCCCACCCTGCCCGTACTGCGGCTGCGCGAGCGGGCGGCCCGGCTGGGGCTCGCGGAGGACATCGCGCTGTGCGAGCTGCTCGACTCCGACCTCGGCGACGACACGCGGCACGCCGAGGCGCTGCGCCTGCTGCGCGCCCATCCCGCACTGGAGCAGGCCCGGCGCGACACCGTCCGGTATGCCAGAGAGGCCCGCGCGGCGCTGGCCCCGCTGCGGGAGTGCGACGCGAAGGCCGCGCTGGTGGAGCTGTGCGACGCGGTGGTGCACCGGGCCGGCTGAGCACGCGGACGTCGGCCTGCCGGACCGTGCCGTCGGCCCGCCCGACTGTGGCGTGCGTGCCGTCCCGTTGACGTGCCGTACCGCCGGTGCCCCGCCGGTGGCGTGCTGCCGGTGGTGCGCGTCACGGGTGGCGGCCGTCCGCCGCCGAGTGGCGTACGGCAGCCCCTACGGGCCGGGGGAGGCGTCGACCCTCCGTGTCATCCCGCAGGAGTAGGCGGAGTTGAGCCCCCGGTCTGACGCTTCCGCTCCGGTGATTTGGTCAGATGGACACCACGGAAAAACACCAGTCCTCACCGATTCGGGTGAGAATGGCGGCTCACGGGTAACGAGTGCGAGGTCGCGAGACAGCCGCCGCCGACGACGGAGGTAGGGCACACATGACACCGATCGACAACGACGACAACACGGGCGCCGGGGAGGGCGAGGAGCTGCGGGCCGGACGCCGCAGGGCCGCGCGGTACGTCGTCCCGGTCGCGGTGATGGGAGTGGCGGCCGCGACGATCGGGCTCGTCCCCGCGCTGGCCGACTCCGGGGACCCCGACCTGCCGAAGATCACGGCGGAGCAGCTCATCGAGAAGATCGCCGAGTCGGACGTCCAGCAGATGTCCGGCACGGTGCGGATCAGCACGGACCTGGGCCTCCCGGACCTCGGCGGGCTGGAGAGCGGCCTGATGTCCGGAATGTCCGGCGGTCCGGGCTTCGGTGGGGACGGCGAGGGCTCCGCCGCGGACCCGTCGGCCAAGCTCACCGAGCTGGTGTCCGGCAGCCACACGCTGCGCGTCGCGGCCGACGGCCCCGACCGGCAGAAGCTGTCCCTGCTGGAGAACGCCGCCGAGTACAGCCTGATCCACAACGGCAAGGACGTCTGGGGCTACGACAGCAAGTCCAACGAGGTCTACCACTCCTCCGCCTCCGCCGGCGCCGAACGGCCGGAGAAGGACGTGCCGGCCACTCCGAAGGACTTCGCCGACCAGGCACTCGAGGCGATCGACGACACCACGTCCGTGACCGTGGGCGGCACCGCACAGGTGGCCGGCCGGGACGCGTACCGGCTGGTCGTCGAGCCCAGGCAGGACGGTTCCACGGTCGGCGCGATCACCGTGGCCGTGGACGCCGAGACCGGCACGCCGCTGAAGTTCACGCTGACCCCGGCGAGCGGCGGCGCCGCCGTCGTGGACGCGGGCTTCACCAAGGTCAGCTTCGCGAAGCCGGACGCGTCGACGTTCGACTTCACCCCGCCCAAGGGCGCGAAGGTCACCGAGGGCGACGGGACCGACCAGGCCACGGAGCACGGGCGCAAGGCCGAGGGCGACCTCGCCGAGGAGATGGACGGTCTGAAGGCGACGGACGGCCTGAAGGTCGTCGGCGAGGGCTGGAACGCGATCGCCACCTTCGACACCGGCGCCCGGGGCGGCCTGCCCATGGCCACCGCGGGCGGCGACCTCGGCGGCTTCCTCGGCTCCTTCGGCGACCAGGTCAAGGGCGACTTCGGCTCGGGCACGGTCTTCAAGACCCGCCTGGTCAACGCCCTGATCACGGACGACGGCAAGGTCTACGCCGGCGCGGTCACCAAGGACGCGCTGGTGAAGGCGGCCGACGCCGCGCGGTAGGCGGCGAGCAGTGGGAAGCGGTACGCGGTAAGCAGTGGGAAGTGCGCAGTACCCGCCGTTCGGCGAAGAGGACGAAACGAGGGAGCCGATGGCCGGACCGCCCGCCGCGGAGCCGGAGCGCCCGGACACGGAGCGCGCGGATGACGCCGTCATCGCCACCCGCGCGCTCACCAAGCGCTACCGCGGCGGACAACTCGCCGTCGACGGTCTGGACCTGACCGTCCCGGCGGGCAGCGTCTTCGGCTTCCTCGGCCCCAACGGCTCGGGCAAGACCACCACCATCCGCATGCTGATGGGCCTGATCGAACCCACCTCGGGCAGCGCCCGGGTCCTGGGCAGGCCCATGCCGCGCGCGGCCCGCACCGTACTGCCCCGGGTCGGCGCCCTCATCGAGGGCCCGGCCCTGTACGGCTTCCTCTCCGGGCGCGACAACCTGCTGCGCTACGACGCCGCCGACCCGACCGCCGACCCGCGCACCCGGCGCGCACGGGTGTCGGCGGCGCTGGAGCGGGTGGGGCTCGCGGCCGCGGGCGGCAAGAGGGCGAAGGCGTACTCGCTCGGCATGAAGCAGCGGCTGGGCCTGGCCGCCGCGCTGCTCCAGCCGCGCCGTCTCCTCGTCCTGGACGAACCGACCAACGGTCTCGACCCCCAGGGCATGCGCGAGATCCGCGCCCTCGTACGTGAACTGGCCTCCGACGGCACCACCGTCTTCCTCTCCTCCCACCTGCTGGACGAGATCGAGCAGGTCTGCACCCACGCCGCGGTGATGGCTCGGGGGCGGCTGATCACCCAGGGCGCGGTCGCCGACCTGGCGGCCGGGGCGCGCGGCCGGCTGGTGGTCACCACGCCGGACGCGGGCGAGGCCGCCCGGGTGCTGAAGGAGCAGGGGGCAGCCGACGTGGTCGTCGCCGAGGACCGGGTGACGTCGGAGCCGCCGGAGCGCGACCTCGCCGAGGTGAACGCCGCACTGGTCGCGGCCGGTGTCCGGGTCCGGGGCTTCGTCCTGGAACGGGCCTCCCTGGAGGACGCGTTCGTGGCGCTGACCGGGGAGGGTTTCGATGTCGCGGGCTGAAGCGCCTGAGGAGCCGACGCCCCGGGTGGCGGCGTCGGGTGCGGTACGGGACCCGGGTGCGGCGCGGGACCCGAGCCCGCTGTGGTCCTTGGGCCTCCTCCGCAGCGAACTGCTGACCACGTTCCGGCGCTGGCGCACCCTCGCCCTGCTGGCGGTCCTGGCCGCCGTGCCGGTCCTGGTGGGCATCGCCGTGAAGATCGAGACGAGCGACGGGTCCTCGCTCGGTGGCGGGGGAGGAGGCGGCGGGGGACCGGCGTTCATCGCGCAGATCAGCAACAACGGGCTGTTCCTGGTCTTCACCGCGCTCGCCGCGACCCTTCCGTTCTTCCTGCCGATGGCCATCGGCGTCGTCGCGGGCGACGCGATCGCGGGCGAGTCGAGCGCGGGTACGCTCCGCTACCTCCTGGTCGCCCCGTCCGGCCGCTCCCGGCTGCTGCTCACCAAGTACGCCACGGTGCTCGCCTTCTGCCTCGCCGCCACCCTGGTGGTCGCGGTCTCGGCGCTCGCGGTCGGCGCGCTGCTGTTCCCGGTCGGTGACCTGATCACCATCTCCGGCACCCGGATCACCTACACCGAGGGCCTGGGGAGGGCGCTGCTGATCGCGCTGGTCGTGGCCGCCTCACTCGTCGGCGTCGCGGCCCTCGGCCTGTTCGTCTCCACTCTGACGGGCAGCGGCATCGCGGCGATGGCGACGACGGTCGGACTGCTGATCACCGTCCAGATCCTCGACCAGATCCCCCAGCTCGACGCCCTCCGGCCGTACTTCTTCTCCCACTACTGGCTCTCCTTCGCCGACGTGATGCGCGAACCGGTCTACTGGGACGACCTGGTGCGGAACCTGGGCCTGCAGGCCCTCTACGCGGCGGTCTTCGGGTCGGCCGCCTGGGCCCGGTTCACGACGAAGGACATCACCGCGTAGCCGTATCCCGGGTCCCTGTCGCGTGACTGCCCGTCTGCCCGCTCCCGTCCCGCGTCACTCACCCCGCGCACCCACCCGGCACCGGCCCGCGAAAAGGGCGTGAGCTCCTGGAACGAGCCTGTGACACCCCGGTGACGTGAGAATCGAGAGCGAGCGGAGAGACTCGACAACAGGTGTACGACAGGCATGACAGGCTCTGGACGGCAGGGAACGGAATCCGCCGACGGAAGCCGCCGATGAGTGGGGGAGCGATGGCTCGACTCGGCCGCGACAAGCAACGGGAGCACGAGCGCGGCGAGCGCCCGCCCGATCCCGCGGCGACGCCGATCGAGGTCCGCGTGCCGGAGGCCGACTCCGCCGCACGCGGCGCTTCGGTCGACGGTGCGCTGGTCGTCGCGGCCCCGGGCGAGGAGATCCAGAACGCCGTCCTTAACCGCCTCCACCGCCTCGCCCTCGCCGCGGGCCACCCCGTCCTCGCCACGGTCCACGACCGGCGCATCGGCTACTCCGTCACCGTCCGGGTCGACCCGGACGGTTCGAGCCACCTCGCCGCGGAACCGGCACCGGAGGCACCGGAGGAAGCGGAGGAAGCGCCGGTACGGCAGGACCGGCCCACGCGCGTCCTGGGCTCGGTGGAACCGGGCCGGGCCGGCGCCCCGACGTTCCCGCTGCCGGCGGTGTCCGAGGCGCAGCGGACGCGGTCCGACGGCGAGTCCGCGCCGACGTTCACGCTGCGCGCCCTGCCGGAACCGGCCGGGGGCACGGCGGCCGGGGGCACGCCGCCAGGCACGGTGGCGCCGCCGACGGGGGAGTTCGGGCCGCCGCCGCGCATGGACGGCCCGACGGCGACCGGCGCCTCGAAGGGCGCGGAGCCGCGCCCCACGCCCGGCCCGCCCGCCGCCCGGCAGCCGGTCACCGCGTCGGAGCGGGCCACCACGTCGGAGCGGGCCCCCGCACCGGAGCCGGTCGCCGCCCCCCGGCCGGTCGCGGCACCCGAATCCGACGTCGCCGCGCAGTCGGTGCACGTGCCGCGGCCGGTCCACGCGCCGGAGCCGCTTCACGCACCCGGGCCGGTCGCGGCACCCGAGTCCGACGTCGCCGCGCAGTCGGTGCACGTGCCGCGGCCGGTGCACGCGCAGCGGCCGGTGCACGCGCCGGAGCCGCTTCACGCACCAGGGCCGCCCCCCGCCCCCGAACCGCGAGCCGACCCCGTCTCGGGCCCCGGCCTCCGTCCCGAGCCCAAGCCCACCCCCACCCCCGCCCGCGGCTTCGACGCCGTGGCAGAGGCGGTGCTCGGGGACGAGCCGCTCACGGCACCCGGCGACGCCACCGCCCCCGCACTCCTCGCGGAGCCGACGGCCCGTATCAACGAGGCCGTCAAGGAGGGACGTACGGACGCAGCGGCGCGGCTGGCGGAGCAGGCGGTGGCGGAGGCCTCGCGGACACTGGGGCCGGAGCACCCCGAGGTGCTCCGGCTCCGTGAACTCACCGCGTACATCGCCTACTTGTCGGGCGACGCGGACCGGGCCCTCCGGCTCTCGCTCGACCTGGCCCGCATACACCGACGCTCGGGCGACGCCGAGGCCGCGTACGGCAACGTCCAGAGTGCGGCGACCGCCTGGCGTGCCGTACGCGACCCCGCGCGGGGCCTGGACCTGGGGCGCGACCTGGTCGGCCTGTGGAGCGAACTGGCCGCCGAGGAGGGCCCGGCCGCCGAGGACGCCGACCAACTGGAGTCCGCTCGCGCCCGTATGGGCCGCCTCACCGAACGCGCCCGGTCCCAGACCGCCTGACGCCGGCCGCCTGACGCCGGTCGCCTGACGCCGACGGGACGGCGCCCGGGGCGGGGCGTCGCCCGCCCTACCGTGACAGTTCCCAGACCGCGTACGCGATGGCGTCGCCGTTGCGGTCCAGGGCCGTGTCGTTGATGTTGGCGGTCGTGTCGCAGGACGAGTGGTAGCAGCGGTCGAACGGCTGGCCCACGGTGCCGCCCCACTTGGCCGCCTGCGCGGACGTCTTGCGGTAGTCGGCTCCGCTGAAGAGTCCGCCCACGGGGACGCCCGCGTTCTTGAAGGGTGCGTGGTCGGAGCGGCCGTCGCCCTCGGTCTCGATCTCCGTGGAGATGCCGAGACCGGCGAAGTAGGTCTTGAACGTCCTCTCGATCGTGGGATCGTCGTCGTAGACGAAATAGCCGGGGTTGGGCGAGCCGATCATGTCGAAGTTCAGGTATCCGCTGATCTTCGCGCGGTCGGCGGAGCCGAGGCTGTTGACGTAGTAGCGGGAGCCGACGAGTCCCAGTTCCTCCGCGCCCCACCAGGCGAAGCGCAGGTGCTTGGCGGGCTGGTAGCCGGACCGGGCGACGGCGAGCGCTGTCTCCAGGACGGCCGAGGAGCCCGAGCCGTTGTCGTTGATGCCGGGCCCGGAGGTGACGCTGTCCAGATGTGACCCAGACATGACAACATGATTGGCGTCGCCGCCGGGCCAGTCGGCTATCAGGTTGTAGCCGGTGCGCCCCGAGGCGGTGAACCGCTGGACGCGGGTGGTGAACCCGGCCGCGTCCAGCCTGGCCTTCACGTAGTTGAGGGAGGCCTGGTAGCCGGCGCGGCCATGGGCGCGGTTGCCGCCATTCGCCGTGGCGATCGACTGCAACTGCGACAGGTGGGCCTTGACGTTGGCTATCGGTATGTCGGGCGCGGCGGCGACGGCTGCGGGGCCGGAGGCGACGGCGGGCCCGGACGCGGGACGCGCGGACGCCGCACCGGCCGCGGAACCGCCGGCGACCAGGGTGGCGACGGCGACGGCGCCGGCCGTCAGCGCGCGCCGGGAAAGGGGGAGCTTCATGTGGGGGGCTCCGGATTCCTAGGAAGTCCCTGGGGAGGGGACTCCGCACTGAATGAGGTGCCTGGATGGTGCGGGCGGGACTGACCCACCGTCAAGACCGCTATTCGGCCATGGCATCACACATTCCGGAGGCTCTCCGGTCGCGCCGCACGGGTCAAAGGCCAAGCTAGTGCACGCAGAACTCGTTCCCTTCGGGGTCCGCCATCGTCACCCACTCCCCGCCCTGCTCCTTCACCCGCCGCAGCACGTTCGCCCCCAGGGTCCGGAGCCGGGCGATCTCCTCCTCGCGCCGGCCGTCCCGCGCGTGCACGTCGAGGTGGATCCTGTTCTTGACGGTCTTGGCCTCCGGGACTTGCCGTCAAGCAGTAACCCTCGGCATCCTGTGCCTGTGACCCAATACATCGCGCTGTACTGCCGGTTGTCGCCACGTCCCGATGGAAGCTACGAAGGCGTCGGCGAACAAGAGACATGGGGCCGGAGCTACGCAGCCGCCAAGTGGCCGGGGGAACCGATCGAGGTGTTCGCCGACAGCGGTATCTCCGCCGCCAACGGCGACCGCCGACCGGAGTACGAACGGCTGCGCGAGTGCATCGCCCGCGGTGAGGTGAGACACCTATGGTGCGTCGAACAGAGCCGCCTTGAGCGTCGGGAAGTCGAGTGGTTCACGCTCGCTGCCGAGTTGGACGCTGCTGGGATCAAGGAGGTCCACACAAACCGTGACGGCGTCGTGCGACCGCGAGATGAGGTAGCAGGCATCCGAGCGGTACTCAACGCAGGCGAGGTGCGGAAGCTGAAGAAGCGGGTCAACGACACGCTACGAGAGCGGGCAGCGCAGGGCCGGCCGCCAGGTTCGAAGCCGTTCGGGTACGAGCACGGGCTGACGAAAACGGGTGAGAAGACCTACGCGGTCGTGCCGCGCGAGGCGGAAGCCATCCGCTGGGCTGCGGGACGGGTCCTGGACGGCTGGGCGCTGGAGAACATCGCGCGCGGGCTGCGTGAGCAGGGCCTACACGGACCGCACCGGGTGAAGGTCAAGGACGCCAACGGCGAAGTGATCACCGACGAGGCGGGGAAGCCTGTCACTCGGCCGGGCGTGCTCACGGCGCGGTCCGTGAGGAACATGGTCACCAAGCCGACGATCGCAGGATTCCGGGTACACAGGGGTGAGATCATTGGCCGCGGAAACTGGCCCGCCATCCTCGACGAGGGCACTTGGCAGGCGTGCCGGGCCAAGCTGACCGGCACCCGCACGGTGCGCACCCGGAGCGGCTTCGGGTATGACGTCTCGGCTGCGCACACCGGCAACTCCGTGGGGCGAAAGTACACGCTGACGGGCGGCCTGGCCGTCTGCGGTGTCTGCGAGGCTCCGCTGATCGGTGCCATCAAGACCATGAGGAACCACAAGCGGAAGCCCTACCTGCTGTGCCACCCGAACCGGTCCGGCCCCAACGGGCCAGGCCGGGGCTGTATCGGCATCCTGCTGGAGCCAACCGAAGACAACGTCGTGGACCGGCTCTTCAAGGAACTGGACAAGCCAGAGTTCCTGGAGCGCTTGGGGGCCGATGATCACGAGCGTCGGCGTGCCGAGATCACATCTGCCCTCACTGGACTGGACGAAGGGGATCGCGCCGAGCTGGCAGCGCAGTGGGGCCGCGGCGAGTTGAAGGCTGCTGAGTGGCGAGCGGCCCGCCAGGGGCTGGACGAGCGGGAGCGTCGCCTGCGTGACGAGTTGGCGATGCTGCCGCCGCCTTCCATGAAGGTGGACATCTCTGCTGCGCGGTGGGCGTGGCCCGGGATGACGCTCGATGAGAAGCGCGAGTTCCTCCGCATGTTCATCAAGTCCGTCGTGATCGTGCCAGCCAAGCTTGGGAAGGGGAGATTCGACGAGAATCGCGTACAGGTCGAGTGGCGCTAAGGCGGCCGGGCCTCCTTATGGAAGTACAAATTAATACGGGAAAGTTCGAGTAGATTCGAGAAAGTTCGGGGAATTCGGTGGTCACGCTGAATTCTGCTGTCGGTCATTGGATTTCCCGACCTCGAGCCACTTAACATCAAGTCATCGCACCGGGAGCCGCACGCGCGTTCGTGCTGCAACCCCAGGTGGTCGCACATACCGCGAGGTGACTTAGATGGATTCGTGGCAGCAGTGGCGGGCCAGGCTCGGTGTCCTGGAACGTACGCACCGGGGCGTCAATCCGCGACCCGTTGAAATTCAGCAGGAAATAGACGAGCTGCGTTCCCGCCTGTGCGCCCACCGGCTCGAGCGACAAATCCGGGCGGCCCTGGAAGCATCACCGCCACTCTCCGCTGAGCATTGCCGGCATCTTGCTGCGCTCCTCATTGGCCCGGCATCTGACCAGTGCCCGCAGGCAGGTGGTTCCAGTGCCCGCTGATAGCCGAGTCGACGGCGCCGGAAGCGCGCCCGCTTGCACAACGGTCGTGGACGCCTGTGCGGTCGCTGCGCCGCGTCGGGCGCTCGATGATCCTGCGGTACTCGCCCGCGCCGCCAGGATCCTGCAGGCCGCCCTGGAGCGTCAGCGACGCAGTAACGGGAGCATCTTCCCCGTTCTGCGTGACGTCGGCCAGGACGGAGGCGACCGGGATGCGGTGGCCTGACCCGCGGTACCGTCACTCCCGGTCTGGCAACGATGATGCCCAACGCGGCAGCGAGGCGACGCCTGTTACGCGTAACAGGACCCGTCACGTTACGCAGGGCGTGACGGGTCACCGTGCGGGGGGTGGCTGGTGAGCTGGACGCGGCTCGACGATCTCCTGGTCGAGTGGCCCGCCTGGGACGGAGTGTCCTACGCCGCGCGGTGGCACTACCTCTGCCTGGTTCAGGCGTGCTCTCGCGCGCAACGCTGGGATGGGCGTCTGCCCGAGACGCGCGCCCGGCGCGTGTCGGACGTGGATGACCCGAGCGAGTGCGTAGGCGAGCTGGTGAGAGCTGGTCTGGTCTACGTGATCGACGGCGAAGTCGTCATCGTGCGCATCGAGGACCACATCCCGCCCAAGAGCATCCGGAACAACGCCAACGACTCGAAGATCCGCATGCGGCGGAAGCGCGCCCACGATCGAGGCGACCACACCTTGTGCCTGCTGAAGAGCTGCCCTCAGGCGCCCGTTACGCCTCCCGTTACACCAGCAGTTACGCGTAACACCAGGACAGGACAGGACAGGAACGCACTTACAGAAGAACCCACTACCGAGGCACCCCCTGCAGCCCGCGTCACCGAGCCCTGGCCACCCGCGGCCCGCTCTGCCGCACCAGCGAGTGAATCCACCGCCGATCCGCCTGCTGCACCGCCGGAGACGGCGACTAACCGTCGAGCGCCGCGGTGCTCCGTGTGCAAGGAGGCGATGGAAGTGCTGGAGCCCGAGCAGACCACTCACCCCACCTGCGAGCCGTCATGAGCACCACAGTGAGCGTGGACCTTCCCGACCCCTGGCCGCTGGGGGACCGCCACGGCCTGCACGTCGACTTCGGCGCGTACGACACGCGCGTCGGTCGCTGGCTACGTACGCCGACGGCCGCCTACCGCTGCGCCTGCGGATGGCGTCGCACTGCGGATGGCGCGCCGGACGTCACGGACCTGACCGCCGCACGGATCCCCGCCCACTGCGACGCCTGCCCCCGTCACCGTGACGCCCGGACGGCACGGTGACCGCCCGCCGTCGCTGCGCGGCCTGCGACCGCCCGTTGAAGGCCGGCCGCTTCCGTGTCTGCGTGCGCGGCTGCGAGGCGTCCCTGTGCCGCGCGCCCCACCGCCCGCGCTGTACCGACGTACACGCCGGGCAGTGCCGACTCCTGCATCCCCCGGAGGACCGATGACCGACCACCCGAGCATCCCGGCCGCCGAACCGTTCGAGCTGCTGCCCGCCCTGCTGCGCCAGGCCGCCGCCCTCGATGCCCAGCGCGACGGCGAGCGCCTCGCCCGCCATCAGTGGCAGCAGGAGGCCGACCAGCGCCGCCAGGCCGAGGAGGCCGCCCGCGGCAACTGGTTTGGTGGCCGTCGCTCCTCGAGGATGCGCAGCGCACGCCGGCGGCGCGGATGACCAGGAAGCCGCCGGACCCGACGCCCGCTGAACGGGCCCGTGAGGCACAGCGCCTGGCGGCCGTCGGCAGCACCCGGCGCAAGGCCGCGGGCCTGGTTGTCGCGCTCCTGGGCCGCGGCCTCACCACGGCCGGCGCCCGCCGAGTCCTCGCCCGGCGCCGCCTGCCCCCAGAGATTCGAACGGCCGCGCTCCACGTCCTGGACGAACTGGCCGGCCCACCACCCGAAGGAGACGCACCGACATGAACCCCGCCGACCCCCTCTGGAGGATCGACCCCGCCACCGGCGCTGTGGTGTTCCGTCATGCGCCGGACCACTGGTCGGATGATGACTTGGTCCAGGCGTTGCGCGGCCTCGAGGACCTCATCGAGAAACTCAGCGTGGCCTACCAGCGGCTGGCGGCCGAACGCGACCGCCGGATGGTCGCGTACGAGGGCGTGGCGGGCGTTCTCGCTGAACTCGGGGTGATCGAGGATCGTCCCCGGCAGGAGTGAGGCCACCGCGTTCCTGCCGTCCTCGGGGCGGCTGTGTGCCCGTCTGGCGGCTTCTACCGCCCCGCAGGTCACTTGGAGTACTCTGATCGCATCAGCTCCGCTCGGTGGCCCGTCACGGGCCCCTGACGGGCCCCGCCTGGCACTGGCATTGGCCCCGAGCGTTGAGCCGCAGACCTGGCACTGGTCGACGTCCCGTAAACCCAGCGTCCGCCCGCATGTCCTGGCACTGGAACGCCGACGACGCGCATCCCTCCCTGGGAGCGCCACGTGCCCACGACCACCGATTCCCGCCTGACCCGCCTCCGCGACCGTCGAACAGCCCTGGTCGACCGCCGCCGCGCCATCACCAATGGCGCGGACGCCCGCGGCGACGTCTACCTCAGCGATGCCGAGGCGCGCGAATTCACGCGTGTCTGCGAGCAGATCGCGCAGATGGACGACCGCCTGGACGAACTCGAGGCCGAGGCTCGCCACGCCGCCCCCACGGAGGGGGCCGAGATCGCCCGCCGTGCCCGGTACTCCGTCAACGAGGGCCGCACGTACGAGCGCGGCAACGGCTCCAGCTTCTTCCAGGACTTGGCTCGCGTCTCCGTGAACATGGACGGTGACGGCGCAGCCCGCGAGCGTCTCCAGCGCCACGCACAGGACGTCGCCGAAGCCGTGGAGCGGCGCGACTTGGACCGTACCGACGGCAACGGCGGCTACGCCGTGCCGCCGCTGTGGGCGATGAGCCAGTTCGTCGAGCTGGCTCGCGCCGGCCGGGCGTACGCGAACCTCTGTGAGCGGCTGCCGCTTCCTGCGGGCACCGACTCGATCAACATCCCGAAGGTGTCGTCGGGGACGGCGACCGGGGCGCAGACCGCGGACAACGCCCCGGTGGAAGAGCAGGACCTGGAAGACGACTTCGTGACCGCTCCGGTCCGGACGATCGCCGGCCAGCAGGACGTGGCCATCCAGCTCCTGGACCAGTCCCCGGTCAGCTTCGACCAGGTCATCTTCCGGGACCTGGTCGCCGACTACGCGACGAAGCTGGACCTTCAGGTCATCTCCGGGTCCGGCAGCTCCGGGCAGGTCACCGGTATCCGGTCGACGTCCGACATCGTGACGATCGCCGCGGCCACCGCGACCGTCGCCTCCCTGTACGCGAAGATCGCCGACGCGGTGCAGCGCGTCCACACCGGCCGCTTCATGCCGCCCACGGTCATCGTCATGCACCCGCGCCGGTGGGCCTGGTTCCTCGCCGCCCTGGACAGCAACGACCGCCCCCTGATCGTGCCCAACGCGGGCAACCCCCAGAACGCGATCGCCACGCTGGGCGTCGTGGGCGCGGAACAGGTAGTCGGGCAGATGCACGGCCTGCCGGTCGTCACCGACCCGAACATGCCCACCTCGCTGGGCACAGGCACCAACGAGGACGTCATCCACGTGGTGCGCGCCTCGGACCTGCTGCTGTACGAGTCGGGCATCCGCTCCCGGGCGATGCCGGAAGTCGGATCCGGCACCCTCACGGTGCGTCTCCAGGTGTACGGCTACCTGGCGTTCACCGCCGGCCGGTACCCGAAGAGCGTCGTGGAGATCGGCGGCGCAGGCCTGGCCGCGCCGACCTTCTGAGCTGCGGGCGCGGGCGTGCGGGAGTGGATCCCCCGCTGCAGCTGGAGTGCCACCTGGCCCTGTGCCGGGACCGGCCGCAGCGCCCGCCCCGCCGGACCGCGGGTGCCTTTCCCCGTGGTCCACGCCGGCCGGAGGTTCTCGAGGTCAGCCAACCTCCGGCCGGCCCCCACACGCGATCTGAGCGCCCCCGCGCGCACGCATCTCGGTAGGAGGTGAAGCCGTGCCCACGCGTACCACCAGGGTCCTCTACGACCTCGTCGCCCGCGACAACGCGTCCCGCACGTTCGGCCGGGTCGGCGGCGCGGCCACCCGACTGGGCAAGCAGGGCGCCGGGGTGGGGTCGGCCCTCGCGACCGGCTTCAAGGTCGGCACGGTCGCCGCCGCCGGGCTGGGCTGGGCTGCGCTGTCCGCGTCCGGCCAGTTCGAGAAGTCCATGAACCAGGTGCGGGCCGTGTCCGGCGCGACCGGCAAGGACTTCCAGGATCTGCGGAACCAGGCCAAGGAGCTTGGGGCCACCACGAAGTTCAGCGCCTCCGAGGCAGCCGACGGCATGGGCTTCCTGGCGATGGCCGGCTTCAAGGCCAAGGACATCATGTCCGCGATGCCCGGCGTCCTGTCGCTGGCGTCGGCGGGCAACATGGACCTCGCGATGTCGGCGGACATCGCGTCGAACATCCTGACCGGGTACGGCTTCAAGACCCAGCAGACGTCCCGTGTCGTCGATGTGATGGCGAAGACCTTCACGTCCACGAACACGAATTTGGAGCAGCTCGGGGAGGCCTTCAAGTACGCCGGGCCCGTCACCCACGCTGCCGGCGTCAAGTTCGAGGAGACCGCGGCAGCGATCGGCCTCATGGGCAACGCCGGAATCCAGGCGTCCATGGCCGGCACCGCGCTGCGGGGCGCGGTGACCCGGCTGCTGTCGCCGACCGCGAAGGTCGCCAAGACCCTCGACAAGCTCGGAGTCAGCGCCACCGACTCCTCGGGGAAGCTGCTGCCGCTCAACGACATCGTCCGGCAGTTGGAGAAGTCCGGCGCGAGCACCGGCGACATGATGACGATCTTCGGGCAGCGGGCGGGCCCGGCGCTGCTCGCGCTGGTCGATCAGGGCTCCGGCGCGCTGGTGAAGCTCACCAAGGAGCTGGAGAACTCCGGCGGCGCCGCCGACAAGATCGCCAAGATTCAGATGGAGGGTCTGAAGGGCCAGCTGACCTCACTCAAGAGTGCCTGGGAAGGCCTCATGATCGAGATCGGTGACCTGGGGGTCCTCCATCTCGCCACCGGCGCCGTAGAGGGCGTCACGACGTCCATGCGGGGCTTCACGGGCTTCGTCGACCAGTACGGCAAGCCCGCGATCAAGACCTTCCGCGAGCAGATGTCGGACCTGGTCCCTGTCGACGCGATCAAGACGAAGTTCGGTCAGGCCAAGAGCGTCGTCGGGGACTTCGTCAGCGGCCTGGCCGGAACGAAGAGCACGGCCAAGGGCCTCCTGTCGGGCCTGTTCGACAACACGCCGCACCTGGGGTCCGGCAAGGCAGGCGGCGGCGCCAAGGGGCCCGCCCTGGGCACGCTGCCGCACTACGGAACCGGGCAGGTCGCTCCCATCACCGGCGTGCAGGGACCCGCCCTCGGTGCCTCGCCGCACGGCGGATCGGGGGCGGCCGCACCGCTGACCATGCCGGAGGTGAAGCCGCCCAAGAGCACGGCTCAGAAGATCGGCGAGTCGATCCGCAAGGCCGTCACCGGCGGCATCGAGAACCTCGACTGGGGCAAGCTCGGCTCCGGTCTGGGCAAGGGCCTGTCCACCGCGATCGGCTGGGTCGGCAAGAACACTGCGGAGCTGACGAAGAAGTTCGGGAGCATCCTCGCCGGGATCGACTGGGTCGACGTCGGCAAGGCGGTCGGCGGCCAGGCCATCCCGTTCGCCATCGGGTTCATCGTCAACCTGTTCGAGCCGCTGTTCTCCCTCGACTTCTGGAAAGAGCACTGGCTCGACGCGATCATCGCGGTCCTGTCCGTCATCCCGATCGGCCGGATCTTCGGCGTGCTCGGCAAGCTCTTCGGGAAGATCCCCTTCCTACGGATCTTCGAGCCGCTGTTCTCCGGGATCGGGAAACTCGGGGGGCTCATCGAAAAGGGCCTCGGCAAGATCTTCGCGCCCATCAAGCGCGGCATCGTCTCCGGCTTCAAGAAGGCCTTCCCCGCCGCCGCTGCCGCGATTGAGCGCGAGGCCGGGCAGATCAGCACGCGTCTCGGCCTGTGGGGACTGAAGCTCCTCGATCTCGGCAAGAAAGCGGCCCGCGGCATCGGCACGGGCATCGAGCGCGGCGTGTCCTGGGTCACCGAGAAGGCACTCGGGCTCGGGAAATACCTGCTCAGTGGCCTCAAGGACGGCGTCGTCAGCGGTGTTAAGGGCATCGGCTCATGGCTGAAGCGACGGGTCATCGACCCAGTCGTGAGTTCCGTCAAGGGCTGGTTCGGGATCAACTCGCCCTCGACCGTGTTCGCCTCCATCGGCTCCGACCTGATCAAGGGCCTGAAGAACGGGGTCGGCGCCCTGGTGTCGGGCATCGGCACCTGGGCCGTCAACACGATCGTGACACCGGTTACCGCACCGATCGTCTGGGCCTTCACGCAGTGGCTGCCCACGGCTGCCGGGACACTCCGAGATCAAGTGGTGGGCGCGTTCGGTTCCCTGCGTGACCGGCTCGTCGGATTCAAGAACGCCATCTCTGAGAAGGTCATCACCCCGGTCAGTGACTTCTTCACCAAGACCCTGGCCGGTGCCGCACGCAGTGCGCGTGACGCCGTGGTCGGCGCGATTCGTTGGCTCGCGCTGAAGGTCCTGGACGCCTTCGGCAACATCATCGACGGGGCGGCGAAGCTGTTCGGCTGGGTGCCCGGGGTGGGCAAGAAACTCAAGGGCGCCGCCAAAGAATTCCGCGGATTCCGCGACGACGTGAACGCAGCGCTCGGAGGGATCAAGGACAAGGCCGTCCAGACCAAGGTGGAGTTCACCACCGCATCCGGCCTGAAGCTGACCGGCGTGAGCGCCGGCCGCATGGCCACCGGCGGGCCAGTCTTCGGCCCCGGAACCGAGACATCCGACTCCGTCCCGATCATGGCTTCCCGCAACGAGCACATGTGGAGCGCACGCGAAGTCCGCGGCGCAGGCGGTCACGGCGCAGTCGAGCGACTGCGCGAGCTCGCCCGCGAAGGAAAGCTCATGGGCTTCTCCAGCGGCGGCGCGATCCTGCCCCGGATGACCCGACCGTCCCGCGAAGCTATGGCAGACGCCCACTGGCGGGACTGGTCGACCTTCCTCAAGAACAACGCGCAGAAGCTCGCCGACGCCGCGAACGTTACGGAGGGCTACCTGGGCGGCTCGATCCCCAGCGGCAGCGGCGTCAAACGCTGGACGTCTGTCGTGCAGCAAGCCCTACGCCTGACCGGCCAACCGCTCTCCTACACCAGCATGACCCTGCGCCGGATGAACCAGGAGAGCGGCGGTAACCCTAGGGCCGTCAACCTCTGGGACATCAACGCCAAACTCGGACACCCGAGCGTCGGCCTCATGCAGGTGATCCGGCCCACGTTCCAGCGCCACGCCGGCCCCTACCGGAACACCGGCCCGTTCATGTACGGCGTGAGCACCGCACCACTCGCGAACATCTACGCCAGCATGAGGTACGCGCTCGGTGCGTACGGCAGCCTGCCTAGCGCCTACAACCGCGCAGGCGGCTACGACTCCGGTGGCCTGGCCCGCGGCGTGGGCTTCCTGCCGAAGAACACGCCCAAGCCGGAACGCGTCCTCTCGCCCCGGCAGACCGCATCCTTTGACCGGCTGGTCGACCTGGTGGCGCAAGGAGGCATGAGCACAGGCGGACAGTTCACCGGCCAGCTCGTACTCGACTCCGGCGAGCTCCTCGGAGTCATCCAGGGCACGGTCAGGCCGATGATCCAGAACGCACAGGACAAGGCCGCGCACCGCGCCAAGGTGGGCAGGCGCTGAGGTGCGAACCACGACGCCGTTCTGGCGACAGGTGGCCCGCAGCCGCAAAGTTGATCTTTTTGTGTGCGGCCCGGCTGACCCCGCCGCACCCTCAACTAGATATCCCCCCGGAAGGAGCGGCCAGGGGTCGCCCTCGGGGGGAATCGCGGAGTTCTTCGGTGTCCCCCCGGTGCTTCTCGGGGGACTTCGGGGCCGTTCGCTCACGTCCGGTGCGTCTCGCTCGCCGGGGGCGGTGCGGCCTTGCACGAACACCATCTCGCGCGGCCCGGACCGCGTCAACCCCCACAACTCAACTATTTTCGCGAGAACTTGAGAAATGAGGCGACATGGCACGGTCCTACGACTGCCAGGACTGCGGCGCCACCGGCGAGCGGGAGTACGGGGGGCCGCTGCCGAAGCGCTGCCCCGGCTGCCGGGCCGCGCGCGAGCGGGAGCGCGAGAAGCAGCGCGTGCGCGTACGGACGTACCGGCCGGAGGGCCGGGCCAGCTCGGCACTGTGCGCCGGCGGCTGCGGGCGCATGCTCTACGGCAGCCCTACGTCCCTGCCGCCCGGCAAGCGCACCTGCCGCTCCTGCCGGTCCGCCCGGCGCGAGCCGACCGAGGCCTGACCGCTCAGCCGGCCCGGACTTCGTCGGCTGCGACGGCAGCGGCGATGTCGGCCAGGTCCCAGAACGCGCTGGCCTGCCCGCGGCGGCCGGCCGGGCGCCCGTACGCCGCCGGGACTACGCCGCGCCGGCGCGCCCACGAGCGGAACGCCCCCGGCTTGATACCGAGGCTGTACGCGGCCAGCTCGGTCGGAACGAGGGGTCGGCCGTCGCGGCCGGTCTGCGTAGCGGGACCCATGCCCCACAGTGTGCGCCGCGACCGCCCTCCGCTGGCCGCTGGCGGCCGCTCAGCAGCGCTAGCGGGGGAGATGCGTCGTCGGCGAGCGGAACGGCTGGGGGGCGGGCGCAGAGCGCGTCAGCCTCTTTGTGCTGTCACGGCTGCGGTGTACGTGTCCCGGGTCAGGTCCTCGGGGCCGATGCTGAGTTCGGCGAGTACCGCGCGGATGTCGTCCAGGGCCGCACTCACCTCGCGCTCCTCAACGATGGACTCCACCTCGAGGAACGTGCCGTCGATCTCGGGGACGCGCACGAGGGTGGCCAGCATCCGCCGACCGCGGGCCACGAAGTCGTAGTTGCGGCACCGTTTCTCGAAGGCGATGACCGGGACGTGTCCGAGGCCGCGCAGGATGGCGTGCGCCTGGTCGGCGTCCTCCACGACCGTCTCGTGTTCCGGTTTCGATCCAGACACGGCGTCTACGGCGGCGTCCTTGAAGGTGAGGACGGTGCGGGTGCTGTCCGCGCCGTGGACCGTCCGCACCCGCAGCTCCTGGTCTGCCGCGTCCAGCGAGCCGTCGGGCCGGTCGTAGTACGTGTCCCGGTAGACCTCCACCCGGGCCGTTGCACGTTCGTCCAGCTGGCGCATGAGCACTTCCGGGGCGTGCACGCGCGCCTTCAACTCCGCCTCGATCACGAGCCTTTCCCTTCCCTCAGACTGTGCGTTCAGCCCCATCGATGACCGCGTCGAACATGCGCCGGAATCCCCGGAACAGGGGCCCGTGGGGCGTCTCCATCACCTTGTAGGTGGCCGACTCGTGACCTTCCCACCCGGCATCGAAGGCGCCGACGAACATCGTGGCGTCCGTCCTGATGACTCGCCAAGTAGGCAGCATGCGGTATCGCCAGACGCCAATGTCACACGTGCCCGCGAGCTCTCGCAGCCGCGCCTCCGCCAGGCGGACACCGCTGGCGAGTGACTCCGAGGACTCGCCGATCTCTGCGGCCCGGCGAGCGAGCGCGGATGAGTCCGGGTCAAGGAGCGCCACGCGCACCCGCAGCCCCCGGCCGCCTTCGTCTCGGGGCAGACAGGCCCGCAACAGACTGTCGTTCAGCCCGATCAGCCCGAGGCCGCGCACCGCCAGGACGTCAAGCTCCTGCGCCTCTCGGGCCTGCTGCTGAATCTCCGCAGATGCAGAGTTCTGCGCTGCGTAGACGCGGACGACTTCCGGAAACGCCGCCAGGTCGAAGGCCGCACCCCCAGAGCGCTTTTCCCGGCTAGCGGCCAGACCGAGGAGATGCCGGGCATCGTCGGGCATGCGCAAGCCGTCAGCGATCCGTTCGTACACGTCAAGCCGGGACACCTCCCGGCGACCGTTGATGATCTCGTTCACCCGGGCCTGTGTCATGCCGGCCGCCGTTGCGATCCTGGCCTGGCTGGCGCCGGCGAACTGCTGTACCTGCCGGAACACCGCGCCTATGTCCCGCGCCCTCAGCGCCTGGCGCATCTCGGCGCGCTCCCAAGCCGAGTCGTGCAGCTCGATTGGTTCCAGTGCGGTTCCCATGACCCGACCCCCGGTATCCACGAACGGGATAGAAATCCATCTCACGGTGAGATTACCGGTGGGGGATCGAAACGAAACCGCCTCGCGCACAGGCTGGCCCGATGAAGACCCCCGCGACCGTGCGACCGGCCCGGGGGCGTGGCCAACGCTTCTGAGGAGCGCCGACAGATGAAAGCTACCGCCGACTCGCCGACCGCGTCAGCACAGCCCCCGCTTGACACTAAGACGATGCGCGCCGACGCGCGCCGCCTGCTCGCCGACGATGCCGAACCGCCCTCGCCCGAGGACCTGGACACGCTCACGCTGATGCTGCGCGGGCACATGATGCTCGCCGTCCCCGTAGTCGAGACGGCCGCGCAGCAGCTGCCCGAGGACGACATCCCCCGCGCCTGCGCGCTCGCCTGTATCGGCGAGGCCCGCATGCGGCTGCGCCTGGAGCCCCGGAACAGCAGCCTGCCCGCCGGCATCGCCCACGCAGAGCGCCTCGCCCGCTCGGTCAACGCCCTGTGCGACCACTACCTGACCTTGGTCGGGGGACCGCGGTGACCGCCGAGGTGCACGTGTGCCGGTACTGCGACGAGCCGATTCCGGACCCCGACGACGCCGTCCTGGTCGTTCACGAGGGCGGCAACTCCGGCCCCGGCTGGAACGTGTGGGCTCACCGCGCGCACGCCGACCTCATCGAGCCGGACCCCGCTTCCACCCGCATCCTGGCCCGGGTCCTGATCACGCGGGCGCTGCGGTCATGAGGGCGCTGGCCGGCCTGGCCGCGTACGTGGCGGCCGTGACGGCGCCCGTGCTCGCGCTCGTGCTCGAGCGGGCGCCCGGGTGACGCACCCCCCCCAGAACGCCCGGCCCGTCGGCGGACCGCAAGCCGCCGGCGGGCCGGGTCCCGTACAACCGAAGACGACGAAGGGACACACCATGCCCAACCAGCCCGACTTCGAGTTCCGCACGGCGGCGGCGTGCACGTACGACAACAACAACCCCCGCTGTGTGGAGGTCGCCACCAACGTCCCCGGCACCGTGGCGGTGCGCAGCTCGGGGACCGGCCGCACGGTGGAGTTCACGACCGGCGAGTGGACCGACTTCCTGGCCGGTGCCAAGCTGGGGGAGTTCGACGTCACGGCGTAGGGAGTCGTCATGGGCCAGTGCCCGCAGTGCAGCGGCCAGGGAACGCCGGACCCGGAGCGCTCCGGGGTGCTGTGGTGCCTGGCGTGCTGGCACGCCTGGACGCAGTCCCGCGAGCCGCACTGTCCCGGCCGGCTGCCCGTGCTGAGCCCGGCACTGCGCACGCTCACCGAACACCGCGGCCTGGCCCGCTGACAACCCCCTGAACGAACGGCCCCGCCCGTCTGCACCGTGGCAGACGGGCGGGGCCTTCCCATGCCCGTGCGGAGCGGTCAGAGGGCGTGGAGCCCGTGCCGGTCCCGCGCGAGCCCCCGACGGGCCGGCCCTCCCGCCCGCTGGCTGTGGCGACCCCAGGGCGCCACCTGATCGGCCTGCGCCGTGGCTCGCACACTCGACACGTCGACCACCGCCGCGTTCTCGCCGTCGTCCTCCGTCTCCGCGACGTTGTCGGCGAGCAGAGCGCGTAGGACGGACAGGTGCGCGCGGGTGGCGCGCAGCTGCCGGAAGACGTCGGCCAGATGCTCCTCGACGGCGGCCAGGCGCTCGGCTTCGGTCGGCGTCATCGCGGCTCACCCCCGGCCGGTGTGACCGGCGCGCCAGCCGTCGGACCGGTGGCGCGCAGACCGTCATACGGGCGCACCATCACGTGTGTGATCTGCGGTGACATCCCGTCGGGGATGCGTCCGTCCTCCCATGCGTTGCGGTAGGCGCTCGCCACGATCGCCGCCGCCTGGCGCACTGCGTCGGACAGCGTCATACCGGTACGCATCAGCGTCGCCAGGTCGTCGTACAGCTGCGGATCGACCTTCACCGACAGCGCCTTGCCCGGCTTCGGCGGGGTGCTCACGACCGGCCCCCTTCCTCGAGGGCGGCGGCCAGGACCCGAGCGCGCTCGCGCAGCGCGTCGGCGTGCGCGCTGAGCATGTCGGCCATGGCTTCCAGGCCGGGCAGTCCGGTCTCGTGCCAGTCGCCGCCGATCCCTACGCCCATGAACGGGCCGCGCAGGAAGGCGTCCGGGACGAACGGGCGGGACTCCAGCGAGGTCGCCAGGTAGACGACCGGGCCCTGTCGGGTGGGGAGTGTCAGTTCCACGTCGGGGCCGGCGTGGGTGATGTCGATCCGGGCCCCGCCGTCCGGATGCTGCCCGAGACACCAGGACGGCTCGGGGATCGTGACGGGCCCGTGGTCGGCCGTGCGGATCGTGACGGTACGGGAGGCGCTCATCGTCCCTCACCGCCCGCCAGCGGGCCGCGCGCGGCGCGCGCCTGGTCCCACGTGGTGTAGCCGGTGGCGGGGTGTTCGGCGAGCCGCTCGCGCAGGTATCGCGTCGTCCACTCGATGCCCAGCGGGGCGTCATCGATGAGGATGCTGTCCAGGGCGATCATCGCGTGCGCGGCGCGCTCGACAAGGATCTGGTCGCGACGCTTGGCGTCACCGAGGGTGGCCGGGTGGGGGACGTCCAGGGCTTCACGGAGAGCCTCGAGCAAGCCGCGCAGCGGCTCATCCGGGCGCTCGGGAACGGGTTTGGGGGTACGGTCCTGCATGGGTCCGCTCCTGGTTGCTCAGAAGTGGGCCAAGGCCCCGGCCGGAGGGTGGTAGCTCCGACCGGGGCCGCCCTTTGTCGGTTGTTGATTCCGAGCATCTACCGTCCGGCACACGCTGGAACTGCAGCCGCCGCCCCAGACCGGTGCCGCTCTCCTCCTGGACGGGGTCGTCGGGGTGCCGCACGGCCGCCAGGTCCCGCCAGGCGCGGCGGCCGTGGGACTCGACGGTCGACTCGGCCGTCACCGCCCCGAAACCCAGCAGCTTCTCGATGAGCGCGCTGTTGTCCTCCACTTCGTAGTGGAGGGCCGCGGCCCAGAAGTCCGCCTGCGTGTGCGGGGCGGCCGCATCGATGACGATCTTGAAATGCAGGGGAGCGAGCCCTGAGGTCGAGGTCATGTAACCACTCATACTGGTTTCATGAGCGAGCGGGCAATGGAATCGCCGAAGGCGTCCCCGGGCCGTCCCCCCGGACTGACGCTGGTGTCGCACGAGGGCAGGCCGTACCGCTTCGACCCGGGCGCGCTCTGTCTCGAACTGCTGACGACGGGCGGGCCGGGCGCGTTCGCGCGCTGGGAGGTGCTGCACGAGCCCGCCGACCTGACGGCCTGGGCCGGCCGCAGCCGACTGCCGGACGGGCTGGCCCTGACGGTGGACCGGACGGACGTGGAACGGGCCAGGGCCCTGCGCGACGCCCTCTTCCCACTCACCGCCGACCAAGCGCACGGACGCCCGCTGCTCCCCGCCCGCCTGGACGTCGTCAACGCCGCGGCCGCGCAGCCCCCGCTCGTCACCCGTATCGAACCGGACGGCACCCGCGGCTGGGCCCCGGGCGCCACGGGTCCCCGCCTGCTGTCGACGGTGGCGCGCGACGCGATCGAGCTGTTCACCGGCCCGTACGCGGGCCGAGTCCGCGAGTGCGGTGCCCACAACTGCCGTCTGCTCTTCGTCGACACCTCGCGCCCCGGCCGCCGCCGCTGGTGCTCGATGGAGCACTGCGGCAACCGGGAGAAGGTCCGGGCGCACCGCGCGCGGCGGACGCCGGAGCAGCGCTGATCCGCCTACCCGCAGGGGGCTACGGCTTCGCCGCCCCGATGTCCTGCTGCCGGGGCGTCTCGGCGGGACCGGTCGCGGGCGTCCCGGAGGCCACGACCCCCGGCTCCCGGGCGATGGCGTCCCCCTTGACCGGTGGTACGCCCGTGCCCGCCCGCTCCAGCTGCTCCCTCAGTGCCCGCGCGGTCCGGCGGGCCGTGCGCAGCGCGTCCCAGGTGAGCATCGTGAGCGCCAGCCAGACCAGGGCGAATCCGGCCCAGCGCTCGGGCGGCATGGCCTCGCCGAAGTAGAGGACGCCGAGCACGAACTGGAAGACCGGTGCCAGGTACTGCAGCAGTCCCAGCGTGGAAAGCGGCACGCGGATCGCCGCCGCGCCGAAGCAGACGAGGGGGATCGCGGTGACGACGCCGGTCGCGGCGAGCAGGGCCGAGTGGTCGAGACCCTCCGTGGTGAAGGTCGACTCGCCCCGCGAGCCCAGCCACAGCAGATAGCCGAGCGCCGGCAGGAACTGGATCGCCGTCTCGGCGGTCAGCGACTCGACGCCGCCCAGGTTCACCTTCTTCTTCACCAGACCGTACGTGGCGAAGGAGAAGGCGAGGCAGAGCGAGATCCACGGCGGCTGGCCGTAGCCGATGGTGAGGACGAGCACGGCGGCGAAGCCGGTCCCCACCGCCGCCCACTGCGCGGCCCGCAACCGCTCCTTGAGGAGCAGCACGCCCATCGCGATGGTGACCAGCGGGTTGATGAAGTACCCGAGCGAGGCCTCGACGACATGGCCGCTGTTCACGGCCCAGATGTAGACGCCCCAGTTGACGGTGATGACAGCGGCGGCCACCGTGACCAGGGCGAGTCTGCGCGGCTGCCGCAGCAGCTCACGGGCCCAGGCCCAGCGCCGCACGAAAAGCAGGGCGACGGCGACGAAGACGAGGGACCACACCATCCGGTGGGCGAGGATCTCACCGGCCCCCGCGGGCTTGAGCAGCGGCCAGAACAGTGGGACGAGCCCCCACATCCCGTACGCCGCGAAGCCGTTCAGCAGGCCTATGCGCTGCTCACTCCTGGACGACCCGGCCACGGGCACCTCCTTCTCGCACACGGCATGCCGGGACGGGGATGCATGCCAGGACGAAGGTAACGCCGCACCCGGCCCCCTGTCATGCCCGTATCGGAATACGGTCATGACAGGGGGCCGGGTGCCGTACGGACCGGCGTGGCCGTCAGCCCTTGAGCGCGGCCGTGACGGCCTCGGCGAGCGGCGTGGTCGGGCGGCCGGCCAGGCGGGACAGGTCGCCGCTGGTGACGACCAGCTCACCCTTCTCGATGGCGGCGTCCACGCCCGCGAAGACGTCCGCCAGCGGCCCGGGCACCCCGGCGCCGGTCAGGATGCCGGTGTAGACCTCGGGGGAGACGGGGTTGTAGACGATCTCCCTGCCGGTCTGCCGGCTCAGTTCGGCGGCGTACTCGGCGAAGCTCCACGCCTCGTCGCCGCCCAGCTCGTACGCCGTGTTCTCGTGGCCCTCGCCGGTCAGTACGGCGACGGCGGCGGCCGCGTAGTCGGCGCGGGAGGCGGAGGAGACCCGGCCCTCGCCCGCCGCCTGCACGACGGCGCCGTGCTCCAGGACCGGGGCGAGCTGCTCGGTGTAGTTCTCGTGGTACCAGCCGTTGCGCAGCAGCGCGTACGGCACGCCCGAGCCGACCAGCACCTCCTCGGTGGCGCGGTGGTCGTCGGCGAGCGTGGCCTTGAGGCTGCTGGGGGCGCTGGTGTAGGCGAGCAGGGCGACTCCGGCCTTCTTCGCCGCGTCGATCACGATCGTGTGCTGCCGCACGCGGCCCTTGTCGAACTCGTTGCCGGAGATCAGCAGCACCCGGTCGCCGGCCGCGAACAGGCCGTCGAAGGTCTCGGGGGAGTTGTAGTCGGCGACCGCGAGCCGTACACCGCGGGCGGCGAGGCCGGCGGCCCTGTCGCGGTCCCGGACGACGGCGGTGACCTGGTCGGCCGGCACCTTCTCCAGCAACTGCCGCACGACGTGGCGGCCGAGGTGTCCGGTGGCTCCGGTGACAACGATGCTCATGGCTTCAGTGCTCCTTGTGGGGTGTGCGTTGCCACTAACCGTAGGCGCTGCGCTAACTAGGTGACAGTGCCTACTTTGAAGTGCGGTACGCACTTCAAAGTAAGTGCAGCAGTAAGTGCAGCGCGGATGAAGACCGCTGCCCGCCGGCATACGGAGAGGCCCGGACGTTCCCGTCCGGGCCTCCGCGAGTGACGAAGTGCCGCCGGTCTCAGCCGACGACCGTCCAGGTGTCGTGGCCGGCGAGCAGCGCGGCGAGGTCGCCCTTGCCGTTCTGTTCGACGGCGGTGTCGAGCTGCTCGGACATGAGCGTGTCGTAGACGGGCCGGTCGACGGAGCGCAGGACGCCGATCGGGGTGTGGTGCAGGGTGTCCGGGTCGGCGAGGCGGGAGAGGGCGAAGGCGGTGGTCGGGGACGCGGCGTGGGCGTCGTGGACCAGGATGTCCGCCTCGTTGTCCGCGGTGACGGCGACGACCTGGAGGTCACCGGTCCGCGGGTCCCGTACGACGCCCTTGGCGCCGTCGGCGCCGAAACGGACCGGCTGCCCGTGCTCCAGGCGGATCACGGCCTCCTCGGCCTGCTGCTTGTCCTTGAGGGCGTCGAAGGCGCCGTCGTTGAAGATGTTGCAGTTCTGGTAGATCTCGATCAGGGCCGTGCCCGGGTGCTCGGCGGCCTGGCGCAGCACCTCGGTGAGGTGCTTGCGGTCGGAGTCGACGGTCCGGGCGACGAAGGACGCCTCCGCGCCGAGGGCCAGCGACACCGGGTTGAAGGGCGCGTCCAGCGACCCCATCGGGGTCGACTTGGTGATCTTCCCGACCTCGGAGGTCGGGGAGTACTGGCCCTTCGTCAGACCGTAGATCCGGTTGTTGAACAGCAGGATCTTGAGGTTGACGTTGCGGCGCAGGGCGTGGATGAGGTGGTTGCCGCCGATGGAGAGCGCGTCGCCGTCACCGGTGACGACCCAGACCGACAGGTCGCGGCGGGAGGCGGCGAGTCCGGTGGCGATGGCGGGGGCCCGGCCGTGGATGGAGTGCATCCCGTAGGTGTTCATGTAGTACGGGAAGCGGGAGGAGCAGCCGATTCCGGAGACGAAGACGACGTTCTCCTTCGCCAGGCCGAGCTGGGGCATGAAGCCCTGCACGGCGGCCAGGATGGCGTAGTCGCCGCAGCCGGGGCACCAGCGCACCTCCTGGTCGGACTTGAAGTCCTTCATCGACTGCCTGCCCTCGGCCCTGGGCACGAGGGACAGCGCCTCGATCGTCGTGCCGGTGCCGGTGCCGGTGTCCGTCGGCTTCGCATCCGTGGACGTCTCAGCCATCGATGGCCTCCTTCAGGACCGTGGCGAGCTGTTCCGCCTTGAACGGCATGCCGTTGACCTGGTTGTACGACCGGGCGTCGACCAGGTACTCCGCCCGGATCAGAGTGGCGAGCTGTCCGAGGTTCATCTCGGGGATCACCACCCTGTCGTACTGCTCGAGCACCGCACCGAGATTGGGCGGGAAGGGGTTGAGATGCCGCAGGTGGGCCTGGGCGACCGGCTCCCCGGCGGCGCGCAGCCGGCGCACGGCGGCGGTGATGGGGCCGTACGTCGATCCCCAGCCCAGCACCAGCGTCCTCGCGCCGTCCGGGTCGTCGACCTCCACGCCGGGGACGTCGATGCCGTCGATCTTGGCCTGACGGGTGCGCACCATGAAGTCGTGGTTGGCCGGGTCGTACGAGATGTTGCCGGAGCCGTCCTGCTTCTCGATGCCGCCGATCCGGTGCTCCAGCCCCGGGGTGCCCGGCACCGCCCACGGACGGGCGAGGGTGTGCGGGTCGCGCTTGTAGGGCCAGAACACCTCGGTGCCGTCGTCCAGGGTGTGGTTGGGGCCCCGCGCGAACCGCACCGTGAGATCCGGCAGCTCGTCCGGCTCGGGGATCCGCCACGGTTCCGAGCCGTTGGCCAGGTAGCCGTCGGAGAGCAGGAAGACCGGCGTCCGGTACACCAGCGCGATCCGTGCCGCCTCCAGCGCGGCGTGGAAGCAGTCCGCCGGGGTGCGCGGGGCGACGACGGGGACCGGCGCCTCGCCGTTGCGCCCGTACATCGCCTGCAGCAGGTCGGCCTGCTCCGTCTTGGTGGGCAGACCGGTGGACGGCCCGCCGCGCTGGATGTCCACCACCAGCAGCGGCAGCTCCAGGCTCACCGCGAGGCCGATCGTCTCGCTCTTGAGCGCCACACCCGGGCCCGACGTGGTGGTGACCGCCAGCGAGCCGCCGAAGGCCGCGCCGAGTGCCGCGCCGATACCGGCGATCTCGTCCTCGGCCTGGAAGGTCCGTACCCCGAAGTTCTTGTGCCGGCTCAGCTCGTGCAGGATGTCCGAGGCCGGGGTGATCGGGTACGAGCCCAGGAAGAGCGGCAGGTCCGCCTGGCGGGACGCGGCGATCAGGCCGTAGGCCAGGGCCAGGTTCCCGGAGATGTTGCGGTAGGTGCCGGGCGGGAAGGCCGTCGCCGCCGGTGCCACCTCGTAGGAGACCGCGAAGTCCTCCGTGGTCTCACCGAAGTTCCAGCCCGCGCGGTAGGCCGCGATGTTGGCGGCGGCGATGTCGGGCTTCTTCGCGAACTTCGACGTCAGGAACTTCTCCGTGCCCTCGGTGGGCCGGTGGTACATCCAGCTGAGCAGCCCGAGCGCGAACATGTTCTTGCTGCGCTCGGCCTCCTTGCGGCTGAGGTCGAACTCCTTGAGCGCCTCGACGGTCAGCGTGGTCAACGGCACCGGATGCAGGTGGTAGCCGTCGAGGGAGCCGTCCTCCAGCGGAGAGGTGTCGTAGCCGACCTTCTGCATCGCCCGCCGGGTGAACTCGTCCGTGTTGACGATGATCTCCGCGCCGCGCGGCAGGTCGCCGACGTTCGCCTTCAGCGCCGCCGGGTTCATCGCCACCAGCACGTTCGGGGCGTCTCCCGGCGTCAGGATGTCGTGGTCGGCGAAGTGCAGCTGGAAGGACGAGACACCCGGCAGGGTGCCGGCGGGCGCCCGGATCTCGGCCGGGAAGTTCGGCAGCGTCGACAGGTCGTTGCCGAACGACGCCGTCTCCGAGGTGAAACGGTCGCCGGTGAGCTGCATCCCGTCGCCGGAGTCCCCCGCGAACCTGATGATCACCCGGTCCAGCCGGCGGACGTCCTTCGCCCCGACCGGTTTGCGCTGCTCTCCCACGACGGTTCCGTCGGCCTGCTCCGCTGGGCTGCTGACCTGGCTGGTCACTTGACTGGACCTCCCTCGGGACGGCTGTCCGGGGACTGGTCTCCCACCGACCGTCCCAGGATCAACCCTACGTCCGCATGTGCTGACTTCCGGTGGACATTCGCATGATGGACACGACATCGAAACGGCCCGCGGCCCCTGAATCCCACGGATTTCCCGCTCCCCGGCACCGGTGGGACGCACCCGCCCGTCCTCGGGTTCTCATTCGTCCGGATGAGCGTGCGCACCGCCCGGCCCCGCTGTGGCTTCAGAGGAGTGGGCCGCCGGTGTCAGGAATTGAGATACGTGAGCACGGCGAGCACCCTCCGGTGGTCACCGTCGCTCGGGGACAGCCCCAGCTTCATGAAGATGTTGCTGACGTGCTTCTCGACGGCACCGTCGCTCACGACGAGCTGCCGGGCGACCGCCGAGTTCGTCCGGCCCTCGGCCATGAGCCCCAGCACCTCCCGCTCGCGCGGGGTGAGCCCCGCGAGCACGTCCTGCTTGCGGCTGCGCCCGAGCAACTGCGCGACCACCTCCGGATCCAGCGCCGTACCGCCCTGTGCCACGCGCACCACCGCGTCCACGAACTCCCGCACCTCGGCCACCCGGTCCTTGAGCAGATAACCGACTCCCCTGCTGGAACCGGCCAGCAGCTCCGTGGCGTAGCGCTCCTCCACGTACTGGGACAGCACCAGCACGCCGAGACCGGGGTGCGCCTTGCGCAGCCGGATCGAGGCCCGCACCCCTTCGTCGGTGTGCGTCGGCGGCATCCGTACGTCCGCCACGACGACGTCCGGCAGCTCGCCCCGCGCGTCCAGCTCGGTGATGGTCCTGATCAGTGCCTCGCCGTCGCCGACACCGGCCACGACCTCGTGCCCGCGGTCGGTCAGCAACCGGGTCAGCCCTTCTCTGAGCAGCACTGAATCCTCGGCGATGACCACCCGCACCCTGTCCTCCACGATCCTCGGCCCCCCACAGCCCGTGCACCTCACGGCCCGCGCGGCCCACGCCGCGTCCACGAACCGTCCGTGCGACAGGGCCAGCATCCCAGCATCGGAGGCCGGATGCCCCTTCGGTCGACGGGAAGAGAACGGGAAGTCCGGGGCCACAGGCCGGGTCCGGCCGCCTGGTGGCCGGTTTTCGATCACCATGGCCGGACCGGGCCCGGCACAGGCTCCGGCGGTGAGAGCCCGGCCCGAGCGTTCCCGGCGGGTGTGTGCCGGACCCGAGTGTGTTCGGCGGGTGTGTGCCGGACCCGAGTGTGTTCGGCGGGTGTGTGCCGGACCCGAGTGTGTTCGGCGGGCGTGCGCCCGGCCCGAGTGCGATCGGCGGGGCGTGCGCCGGGTCCGGGCCGGCCTACCTGGTGGCCGGCTCGTTCCGCCACGGCAGCTCCGCCGTGACCCGCGTCGGCCCTCCGGCCGGCGAGTCCACCACGAGGATTCCGTCCACCGCGTCGAGCCGCTCCGCCAGTCCGGCCAGGCCGGACCCGGCCGACGCGTTCGCGCCGCCCACGCCGTTGTCCACGACCTGGAGCAGCAGCCGGTTATCCACCCGCCACACCTCCACGGCGGCCGCCGTGGCCCGCGCGTGCTTGCTGATGTTCTGGAGCAGCTCAGAGACGGTGAAGTAGGCGATGCCCTCGATCGCCGACGCCGGCCGCTCCGCCAGGTCGACCTCCACCCGCACCGGCACGGCACAGCGCGAGGCGACCGCCGACAGCGCCGCGTCCAGACCGCGGTCGGTCAGGACCGCGGGGTGGATGCCCCGGGCCAGGTCCCGCAGTTCCTGGAGTGCCGTCTTCACCTCACCGTGTGCCTCGTCCACCATGACGGCCGCCGCCCGGGGGTCCTCCCTCAGCTTCTCCTTGGCGAGACCCAGATCCATGGCGAGGCTGACCAGGCGGGCCTGCGCCCCGTCGTGCAGGTCGCGTTCGATGCGCCGCAGGTCGGCGGCGGCCGTGTCGACCACGACCCCCCGGTCCGACTCCAGCTCCACGACGCGCGTCGCCAGCCGTGACGGTCCGAGCAGCCCGTGCACCATGACCCGGTCCACCGTCGTCAGCGCCCGCACCAGCCACGGCGTCGCCAGCGTGAACAGCAGCCCGACCAGCGCGGTGACGGTGATCTCGAAGGGGTTGTCCAGGTAGATGCGGTGCGTCTCGTCGCCGTACAGCTGGAGCCCGTCCTGGCCGGCGTACGTCGGAAACACCCAGAACCACAGCGGGTACGTCAGCATGGCCCACCCGATCGCCCAGACGTTCACGGCGACGACGAACGAGAACACCGCCCACGGGAACTGCAGCAGTGCGTACAGCAGGCTCCGCCAGGAGGTGCCGCTCCTGAGTACGGCCCCCATCCAGCCCATCGCGCCCTGCTTCCTCAGCCGCAGCGGCTCCGGGTCGGACACCCGGAGCCCCAGCAGGGCCCGGGCCCGCGCCCGCTCCATCGCCCCGAAGCCCCGGCACCCGGCCAGCGCGGCCGCCAGCACCGGCACACCAAGGAACGTCACCAGCAGGCCGGCTCCCAGCGACAGCATCGTGACGGCGTACGTGAAGAGCAGGACGCCGACCGGCAGTCCCACCAGGACATAGCCGAACTCTCGCCAGCTGCGCGCCTCGAACGGTGCCCGCAGCCCCGCCGGCAGCCGGTGGCGTCGCGCACCGGTGTTCCCGGGGAGGCCGGACCCGCTCCCGAGCCCGTAACCCTGTCCGTATTCCGTGGCCATCGGTGCCGTCCTTGTCCTCGTCGTACGGCTGTGTGCTGTCGTGACTCCACCCTCGTCGACCGCACCGTCACGGCCAATGGAGCTCGTCGGCGTCCGGAGAGGGGGGTTTTCCCCACCCCGGGAGCGCCGCGGGTGCCGCGGCCTCGGCTGCGTCGGCTGCGTCGGCAGCCGAGGCTGCGGAGTCAGCCGTGTCAGCAGAGTCAGCGGTGTCTCAGCGGTGTCAGCTGTCAGCGGTGTCAGCCGAGCCGGCCGAGGCGGGTGCCTGGGCTGACTCGGCTGATCGAGGTGGTTGGGACGACCCGGTGGTTCGGCTACTTCGGTTACTTCAGCTGCTGCGCGCCGGCGGTGGTGCGGGAGCCGCCCGAGGCCCCGTCGGTTTCGGTGCGGTCGCGCCACGGCAGCTCGGCCGTGATCGTCGTCGGGCCGCCCTCGGGCGAGTCGACGACGAAGAGGCCGTCGACGGCGGACAGCCGGTCGGCGAGGCCCTTCATCCCCGTACCGCCGTCGAGACGCGCGCCCCCGCGGCCGTCGTCCCCCACCTGAATGAGCAGTCGGTCGGAGGAGCGCCACACTTCCACCGAGGCCGACCTGGCCCCACTGTGCTTGCTGACGTTCTGGAGCAGCTCCGAGACGGTGAAGTACGCGATGCCCTCGATGGCGGCCGCGGGGCGCCCCGGCAGGTCGACGGCCACGCTGACCGGCACGGTGCAGCGGGAGGCGACCGAGGAGAGCGCCGCGTCCAGGCCGCGGTCGGTCAGAACGGCCGGATGGATGCCGCGGGCCAGGTCCCGCAACTCCTGCAGGGCCAGCTTCACCTCGCCGTGCGCCTCGTCGACCATGGCCGCCGCCTCATCGGGGTCCTCCAGAAGCTTCTCCTTCGCCAGGCCCAGGCCCATGGCGAGGTTGACCAGGCGGGCCTGCGCGCCGTCGTGCAGGTCGCGTTCGATGCGCCGCAGGTCGGCGGCGGCCGTGTCGACCACGACCCCCCGGTCCGACTCCAGCTCGGCGATCCGCCGCTCCAGTTCGTCGGAGGGGGACAGCAGCCCGCGGACCATGGCCCGGTCGACGTTGGTCAGACCCCGCGCGATGAACGGCAGCACCGGCCACAGCACGAACAACGACGCCAGCGTGACGACGAAGGTGAGAACGCCCCAGGGGAACCGGATCACGTCGTACAGGACCGTGCGCCAGCCCACCGGGTCCTTCAAGGACATCCACAACTGTGCGAAGAAGCCGCGCTTGCCCCGCAACGGCAGCGGGCTCGGCTCGTCCACCCGCACCCCGAGCAGCGCCCGGGCCCGCGCCCGCTCCAGCTTGCCCAACTGCCGCGCGCCCAGCAGCCCGGCCGCCAGCAGCGGGAACCCGACCACCGTGACCGTCAACCCGGCGCCGACGGACAGCATCGTCACGACGTAGGTGAATCCGAGCAGTGCCGCGGGGAGATTCGCCAGCAGGTGGGCGATCTCCTTCCAGGTGTGCCGGTCGTAGGCGACACGGGCCGGCGGCAGGCGGTCGCCGGCCGCTGCGCCGGTGGTCACGGCGGGGCTCGATGTCGAGAGGCGTTCGGTCATACACGTCAGCGTGCCGTGCGGCGCGGCACCGCGCCATGAGGTGGACCGCCGGGATCCACTGAGGAAAACCCCACCCCCGCGCCTCAAGGGACGACGGGCCGCTTACCGTGTCCTTATCAGGCTCTAGACTCCCGTGCGTACAGATCGTCGAACAGCAGCGCTGACGACAGGGAGCGAGGGACGCACGTGCCGGAAACGACCGTCGGCGATGTGACCGCCGGTGCTGTGACCCCCGCCGATGCGCCCGTCGGGCTCGCCGCGGACTACTTCCAGTCCTACTCGGTCGTCGGCCTGCTCGCCGTCGTGGGGGTGCTCTTCGTGGCCGTGGCCTTCGGCGCCGGGCGCCTGCTGCGGCCGGTGGTCCCGACGCCCGAGAAGCTGCTGACGTACGAGTGCGGCGTCGACCCCGTCGGCGAGGGCTGGGCGCACACCCAGGTCCGCTACTACGTCTACGCGTTCCTCTACGTCGTCTTCGCGGTCGACTCGATCTTCCTCTTCCCCTGGGCGACCGTCTTCGCCGACCCTGGTTACGGAGCCACGACCCTCGTGGAGATGTTCATCTTCCTCGGCTTCCTCGCCGTGGGTCTGTTGTACGCATACAGGAAGGGCGTCCTGTCATGGACGTGAACCCCTCCGGACCCGTGCCGCTCCCCGAGCCCAAGAGGCTGGGCACGCTGGCACGCCTCGCCCCGGAGCCGATGAAGGTCGTCCTGAACTGGGGCCGCCGCTACTCCCTCTGGGTCTTCAACTTCGGCCTCGCCTGCTGCGCGATCGAGTTCATCGCCGCGTCGATGGCCCGCCACGACTTCATCCGGCTCGGCGTCATCCCGTTCGCGCCGGGCCCCCGCCAGGCCGACCTGATGGTCGTCTCGGGCACGGTGACCGACAAGATGGCGCCGGCCGTGAAGCGCCTGTACGAGCAGATGCCCGAGCCGAAGTACGTCATCTCCTTCGGCGCCTGCTCCAACTGCGGCGGCCCCTACTGGGACTCCTACTCCGTGACCAAGGGCGTCGACCAGATCATCCCCGTCGACGTCTACGTGCCCGGCTGCCCGCCGCGTCCCGAGGCGCTGCTCCAGGGAATCCTCAAGCTCCAGGAGAAGATCGCGCGGGAGTCCCTGGGGGAGCGGTACGGCACCTCGCCCCGGCCGTCGACGGCCGCGCTGCAGAGCGGCCTGGTGCGTCCCCCGGTCCCGGCCTCGGCCTCGGGTCCGGGCCCGGCTGTGGCCCCGGCCTCGGGTTCGGGCCCGGCTGTGGCCTCGGCCTCGGGTTCGGGCCCGGCTGTGGCTTCCGACGCGGGCTCGGACGGGGACGCGGGCTTGGACCGGGACGCGGGCTCGGATCCGGAGGAGGGCCGATGACCGCGGTCGGCTGGCTGCCCGCCGGCGCCGACGAACTCTTCGGCGCGGAGGCCACGGCGGAGGAGTCCTACGGCCTCCTGACCGTGGACGTGCCGGCCACTTCCTGGATCACCGCCCTGGAGACGGCGCGTGATCGGCTGGGCTGCACGTACTTCGACTGGCTGAGCGCGGTCGACGAACCGGGCGCCGGATTCCGCGTCGCGGCGCATGTCGTGGCGCTGGGACCGGTACGCCGGCTGCTGCTGCGTACGACGGTCCCGCACGGGGCTCCGGTCCTGCCCACCGCCGTCGCGGTGTACGCGGGCGCGGCCTGGCACGAGCGCGAGACCCACGAGATGTTCGGCGTCGTGTTCGAGGACCACCCCGCGCTGGACCACCTGCTCCTGCCGGAGGGCTTCGAGGGCCACCCGCTGCGGAAGGACTTCGTCCTCGCCGCACGCGTCGCCAAGGCCTGGCCGGGAGCCAAGGAGCCCGGCGAGTCCGAACACGGCGGTCCGCGTCGCCGCCAGATGCTGCCGCCGGGCGTCCCCGACCCCAACGAGTGGGGCCCGCTGAAGGGCCAGCTGCCCCCCGCTCCGGCCCGCCCGGCACGCGGTGCGGGGCGGGGCGGAGCGGTGGAGCGCCCGGCCCGCACGGCAGGCGAACGCCCGGCCCGCCCGACCCGTACGGCCTCCGAGGGCTCCGTCGGCCGGACGGCGTCCGACGCCGGAACCCCGGCCGTCACTCCGCGCCGCTCCCGTACGGCGGCCGAGGGCTCGGTCGGCCAGGCATCCCCGGCCGGGGAGCCCGCGGCCGCACCGGCGCCGCGGCGGTCGCGCAGCGCGAGCCAGGGCTCCGCGTCCCAGCGAGCGGCCGGTCCGGCGGACGAGCCCACCGCCGAGACGGCCGCCGGACCGCAGGACGGCGCCGATCCCGGTGTCCCGGCGACTGGACAGTCACCCGGCACCGACGGCGGATCGGACCCACAGCGGGACCGCTCTGACCACCCTGACCGCCCTGACCGGCAGGGGCGACGGGACGGCACCGTCGGCCTCCGGCGTACCCCGAGGGCGGCGCAGGGCTCCGCGAGCCGACGGGATGCTTCCGACACCGGCCGCCGGCCGGACGCTGCGGGCTCCGGTCCCGCTCCCCGGGGCGGCGACGACACCGCCGCCCCCTCGCCCACCGAGGAACCGGCCCCGAAGCCCGCGCCCTCGGCACCGCACGGCCAGGACGCCCCGTGGCACCACGCCCGCCCGGCGTTCGACGAGCCGGCCGAGGCCGCGCCCCGAAGCGGACCCGGCACCTCCGAGCCCGCGGAGCCGGACGCTGCCGAGGAACTGGATGCTCCCGAGGGGCGGGACACCCCCCAGAAGCCCGACACTCCCACCGACACCGGCACTCCCATCGACACCGACACCGACACCGACACCGACACTCCCCGCAACCGCCCGCATCCCCCGAACTCGCCCGGAGGCCCGCGGTGAACGACGTACTCGACGTCACCCTGCGCCTCCTGGTCGTCTTCGTCGTCTTCCTCGCCTTCCCTCTGATCGTGGGCCAGACCGAGCACAAGGTGATGGCGCACATGCAGGGCCGCCTGGGCCCGATGTACGCGGGCGGCTTCCACGGCTGGGCCCAGCTCGTCGCGGACGGCGTGAAGTTCGCGCAGAAGGAGGACGTGGTCCCCGCCGACGCGGACCGCCGCATCTTCCAGCTCGCCCCCGCCGTGGCCCTGCTGCCGTACCTCCTGGTCCTCCTGGTCATCCCCGTCGGGCCGGGAGAGGGCGCGGTGGGTCAGGCCGTCGACGCGGGCGTCTTCTTCGCCCTCGCCGTCATGGGCGTGGGCGTTCTCGGCTCGCTCATGGCGGGCTGGTCCTCCGCCAACAAGTTCTCCCTCCTCGGCGGCCTGCGCACCGCCGCCCAGCTCCTCGCGTACGAACTGCCGATGCTGCTGACCGCCGCCTCCGTGGCCATGGCGGCCGGCACGGTCTCCCTCGTCGGCATCCTCGACGCCTTCGAGTGGTGGTGGCTGCCCTGGCAGATCGTCGGCGCCATCGTCTTCTTCGTCGCCGGGCTGGCCGAACTGCAGCGGCCCCCGTTCGACATGCCGGTCGCCGACTCGGAGATCATCTTCGGTGCCTACACCGAGTACACCGGCCTGCGCTTCGCTCTGTTCCTCCTCGCCGAGTACGCCGGAATCGTCGTCCTGTGCGGTCTGACCACCGTCCTCTTCCTGGGCGGCTGGCACGGCCCCTGGGGTGCCGACGGCCTCGGCTGGGTCTGGACCCTGCTGAAGGCGGCCGTTCTCGCCTTCGTCGTGATCTGGCTGCGCGTGACCTACCCGCGCCTGCGCGAGGACCAGCTCCAGAAACTGTCCTGGACGCTTCTCGTCCCCCTCTCCCTCGCCCAGATCGCCCTCACCGGCATCGTCAAGGTGGTGATCCAGTAACCATGCCCCCCATCCCCGGCTCGGGTCTGGCCAAGGGCCTGGCCGTCACCCTGCGCACGATGACGAGGAAGACCGTCACCGAGCAGTACCCGGACGCCCAGCCCGAACTCCCTCCCCGCACCCGCGGTGTGATCGGTCTGTTCGAGGAGAACTGCACGGTCTGCATGCTGTGCGCCCGCGAGTGCCCGGACTGGTGCATCTACATCGACTCCCACAAGGAGACGGTCCCGGCGGCGACCCCCGGCGGGCGTGACCGCAGCCGCAACGTCCTCGACCGTTTCGCCATCGACTTCGCCCTGTGCATGTACTGCGGTATCTGCATCGAGGTCTGTCCTTTCGACGCCCTGTTCTGGTCCCCCGAGTTCGAGTACGCCGAGACCGACATCCGCGACCTCACCCACGAGCGCGACAAGCTCCGCGAGTGGATGTGGACCGTCCCGGCCCCGCCCGCCCTCGACCCCGGCGCGGAGGAACCCAAGGAGCTCGCCGCAGCCCGTAAGGCCGCCGACAAACTGGCCGCGCAGCAGCAGACGGACCAGCCCGGGCAGGGGGGCCGGGAATGACCTTCGCATCGACCGCCGGCCACCTCACCGCGTACGCGCACCCCACGACGACCGCCGCCGGAACCCACGGTTTCCTCTCCCCGACCGGCGTCGAGATCGCCTTCCTCCTCGTCGGCCTGGTCGCCCTGGGGGCCGCCGTCGCCACCGTCACCACCCGCCAGCTCGTGCACGCCGCGCTGTGTCTGGTGGTGGCCCTCGGTGGTCTCGCCGTCGAGTACCTCCTGCTCACAGCCGAGTTCATCGCCTGGGTCCAAGTCCTCATCTATGTCGGCGCCGTCGTCGTCCTCATCCTGTTCGGCCTGATGCTCACCAGGGCGCCGATCGGCCGGTCTCCGGACGCGGACTCAGGCAACCGCTGGGCCGCCCTCACCGTGGCCGTGGCCTCCGCCGCGGCCCTGGTGTGGGTGGTCGTCGACGCCTTCCGCACCACGTGGATCGACCTGGAAGGTCCGGCCGCCGGCTCCACCGCCGTCACCGGAGCGAGCCTCTTCCAGCACTGGGTCCTCCCCTTCGAGGCCCTCTCCGTCCTCCTCCTGGCCGCCCTGGTCGGCGCCATCGTCCTGTCCCGCAAGGCCGAGGCCGACCGCCCGAGCGCGGCACCCCAGCCGGAGGCACCCCAGCCCGAAGCCCCCCAGCCGGAGGCTCCCAAGCCCGAGGCCGCACGGACCGGCACGCCACGGACCGGCCCGCCCCGGACCGACACGAGCACCCCTGACGGTCCCGGCAAGGATGGTGTCCGCTGATGCACCTCGCCTATCCGGCCGTCCTCGCCGCCCTGCTTTTCTGCACGGGCCTCTACGGCGTCCTCGCCCGCCGCAACGCGATCCTGGTCCTGATGTCGGTCGAGCTGATGCTCAACGCCGTCAACCTCAACCTGGTCGCCTTCGACGTCTGGCTCAGCAAGGCCGCCGAGGAGACCCTGCACTCCGGCCAGGCCCTGACCCTCTTCACGATCGCCATCGCGGCCGCCGAGATCGGTATCGGCCTGGCGATCGTCCTCGCCGTCCACCGCAACCGCGGCACCTCGGACATCGACCAACTCCGCGACACCGCCGAGGGCCACGAATCGGACGGCCCCGACACCGACACCCCCGCGACCGGGACGGCCGCCGAGAAGGCTGAGGCCACCGCGTGACCACCACCAACCTCGCCGTCCTCGTCCCCCTCCTTCCCTTCCTCGGGGCAGCCGCCGGATTCCTGCTCGGCCGATCGGGGCCCGGATTCGTCCGCCCCCTCGCCGTACTGCCGACGCTGGCTGCCCTCGTCCTCGCCGCCCTCGTCGCGGCCCGCCAGGGCGGTGACCGCGCCGTCGACGCCGTCACGGAGCTGACACCCACCGGCTCGGTCCCCGTCGAACTCGCCCTGCACATCGACGGCTTCGCCGCCCTCGTCGCCGTCCTGGTCGGCTGCGTCGCCACCTGCGTGCAGATCTACTCGACGGGCTACCTCCGCGACGATCCGCGCTACGCCTCGTACGCGGCCCTCGTCTCCCTGTTCACCTCCGCCATGTTCCTCGTCGTCTACTCCGGCGACCTGATGGTGCTGCTGGTCGGCTGGGAGATCATGGGCATCTGCTCGTACTTCCTGGTCGGCCACTACTGGGAGACCCCGGAGGCGCGCGCCGCCTCCCTCAAGGCATTCCTGGTGACCAAGCTCGGTGACGTCCCCTTCCTGATCGGTCTGCTGGCCCTGGCCACCGAGGCCGGCTCCTTCCGCATCACCCGGGTCCTCGGTGCGGTGGCCGACGGATCGCTCGGCCACCCGACGCTGATCGCCCTGCTGCTCCTGGCCGGTGTGGCGGGCAAGTCGGCGCAGTTCCCGCTGCACACCTGGCTCCCCGACGCGATGGCGGGCCCGACACCCGTCTCCGCGCTGATCCACGCCGCGACGATGGTCGCCGCCGGTGTGTACTTCGTCGCCCGGCTCCTTCCGCTCTTCGAGGCCTCACGCGCCGCGATGGTCGTCCTCGCCGTCATGGCCGCCGTCACGATGGTCGGCTCCGCGCTCGCCGCCCTCGCCCAGGACGACATCAAGCGCGTCCTCGCCTACTCGACGATCGGGCAGCTCGGCTACATGACCGGCGCCCTCGCCGCGGGCGACCGCGGTGCCGCCGTCTTCCACCTCCTTGCGCACGGCGCCTTCAAGGCGCTGCTGTTCCTCGCCGCCGGAGTGGTCATCCACGCCGCCGGCACCAACTCGCTGGCCGCCATGTCCCGCATGCGGGACCTGCGCGAACGCGTCCCGGACGCCTACTGGACGACGACCGTGGCGCTGCTCGCACTCGCCGCGATCCCGCCCTTCAGCGGCTTCTTCTCCAAGGAGTCCGTCCTCGGCGTCGCGGAGCACGTCGCCACCGGCCACACCGAGCACGCACCCGGCGCCGCCGGCTGGACCGTCCTCGTCGCCGGTCTGATCACGGCCCTGCTCACCGCCGCCTACGCGACGCGACTGTGGCTACTGGCCTTCCGCGGACGGGGCGCCCAAGCCCCCGACCACGGCAGGCAGCCGGTGGTCATGAACGCCGTGCTCTGGGTGCTCGCCATCCCCTCCCTCGCCCTCGGCGGGCTCGCCTTCCGCCTGCTGCCCGACTGGTTCGACGGCCACGACCTCGCCCCGACCCCCACCACCTCGGTGCTCGGTACGGGCGTGGCCCTGGTCGGCGGCATCGTCACCTACGCCGCCTGGCGACACACCACGGCGATCCCGGCCCGCGCCCCGCTGGGCGCGGTCGCGGCCCACCCCGAGGGCGACGCCGCCCTGGTGGAGGCCGAGGCCATCGCCAGTCACCGGCCCGCCTACGGAAACATCGCCTCCGCGCCCGACCCGTCGGACCCGGGACGGCTTCTCCTGGGCCCGGTGCACCGGCACGCGGCCGCCGGTTTCCATCTGGACGCGGTGTACACGACCCTCTTCGTCCGCCCGGTCCAGGCCGGAGCGAGTCTCGTCCGGTTCCTCGACCGCGAGGTCGTCGACACCTACGTACGCGGGGCGGGCGCCCTGCCCCGCTTGCTCGGGGCCGCCGTGCGTCGTGCCCAGACCGGCAATGTGCAGACCTATGTGAGCGCGCTGCTCGCCGGCACCGTCGTCCTCGCGGTCGCCGCCGTCCTCGTCGCCACGGGAGCGTGAGCAGGCGTGATCGATATCAACGAGTCCGTGATGCAGTTCCTTCTCGCGTTCCTCGTCGTAGGTCCGCTCGTAGGCGCCGCCGCCGCTCTTCTGCCGGCCCCGCCCGGGCTGAAGGGAAACTCCCCCGAGCAGGCCGTACTCCGGCACGGCGTCACCGTCACCGGCGCCGTCCTCGTCGCGGCGGTCGTCCTCGTGCTCGGCTTCGACCACGACCATCCGTCGAAGATGCAGGCCAGCACGGACATCAGCTGGATCCCGGCACTCGACGTGCGCATCCACCTCGGCATCGACGGCATCTCCCTCCCCCTCCTGGTCCTGACCGCGCTGCTGACCTTCCTCTGCGCGCTCTACACGTACTTCAAGCGGCACCACGAGCGACCGACGCCGCGGGCCACGGGCGCCGGCCCGAAGGCCTTCGTCGCGCTGCTGCTCGTGCTGGAGTCCGGCACCCTCGCGACCTTCGCCGTCCTCGATCTGATCCTGTTCTTCCTCGCCTTCGAGATGGTCCTCATCCCGATGTACTTCCTCATCGCCCGCTGGGACGGCGAGGAACGGACCGCGGCCGCCTGGAAGTTCATCCTCTTCACGCTCCTCGGCTCCGTCGTCATGCTGCTCGGCCTGCTCCTGATCGGAATCACGGCGGGCACATTCGACATGGTGGCACTCGCCACTGACAACGGTCGGTCGCTGACCACATCCGTGCAGGTCACCGCAGTTCTGGCGATCGGGATCGGGCTCGCGGTCAAGACTCCGATGTGGCCGCTGCACAGCTGGCTGCCCGACGCCCACACCGCCGCGCCGACCGTCGGCTCGGTCCTGCTGGCCGGCGTCCTGCTGAAGATGGGTACGTACGGGATGGTCCGCATTCTGCTTCCGGCCGCGCCGGACGGCTTCCGCGTCTTCGCGCCGTACCTCGCGGCCTTCGCCGTGGTCGGCATCATCTACGGCTCGCTGGCCTGCCTGGCCCTCGCCAGAAGAGGCGCGAAGGGCGACCTCAAGCGCCTCATCGCCTACTCCTCCGTCGGCCACATGGGCTTCGTCCTGCTCGGCGTCGCGACCATGACCCCGACCGGCGTGAACGGCGCCCTGTTCGCCAACATCGCCCACGGCCTCATCACCGGTCTGCTCTTCTTCGTGGTCGGCGCGCTCAAGGACCGCACCGGAACCACCGACCTCGACACCCTCGCCAGGGAGACCGGAGCGGCCCTGTACGGCAAGGCGCCGCACCTCGGGGGCCTGCTCGCCTTCGCCGCGGTCGCCTCTCTGGGCCTGCCGGGCCTGGCCGGGTTCTGGGGCGAGATGCTCGCCCTGTTCGGCGCCTTCGACCCGCACGACGACCTCAGCCGCCCCGCGTTCCTCACCTTCATGGCGATCGCCGCCCTCGGCACCCTGCTGACCGCCGCGTACATGCTGATCGTGGTCCGCCGCGTCTGCATGGGCGCCGTACCGCACGAAGCGCCGAAACTCGCCGACGTGCGCACGTACGAGTTCGCCGCCTGGACCCCGCTCGTCGCCCTCACCGTCCTCGCCGGGCTGTGGCCCAGAACCCTCCTCGGACTGACCGATCCGGCCGTGCAGCAGCTCCTCTCAGGAGGCACCCGATGAGCTTCCCGGCCCAGCCTCTCGCCGAGGCCCTGTCTCAGCCACTGGCCCAGAGCCCGGTGCAGCCACTGGCCCAGAACCTCGTCCAGTCCGTCGACTGGCTCGCCATCGCGCCGCCCACCATCACGGCGGTCGTCGGACTCGTCGTCCTCGTCACGGACCTGTTCGTCAAGGACGCCCGCACGTCCCTGCTCGGCTGGATCTCGGTCGCCGGACTCGCCGCCTCCGCCCTCATGCTGCTGCCCCTGGTGAATGACGGCCGCTCGACGTTCTGCCTGACCGGCGAGCCCGGCACCTGCAGCTACACCGCCGACACCTTCACCCTTGCCATCCAGTTCCTGGTGCTCGGCGGCGCCCTCCTCACCGCCCTCCTGTCCGTCACCGCCGTGAAGGACGCCGACCGGGGACTGCCCGAGGGCGAGTACTGGTTCCTGCTGCTCTCCTCCGCGGCCGGCGCAGCGCTCCTGCCCGCCTCCCGCGACCTCGCCACGCTCATCGTCGCCCTGGAGGTCGCTTCCCTGCCCGCCTTCGCCCTCGTCGGCCTCCGGCAGGGCGACCGCAGATCCTCGGAAGCGGCGCTCAAGTTCTTCCTGTCCTCGGTCACCGCGACCGCAGTCGGTCTCATGGGCATCAGCTTCGTGTACGCCACCACCGGCACTCTCCACCTCACCCAGGTGGCCGACCGCATCCAGTACGTCGACGGGCAGCTCACCACCCTCGCCCAGACCGGCGTCGTCCTCACCCTCGTCGGCTTCGCCTTCAAGACGGCCGCCGTGCCCTTCCACTTCTGGGTGCCCGACACCTACGTGGGCGCACCCCTGCCGATCGCGGCCTATCTGTCCGTGGTCGGCAAAGCGGTCGGCTTCTCCGGCCTCATCCTCGTCACCGTCGTGGCGCTCCCGTCCTACGCCGACGTCTGGGGCCCCGCCCTCGCGGTGCTGGCCGCGCTCACCATGACCGTCGGCAACGTAGGTGCCCTCCGGCAGCGGGCCACGCGCGCGTACAGCGCGGTACGCCTGCTCGCCTGGTCGTCCGTCGGCCAGGCGGGCTACCTCCTGGTGCCGATCGCCGCCGCAGCGTACTCCGACGACCCCGAACGCTCGATCGGCTCCACCGTCGCCTACGCGCTCATGTACGGCGCGGTGAACCTCGGCGCCTTCGCGGTGGCCGCACTCGTGGGCCGCAGGCGGTCCCTGAACCGCGTGGCCGACTACCGCGGCCTGTACGCCGCCAATCCCCTCACCGCTCTCCTCCTGGCGTTCTTCCTGCTCTGCCTCGCCGGGCTGCCGCCCGGCATCATCGGCCTCTTCGCCAAGGTCACGGTGTTCTCCGCGGCCGTCGACGCCGGACTCGGCTGGCTGGCCGTCGTCATGACCGTCAACGTCGTGATCGCGCTCTACTACTACCTCCAATGGACGGCTCTGCTGTTCCGGTCGCCCGAGGACGCGGCCGTCGGACACCGCGTTCCCGCCCCCCTCACGGCCGCGCTCGCCGTGACCGCCGTCCTCGCCGTCGCCCTCTCCGGAGCGCCCCAGCTGATCCTGCGCTTCACCGACACCGGGCTCTTCTGAAGCACCCCGCGCAGGCACACGTGCGGGCGGCCCCCGGCCCCCCCGCGCGCGTGCCACCCGCTGCGGCCGTCATCCGTACCGACCACGCGCGCCCTGCTGGGCGTCGGGGAACTGGCGGCCCTCGCCTGGCGTTGACCAGTAGGGAAGGGTCCACTGGACGTGCCGCCACGGCACCGGTGGCACCGGAGACCAGGAAGCAACCACAGCGAGCGAGACCAAGCAAGCGAAGGGTTCCCCTGCTGCACCACTTGGAGGGCGTACCGTGCACCGCCGGCACAACGGGCTCAGGACCGCAGTACTCCTCGGGGGACTGTCCGCACTCATCATCGTCATCGGCAGCTTCTTCGGCCGAGCGGGGCTCGTCGTCGCCGTCCTCGTCGCCCTGGGCACCAACGCGTACGCGTACTGGAACAGCGACAAGCTCGCCCTGCGTGCGATGCGCGCCCGCCCGGTCAGCGAGTTCGAGGCCCCGGCGTTGTACCGCATGATCCGCGAGCTCTCCACCCAGGCCCGCCAGCCGATGCCGCGCCTGTACATCTCACCGACGGAGGCGCCCAACGCCTTCGCGACCGGCCGCAACCCGCGCAACGCGGCCGTGTGCTGCACCGAAGGCATCATGCGCCTGCTCGACGAGCGCGAGCTGCGCGGGGTCATCGGGCACGAACTCAGCCACGTCTACAACCGCGACATCCTGATCTCCTCCGTCGCCGGCGCCCTCGCCTCCGTGATCATGTTCCTGGTCAACTTCGCCTGGCTGATCCCCTTCGGACGGTCCAGCGACGATGACGGACCCGGTCTGCTGGGCCTGCTCCTCATCATGCTTCTCGGACCGCTCGCGGCCACGGTCATCCAACTGGCGATCAGCCGCTCCAGGGAGTACGAGGCCGACGCTGCCGGCGCCCAGCTCACCGGTGACCCGCTCGCGCTGGCCGGCGCTCTGCGCAAACTGGAACTGGGCACCAAGCGGCTTCCGCTCCCCCAGGAGCCCAGGATCGAGACCGCCAGCCACATGATGATCGCCAATCCCTTCCGTCCTGAGCGGGGGCTCTCGAAGATGTTCTCCACCCACCCGCCGATGGCGGAGCGAATCGCCCGACTCGAAAAGATGGCAGGTCGTCAGCAGTGAAGACCATCCTCAACGTCATTTGGCTCGTGCTCAGCGGCTTCTGGCTGTTCCTCGGCTACCTGTTCGCCGGCGCGCTGCTGTGCATCACGATTATCGGCATCCCGTTCGGCATCGCGGCCTTCCGCATCGGTGTCTACGCCCTGTGGCCCTTCGGGTACACGGCGGTCGAGCGCCGCGACGCCGGAGCCCCCTCCTGCATCGGAAACGTGCTGTGGCTCCTCCTCGCGGGCTGGTGGCTGGCCCTCGGCCACATCGTGACCGGCATCGCGCTGTGCGTCACGATCATCGGCATCCCGCTCGGCATCGCCAACTTCAAGCTGATCCCCGTCTCACTGCTCCCCCTGGGGCGCGAGATCGTGCGCACGGACCAGCCGTTCACGGCCGGAACGACGCAGCGCACCGGCTGGTAGGAGCCCTCAAGGACTCTCGTTGTCCACAACTTCCAGGTTGTCCACAGGCCCGGCCGGGTGTCAGTGGGGGCCTGCATCATGAAGCCATGTCCGAGATCGAGCAGTTGCTGGACCGGGTGGCCGTCAAAGCGCGGAACACCCGCCCATGGGGCTGGGCTTCCCAGCCCGAGCCCGAGCCCGAGCCCGAGCCCGAGCCCGAGCCCGAGCCCGAGCCCGAGCCCGAGCCCGAGCCCGAGCCCGAGCCCGTGGCCACGCCTGCCCGCGCGGAGGCGGAGGCCCTCGGCTTCTCCTTCCCCTCGCTGCTCGCCGAGCTGTACCTGCGCGGAGGAGACGGCAGACTCGGTCCGGAGTACGGGCTGTTGTCCCTGCTCGACAGCCCACCGTCCAGCGAGCCCGCCGCCGTCACCCAGTACCTCGCCAACCGCGAGAGCGGCGTGAAGTCCTCCGACCGGCCCTGGCCCGAGGGCGTCCTGCCGATATCCCACTGGGGCTGCGCGCGATGTACGCGTGCGTCGACTGCCGCTCCCCGCAAGCCACCGTCCTCCTCTTCGAGCCCAACGCCGGCGACGCCGACCACGTCTGGTACGTCGACGCCCCGAGCCTCCCCGACTGGCTGCGCGTCCGGGGCGACGGCACGGACTGGTACGAGGAAGCCAACGAGGGCCCGGAGCCGACCGCGTGGGCCGACTTCCCCCCGCGCACCGGTAGACGGCCCCGTAAGACGGATACGCCGTCCGCACGGGCGTCCTGAGGCAAACCGGACCGAACCACTCCCGTCCGGGGACGAGAGGCGCCGGCGAGCGGCCGGGCGTCGCCGCGCGGCCCCCCGCCGCCTACCGCGGGACCTGCTGCCCCCGCACCCCGTAAGCCACCACACCCACCGCCAGGACACCCACGCCCACGACGACCGAGACCGCCGGAAGCGAGAACGCGAGCACCACACAACCGACCAGCCCCAGCGTCGGCACGACCAGCGATGCCCTCGACGGATCGAGCGTCCAGGCCGAGGCGTTGGCCACGGCGTAGTACGCCAGCACACCGAAGGAGGAGAAACCGATCGCCCCGCGTACGTCCACCGTCGCCGCCAGGACCGCGACCACCGCGCCCACGGCCAGCTCCGCCCGGTGCGGCACCCGGGAACGCGGATGCACCGCCGCCAGCACCCGGGGCAGATGACGGTCCCGGGCCATGGCCAGCGTCGTCCGTGAAACCCCCAGGATCAGCGCCAGCAGGGAGCCCAGCGCGGCCACGGCGGCACCCACCCGCACGACCGGCGCCAGCCCCGGCAGACCGGCCGCCCGCACCGCGTCGGCCAGTGGCGCCGTCGCCTGCCCCAGACCGCTCGGGCCCAGCACGGAAAGGACAGCCACCGCCACACACCCGTACACCGCCAGCGTGAAGCCCAGAGCCAGCGGGACAGCGCGTGGAATCGTGCGCCGCGGGTCCCGCACCTCCTCACCGAGGGTCGCCACGCGCGCGTACCCCGCGAACGCGAAGAACAGCAGGCCGGCAGCCTGCAGAATCCCGCCGGGACCGCCCGACAGGCCGACGTCCAACCGCTCGGTGCCGGCCCGTGCCGACCCCAGACACACCACCACCACGGAAGCGAGGACAGCGAGGACCACCGCCACGATCACCCGCGTCAGCCAGGCCGACTTCTGTATCCCGCCGTAGTTCACCGCGGTCAGTGCCACCACGGCCGCCACCGCCACGACGTGCGCCTGCTCCGGCCAGACGTACGCGCCCACGGTGAGCGCCATGGCAGCACAGGAGGCCGTCTTCCCGACGACGAACGACCAGCCCGCGAGATATCCCCAGAACTCCCCGAGCCGCTCACGTCCATAGACGTACGTACCGCCCGAGGCCGGGTACCGGGCGGCCAGCCGGGCCGACGACATGGCGTTGCAGTAGGCGACGGCGGCTGCCACGGCGAGGGCGAGGAGCAGCCCCGACCCTGCGGCACGCGCCGCAGGTGCCAGCGCGGCGAAGACCCCGGCGCCGATCATGGAGCCGAGTCCCACGACGACGGCGTCGCCCAGACCCAAAGTGCGCCGCAGCTCCGATTCCGCAGGTGTCATGGGTCGCACCATACTGATCACCGCAACCATCGGGCGTGGTCGGAACGTCCTCTCCACCAAGAGGACATGAACACCGCCGAGGAACGAGCCCACAGCACTGGGACAGTGCGGGCACAGCGAGAAAGGGCAGGGTCACGGCATGACCGTCATCAGCTGGATCATCCTCGGACTGTTGGCCGGAGCCATCGCCAAGTTCCTGCTGCCGGGCCGCGACCCCGGAGGGTTCATCGGAACCACCCTCATCGGCATCGCGGGTGCGTTCATCGGCGGCTGGATATCGGCCCGCTGGCTGGACCACCCGATCAGCAAGGATTTCTACGACGGCGCCACCTGGGCGGCCGCGATCGGCGGTTCCCTGGTGCTCCTGGTCGCCTACCGGCTCCTGTTCGGCAACTCGCGCGACTGACCACGCGCGGACCACGATCGAGGAAGGGCGGGCACCGTCGGGTGCCCACCCCCTTTCGCCGCCGGCTCAGCAGGTCACCGGTAGTTCACGAACTGCAGCGCGAAGTCGAAGTCCTGGCCCTTCAGCAGGGCGATCACGGTCTGCAGATCGTCGCGGCTCTTCGAGGAGACCCGCAGCTCCTCGCCCTGTACCTGCGCCTTCACGCCCTTGGGGCCCTCGTCGCGGATGAGCTTGGCCACCTTCTTCGCGTTCTCCTGGGAAATGCCCTCCTCGATCGACGCGAAGATCTTGTACTCCTTGCCGGAGAGCTGGGGCTCGCCCGCGTCCAGAGCCTTGAGCGAGATGCCACGCTTGATCAGCTTGGACTGGAAGACGTCGAGGACTGCGCTCACCCGGTCCTCGGAGTTGGCCTCCATGAGGATCTTCTCCCCGGACCACGAGATCGAGGCGCCCACGCCCTTGAAGTCGTAGCGCTGCGAGATCTCCTTGGCGGCCTGGTTGAGGGCGTTGTCGACCTCCTGCCGCTCGACCTTCGAGACGATGTCGAAACTGGAGTCGGCCATGTCCTGTGGCTCCTTGCATCTGGGTGCGTGTCGGGCCGCGTATCGGGTCCGTACCGGCATACATGGGCGGCCGCCGAGCCCGGCAGGGTCCACGGCCGCATCCGGACAAGCCTAGCCACCCGCCGAGCCCCGGGCGGCGATCAATCGGGTGGCGAAGCACCCCTCCACATCAGGTATTGTTTACGTCGTTGCCCCGGAGCGCCGCCGAAAAGCGGTTCGACGGGCAGCGAACCCCGGCGGTGTGCCCGAGCGGCCAAAGGGAGCAGACTGTAAATCTGCCGGCTCAGCCTTCCCAGGTTCGAATCCTGGCGCCGCCACACGGGAACGAAGACCCCCGTGACCTGCGTAAACAGCAGGCCACGGGGGTCTTCGTCCTATGCCGTCGTATGTCGGCATGTGGCATCCCGGAAGAGGACGCCCCGTGGGTCCCGGCTTCGGGGTCGCGCCTAGGGCGGCAGACTGGAGCCATGGCCTCGTCCTCCCGTCGCAGAACCTGCCCCGAGTGCCGTCGCGAGATCGCCGTCGTCGCGGGTCGGTACGCGCGCCATGACCCGCCCGGTGCACGGGGGAGCGGTGAGCTCGTGTCCTGTCCGGGTTCGCGTCGGCCGGCGCAACTCGGCGCGGCGCAGCCGTCCCTGGACGGATACGTGGTCCCTGATTTCCCCGGACAGCTGCCCTTGTTCTGACCGTCTGCCCCGACGGTTCGCGTCCCGCGCCGCCCTCAGTTCCCGGCCACCGACTTCACCGCCACCGAGGCAGGCGTCGAACCGCTGATCAGCTCCAGCGCCAGGCCGCTCGCGGCCGGCGTGTCGACCAGTTCCGCCAGGACGGCGGCGACGTCGTCGCGCGGAACGGGGCCACGGCCGGTGTGCGCCTCCAGGCGTACGAGGCCCGTGCCCGCGTCGTCCGTCAGGGCGCCCGGGCGCAGGATCGTCCAGGCGAGGGCGTTCAGCGAGCTGACGTAGGCGTCGGCCTCGCCCTTGGCGCGCAGGTAGACGTCGAAGACGTCGTCCCCCTGGTGCCGTGGGTCGGCGCCCATGGACGACACGATCAGGAACCGCCGTACACCGGCCCGGACCGCCGCGTCCGCGAAGAGGACCGCGGCCGCCTTGTCCACCGTGTCCTTGCGGGCCGCCCCGCTCCCGGGGCCGGACCCCGCCGCGAAGACCGCCGCGTCCGCGCCCCGCAGCCGCTCCGCCACCTCCTCGACCGAGGCCGACTCCAGGTCCAGCACGACCGGTTCGGCGCCGGCCGCACGCAGGTCGTCGGCCTGCTCGGCCTTGCGGATGATGCCCGCCACCTCGTCATCGCGCGCGGCGAGCAACCGCTCCAGCCGCAGCGCGATCTGACCATGACCACCAGCGATGACAATGCGCATGTCTTCGACCGTACGCCCCGACGGCGGCCCGCGCCGCACGACTTCGACGCCCGCGCCGCCCGACTTCGACCGCCCGCACCACGCCGCTTCACCGCTCGCCGCCGGCCCGGATCAGGGAGACGGTCCGTGCGAGCACGCTGCGTAAGTCCCGGGCCGTCCCGGCCCGCCCCGAGCCCGCCCCGCTGCGGGCGGCCCACGCTGCCCAAAGAAACCAGACCAGACCAGACCAAGCTGGGCCGGACAGGCCGGACCAGATGAAGCAGGCAGGCCGGCCGGACGGCCCGGACCGACCAGGCCAGCCGCTGCCTCAGGCCATGTCCCCGCAGCTGCCGCGCCCGTCGCGGCGTTCTCGCCCGCCGCGCCCCTGCCGGGGCAGCCCCAGGTCCGTCGCGGCGGTCGAGTCGCCGTACTCCCGTACCGCACTGGTCCGTGCCACCACGCGCCCTCGGTGCACCACGATCCGGCTGTACGCCAGCGACAGCGCGCCCGCCAGCCGGTCCCCGCGTACGGCGACGAGCTCGGCCGGGAAGCCCGCCTCCACCCGTACCTCGGGCAGGCCGAGGGCCGCCCGTGCCGCCGCGCTCACCGCGTCGAACGCGTCCTCGGGACGCAGCCCGTGGCGCGAGGCCAGCAGATACGCCGCCTCCAAGGGGTCGCCGCGCCCCACCGGGTTGGACACGTCCCGCAGCGCACCGCTCCCAGCCGCGACCCGCACCCCGGCCGCCCGCAACAGCCGTACCGGAACCGTGCCGTCGGGGTGGTCCACCGCCCCGCAGGCGCCCTGTGGCAGGCAGACCACCGTCACTCCGGCCGCCGCGAGCTGGTCCGCGGCCCGGGAGACCACCTCGGCGGGCAGCCGGGCCAGGCCGTCGCAGGGACCGAGTGCCACCCCGGGGCGCAGCCCGCCCGCCATCGCCGCCAGACGGGCCAGCCGCGCCGGATCGGCGGCGTCCGTGTGCAGGTCGACCGGGCAGCCGTGCTCCGCGGCGACCTCCAGGACCGCCTCCACGTAGCCCGTCGGATCGGGGTCCAGGTCCGGGCACCCGCCCACCACGTCCGCGCCCATCTTGACCGCGTCCCGCAGCATTGCCAGCCCGTCGGCACCGGCCACCCCGGTCAGTACCCTCGGCATCGCCACCGCGGTCAGTTCGGTGAGCCCGCGCAGCGAGCGCCGGGCCCGCAGTACGGCGGTCAGCGCACCCAGTCCCGGTACGTCACCCACCCGCACGTGCGCCCGCAGCGCGGTGGCGCCGTGTCCCAACTGGAGCAGGGCGGCCTCGGTGGCCCGTCGCCGGATGTCCTCGGGGTCGTAGGAGACGGGCCCCGGGACGTCGGCCGTGAGTGCCGTGTCGGCGTGGACGTGAGGATCGGCGGGAGCGGGGAGGAGCAGGTATCCGCCGAGGTCCAGGCGGGTACCGGGGTCGGGTGTCCGGCCCGGGGTCAGGCTGCGGAGCGGGCGGCCCGGGGTCAGGCTTCCGGCCGTGCCGACCGCCTCGATGCGCCCGCCGCAGAGCCGTACGTCCACGGTCCGGCCGTCGGTGAGCCGCGCCCCGGAGAGCAGAAGCGAACCGCGGCCGGCGGGGTCCGAGGGGGAGGGCGAGTGGGGCGGCTGCGGCTGACTGTCGGGCATCGCGCTCCTCTGGGCTCGGGGCTGCGCAGTGGGGGACGCAAGATCACGCAGAGTGAGTCGAGCCTAGGACGGTGATCAGCCCGTGGCGCGGAGGAGCGCAATAGTCGTACCGGTGCCGTCCGCCCTTCCCACAGCGGTCGGGACGGTACGGGACAGGGGCGGCGAAACGGATTTGGGCGAACGGCGGGCGACCGTGTAATGTCTTCATCGCTCGCCCCAATAGCTCAGTCGGCAGAGCGTCTCCATGGTAAGGAGAAGGTCAACGGTTCGATTCCGTTTTGGGGCTCTGGTGTGAGAGGTTCCCGTCGCGAGGCGGGGCCGATCGCATCACAGCGGTGTAGCTCAGTCGGTAGAGCAAGCGGCTCATAATCGCTGTGTCACCGGTTCAAGTCCGGTCACCGCTACTTTCAGTAGCCGATTGCGGGGTCGGTCCTTCGATCGGCTACTCTTCCTGCGTTAATACCATCAATCCGTTCGTCAAGGAGCACTCACGTGGCTGCCACCGACGTCCGCCCGAAGATCACGCTGGCCTGCGTGGAGTGCAAGGAGCGGAACTACATCACCAAGAAGAACCGGCGTAACAACCCGGACCGAATGGAGATGAAGAAGCACTGCCCGCGTTGCAACGCGCACACCGCGCACCGCGAGACGCGATAGAACAGGCTCGTACACGAGGCCGTCCCCGAAGCTTGGGGGCGGCCTCGTGTCGTTGTCACCGGCCCTTGCCGTCACCGGCCCTTGCCGGCGCAGGCTCATGCCGGCGCAAGCCCTCGTTGTCGCAGGAACTCGTCGTCACAAGAGCTAGTCGCCACAGCCACGAAGAGCAGTAGCAGGAGGTTGCGAGCCCATGGCGCTCGACCAGTCGTTCGTGGGGCGGACCTATCCGCCCACCGAGCCCTATGAGGTGGGCCGGGAGAAGATCCGTGAGTTCGCGGAGGCGGTGGGGGACACCAACCCGGCGTACACCGATGCGGAGGCGGCGAAGACGCTCGGCCATCCGGACGTGATCGCGCCGCCGACGTTCGTGTTCTCGATCACTTTCAGGGCGGCGGGTCGGGTCATCGAGGATCCGCAGCTCGGGCTGGACTACGGCCGGGTGGTGCACGGCGACCAGAAGTTCGCCTACGTCCGTCCGGTGCGGGCCGGCGACCGGCTCACGGTCACCTCGACGATCGAGGCGGTCAAGTCGATGGCGGGCAACGACATCCTGGACATCCGTGGTGAGGTCCATGACGAGGCGGGCGAGCACGTCGTGACCGCCTGGACCAAGCTTGTGGCCCGTGCGGCCGAGGAGGCGTGAGCATTCCATGACGCAGCCCGTGAAGGCGAAGGTCGCGTACGACGACGTCGAGGTGGGCACCGAGCTGCCCGCGCGGAGCTTCCCGGTGGACCGGGCCCGGCTCGTGCGGTACGCGGGCGCCTCCGGTGACTTCAACCCGATCCACTGGAACGAGAAGTTCGCCAAGGAGGTGGGCCTGCCGGACGTCATCGCGCACGGCATGTTCACCATGGCCGAGGCGATCCGCGTGGTCACCGACTGGGTCGGTGATCCGGGCGCGGTCGTGGAGTACGGAGTCCGCTTCACCAGGCCCGTCGTCGTTCCGAACGACGACCAGGGGGCCGTGATCGAGGTCAGGGGCAAGGTGGCGGCCAAGCTCGACGACCGCACCGTCCGCGTCGACCTCACGGCCACCAGCGCAGGCCAGAAGGTCCTCGGCATGTCCCGGGCCGTCGTGCGACTGGCCTGACCGGTCCTGCTACTGGCCTGACCGGTCCTGCTACTGGCCTGACCGGTCTTGCCGACTGGCCTGACCGGTCCTGCGACCGGACTGACCGGTCCTGCCGACTGGCCTGACCCGTCCCGCCGACCGGACTGACCGATTCGGCCCGCGCGGGGTCCTCTCGGAAAGAGATGGCGGTAAGGGGCGTCCTCCCTGGAGAACACCCCTTACCGCTGCGCCGCCGCCGTCTCGCCACCGCACTTCAGAAGACACCTTGACGAAGTAAGTGATTGAGTACTAACTTTTGCCTCATGGTCAGGATGAGCGCGGAAGAGCGGCGCGAGAGTGTCATCCGGGCGGCGACGAGCGAGTTCGCCCGGGGCGGCTACTACGGCACGTCCACGGAAGACATCGCCAAGCGGGTGGGTGTGTCTCAGCCGTACCTCTTCCGGCTCTTCCCGGGCAAGAAAGCGATCTTCCTCGCGGTGGCGGAGCGCTGCCTGCAGGACACGCGCAAGGTGTTCGAGGCGGCGTCCGAGGGTCTGCACGGCGAAGAGGCCCTGCACGCCATGGCCGACGCCTATGCGCGACTGATCTCCGAGCAGCCCGAGAAGCTCCAGATGCAGTTGCAGGTGTACGTCGCGGTCGCGGCGGCGGAGGCGGCGGGGGAACACGAGTTCGGCGAGATGGTCCGCAGGGGCTGGCTGGAACTCTGGGACGCCGTACATCTGCCCCTGGGTGGCGACGTCGCCGGGACGACGGCCTTCATGGCGTCCGGCATGCTCATCAACACCCTGGCCGGCATGGGGTTCCCGCCCGAGCATCGGGTCTGGGACGGACTCTACGACTCGGCGCGGATCAAGCACGCCCGGTCCGTCCGGTCCGCGGAGGAAGACACGTGAGCAGGTGGGGGTGACCCGGACGCGCAGTGCGTGCCCGGGCTTGCGTGGCCGTAAGGCCCTGAAAGTTAGTCATCAATTACTAACCGCTTGATCGCAAGCACTGCACGCCCTCTGGGGGAGAGATGTCACAGCAGAAGGCACGTCGCGGGGGCACAGTCTGGGCCCTCGTCATCACCAGCGTCGCCGGTTTCATGGCGGCCCTGGACAATCTCGTCGTCACCACGGCCCTGCCCTCCATCCGCGAGGACCTGGGCGGGGGGCTGCACGACCTTGAGTGGACAGTGAGCGCCTACACGCTCACCTTCGCCGTCCTCCTGATGACCGGAGCGGCTCTGGGTGACCGCTTCGGACGCCGCAGGCTCTTCCTCGTCGGCATCACCGTCTTCACCGGCGCATCGGCCGCCGCGGCCATGGCGCCCGGTATCGACTCGCTCATAGCCGCCCGCGCGGCGCAGGGCGTGGGTGCGGCGATCATGATGCCGCTGACGCTCACCCTGCTGACGGCCGCCGTGCCCGCCGAGCGCCGCGGGATGGCGTACGGCATCTGGGGCGCGGTCAACGGGCTCGCCGTGGCCTCCGGGCCGCTGGTCGGCGGCAGCCTCACCGAGCACATCTCCTGGCAGTGGATCTTCTGGCTGAACGTTCCGCTGGGCGTGGCCCTGCTACCCCTCGCCCGCCTCCGCCTCGCGGAGTCGCACGGCACCGGTGCCCCGCTCGACATACCCGGCACCCTGCTCGCCAGCGGCGGACTCTTCGGCATCGTCTACGGCCTGGTCCGCGGACCCGCCGACGGCTGGACCGACGCCGCGGTGCTGGCGGCTCTGTCCGCCGGTACCGCCCTGCTCGTCGGCTTCGTCCTCTACAGCACCCGCGCCAGGAACCCCATGCTTCCCATGCGGCTGTTCCGCTCCCGTGCCTTCTCCGGCGTCAACGCGGCGAGCCTGCTGATGTTCCTGGGGATGTTCGGCTCGATCTTCCTGCTCAGCCAGTACATGCAGGGCGTGCTCGGCTACACGCCCACCGGGGCGGGCCTGCGCATGCTGCCCTGGACCGGCATGCCGATGCTGGTCGCACCGGTCGCCGGCATCCTCTCGGACCGGATCGGAGGGCGGCCGGTCGTCGCGGCCGGTCTCTTCCTCCAGGCGGCCGGCCTCGGCTACCTCGCCGCCGTGATCACGGCCGACGCCTCCTACGGCATCCAGCTGCCCGGCCTGATCATCAGCGGGATCGGCATGGCTCTGTACTTCGCCCCCGCCTCCGCGCTGGTGATGTCCAGCGTGGCCGCCAAGGAGCAGGGAATCGCCTCCGGCGCCAACAACGCCCTGCGCGAGGTGGGCGGTGCGCTCGGCATCGCCGTCATGGCGTCGATCTTCGCGGCGCAGGGCGGCTACGAGTCCGCGCAGTCCTTCGTCGACGGACTGCGGCCCGCGGTCGCCGCGGGCGCCGGAGTGGTGGCCCTCGGCGGCGTCGCCGCGCTGGTGATCCCGTCCCGCCGACGGACCGGTGACGGAGGCCCCTCGACCGCACCGGCGACGGAACCGGCCGCGGAACCTGCGCTCGCCACGACGGCGCCGCCGACCCCTCTCTGAACCGCGCACGGAAGCAGCGGAAGCAACAGAAGCCACAGAAGCCGCAGCAGCCGCAGAAGCCATGAAGCCCCAGAGGTAACGAAGCCACAAAAGCAACAGCGCAGCAGAAGCAACAACGCACCAGAAGCAACAACGCCCCAGAGGCAGCAGCACAGCAGCGCAGCAGACGCAGGAGCGAGCACCACCCCCACACGGAACGCACGCACACCTAAGGAGCACGACATGCCCACCTTGCCCTGGACCGTGCCGAACCAGCCCCCTCGGGCCACCGAGGTGCACGTCTTCGCCTCCCGCTTCGAGACCCGCACCCTGTGGGAAGCGCTGAAGTTCCTGGCGCGCACGCCGGGCGTGTGGCGGCAGGTCGGGAGCGCGCCCGGAGCGTACGGCGCCTCCCTGAAGGCGGAGCCCTTGAAGCGGACCTTCTGGACGCTCTCCGCCTGGGAGTCGCCCGAGGCCCTCAAGGACTTCGCCCACTCCGGCACCCACGCGCCGACCTCACGCGGGCTGTCGGTCCGGATGCGGGACTCGAAGTACGCCTCCTGGTCGGCGTCCAGCGACGAACTCCCGGTGAGCTGGGCGGAGGTACGCAGGCGTCTGACGCGAGGACGCAACCGAGAACGCCCCGGCCGGCCGGGGCGTTTCCCGAGGGCCGGGGTTGTCAGTGCCGTCTCGTAGTCTTGAGCGCGTGCAGGAACTCCACGACGCCCCCCTCGCCCCGCTGACCACCTTCCGACTGGGAGGGCCCGCGACCCGGTTGGTCACGGCCACGACCGATGCCGAGCTGATCGCCGCCGTCCGCGCGGCCGACGACGCCGGCACCCCCCTGCTGGTCATCGGCGGCGGCTCCAACCTGCTCGTCGGCGACAAGGGCTTCGACGGCACCGCCCTGCACATCGCCACCCGCGGCCTCCGTCTCGACGGCACCACGCTGGAGCTCGCGGCCGGCGAGATCTGGACCGACGCCGTCGCCCGCACCGTCGAGGCCGGACTGGCGGGCGTCGAATGCCTGGCCGGCATCCCCGGCTCGGCGGGCGCGACGCCCATCCAGAACGTCGGCGCGTACGGCCAGGAAGTGTCCGCCACGATCACCGGGGTCACCGCGTACGACCGCAGGAGCCGCGAGACGGTCACCCTCGCCAACGCCGACTGCGCCTTCTCCTACCGCCACAGCCGCTTCAAGGCGGAGCCCGAGCGGTACGTCGTCCTGCGTGTCCGCTTCGAGCTGGAGGACGCCGACGGCCTCTCCGCGCCGCTGCGCTACGCCGAGACGGCCCGCGCCCTCGGTGTCGGGGCGGGCGATCGCGTGCCGCTGACGACTGCCCGGGAGACGGTGCTGAAGCTGCGTGCGGGGAAGGGCATGGTGCTGGATCCCGAGGACCACGACACCTGGTCGGCCGGGTCGTTCTTCACCAACCCGATCCTCTCGGACGAGGAGTTCGCCGCGTTCCGCTCGCGCGTCGCCGAACGTCTCGGCGATGCCGTGGAACCGCCCGCCTTCCCGGCCGGGGAGGGCCACGTCAAGACCTCCGCGGCCTGGCTGATCGACAAGGCCGGCTTCACCAAGGGCTACGGCACCGGCCCCGCCCGCATCTCCACGAAGCACACCCTCGCCCTCACCAACCGCGGCGAGGCGACCACGGAGGACCTGCTCGCACTGGCCCGTGAGGTCGTCGCCGGGGTCCACGAGGCCTTCGGCGTCACGCTGGTCAACGAACCGGTGACGGTCGGCGTGAGCCTGTGACCTGTGACCTGTGACCTGAGACCTGAGACCTGAGACCGCGGCCCGGGCCGCCTCCGCCAACCCGGGCCGCTTTCCCCGGCTCCAGGTCCTGTCACAGGCCGCCCCCACGCCCTGCTTCACGGCCCCCCTCTTGCTCGGCCGTGGCGGGCACGCCCGCCGGTCGACGCGTTCGCGCGGCGCCTGTCCCGGGCGCTGCCCGGGGGCTCCGCCGACCGGGACGCGGTCCCGGTCGGCGCCCGACCTCACAGGGCAACACAGCTAGGCCGCCAGCCAGTCGTCCACGCCGGCCAGCAGCCTGCCCTTCACGTCCTCCGGCGCCGCCGACCCCCGCACCGACTGACGCGCCAGTTCCGCCAGCTCCGCGTCGGTGAACCCGTGATGCTCCCGGGCGATCTCGTACTGGGCGGCCAGCCGCGCCCCGAACAGCAGCGGGTCGTCCGCGCCCAGCGCCATCGGCACCCCCGCCTCGAACAGCGTCCGCAGCGGCACGTCCCCCGGCTTCTCGTACACACCCAGGGCGACGTTCGAGGCCGGACACACCTCGCACGTCACCTGCCGGTCCGCCAGCCGCTTCAGCAGCCGGGGGTCCTCCGCCGCCCGCACCCCGTGCCCGATCCGGTCGGCATCGAGATCGTCCAGACAGTCCCGCACCGACGACGGACCGGTCAGCTCGCCCCCGTGCGGCGCGGACAGCAGGCCGCCGTCCCGCGCGATCGCGAACGCCCGGTCGAAGTCCCGGGCCATCCCTCGCCGCTCGTCGTTCGACAGCCCGAAGCCGACCACGCCGCGCTCCGCGAACCGCACCGCCAGCCGCGCCAGCGTCCGCGCGTCCAGCGGATGCTTCATCCGGTTGGCGGCCACCAGCACCCGCATCCCGATCCCGGTGTCCCGCACGGTCGTCTCGACCGCGTCCAAGATGATCTCCAGGGCCGGGATCAGTCCACCCAGCCGCGGCGCGTACGACGTCGGATCGACCTGGATCTCCAGCCATCCCGAGCCGTCCCGCCGATCCTCCTCCGCGGCTTCACGCACCAGCCGCTGGATGTCCTCCGGCTCCTGGAGGCAGGACCGCGCCGCGTCGTAGAGCCGCTGGAAGCGGAACCAGCCCCGCTCGTCCGTCGCCCGCAGCTTCGGCGACTCCCCGCGGCCCAGCGCCTCGGTCAGCGCCTCGGGCAGACGCACGCCGTGCTTGTCGGCCAGTTCCAGCAGGGTGGTGGGCCGCATCGACCCGGTGAAGTGCAGGTGGAGATGGGCCTTGGGCAGTTCAGAGACATCACGTACACGCTCCATTCCGTGATCCTGCCGTACGACACGCCCGGCCGGACAGCACTTTCCCCGTACGTGGTCTTGCTCGCACAAACAAACAGGGGCCACACCTCGACGTCGAGGTGTGGCCCCTGCCGGGCGCGAGACGGTCAGTCCCTGGCCTCCGCCAGCAGCTTCTGGATCCGGCTCACGCCCTCGACGAGGTCCTCGTCCCCGAGCGCGTACGACAGGCGCAGGTACCCGGGTGTGCCGAACGCCTCACCGGGCACCACCGCGACCTCGGCCTCCTCCAGGATCAGCGCGGCCAGCTCGACCGTGTCCTGCGGGCGCTTCCCGCGGATCTCCTTGCCGAGCAGCGCCTTCACCGACGGGTAGGCGTAGAACGCGCCCTTGGGCTCCGGGCACAGCACGCCGTCGATCTCGTTCAGCATCCGCACGATGGTCTGGCGGCGCCGGTCGAAGGCCTCCCGCATCTTCGCCACGGCGTCGAGGTCACCGGAGACCGCGGCCAGCGCCGCCGCCTGGGACACGTTGGACACGTTGGACGTGGCGTGCGACTGGAGGTTCGTCGCGGCCTTGACGACGTCCTTCGGGCCGATGACCCATCCGACCCGCCAGCCGGTCATCGCGTACGTCTTCGCCACGCCGTTGACCACGATGCACTTGTCGCGCAGCTCGGGCAGCAGCGCCGGCATGGAGACGGAGAAGGCGTCGCCGTAGACGAGGTGCTCGTAGATCTCGTCGGTCATCACCCACAGGCCGTGCTCGACGGCCCACTTGCCGATCGCCTCGGTCTCGGCCTCGCTGTACACGGCCCCCGTCGGGTTCGACGGCGACACGAAGAGGACGACCTTGGTCTTCTTGGTGCGCGCGGCCTCCAGCTGCTCGACCGTCACCCGGTAGCCGGTCGTCTCGTCGGCGACGACGTCGACGGGCACACCGCCGGCCAGCCGGATCGACTCGGGGTACGTCGTCCAGTACGGAGCCGGGACGATGACCTCGTCGCCCGCGTCGAGGATCGCGGCGAACGCCTCGTAGATGGCCTGCTTGCCACCGTTGGTGACGAGGATCTGCGACGGGTCGACCTCGTAGCCGGAGTCGCGCAGCGTCTTCGCGGCGATGGCGGCCTTCAGCTCGGGCAGCCCGCCGGCGGGCGTGTAGCGGTGGAACTTCGGGTTCTTGCACGCCTCGACGGCGGCCTCGACGATGTAGTCCGGCGTCGGGAAGTCGGGCTCACCCGCGCCGAAGCCGATCACGGGACGTCCGGCGGCCTTGAGGGCCTTGGCCTTGGCATCCACGGCGAGGGTCGCGGACTCGGAGATCGCGCCGACTCGGGCGGAGACCCGGCGCTCGGTGGGAGGGGTTGCAGCGCTCATGACCCCATCGTTCCAGACCGGAAACTTCCCGGGCATCGGGGTTTCACGGACTGAACAGGACCGGACCACGCCCTGAACATCAGTCCGGACGTGCTTTCTGTTCGACGCCCGGCCCGTGAACACGTACACTCTCACCTCGTTGGCCTTCAGCGGTCCGCGATCACCCGGTGCCCACCAGGCATCCGGGCGGATGCGGTACGTTGGGGGACACACAAAGGGTCGTAGCTCAATTGGTAGAGCACTGGTCTCCAAAACCAGCGGTTGGGGGTTCAAGTCCCTCCGGCCCTGCTACACACACCTTCGCCAGGATGTGTGCGCATGTACGTACAGCAATGCACCGCCGTGCGGCTCCAACCGGGCGCGGCACGGCCACGACCCGGAATCAGGTGAGGACGAGTGACGGACGCCGTGGGCTCCATCGACATGCCTGATGCCCAGGACGAGGCGCCGGACTCCAAGAGGACGCGCAAAGGCGGCAAGCGAGGCAAGAAGGGCCCGCTGAAGCGGCTCGCCCTCTTCTACCGCCAGATCGTCGCGGAACTGCGCAAGGTTGTCTGGCCGAGCCGCAACCAGCTGTCGACGTACACCACCGTGGTGATCATCTTCGTGGTCATCATGATCGGCCTGGTGACTCTGATTGACTATGGCTTCTCTCACGCCGCCAAGTACGTCTTCGGCTGAGTCGAGAGCGAAGGGCGCCGAGGTACCCGGCGCCCCTTTCGCGTGTTCCACCCCTATGTATCCAGGAAGAAGCAGCCACAGTGTCTGACCCGAACGTGAACGACGCCATCGAGCCGGTCGAGTCCGTCGAGGACGAACCCGGCACCGTCGAGGGCGCCGACAACGAGGACACCGAGGCCTCCGCCGAGGCCGAGGCTGCCGACGACACCGTCGTCGTGGAAGCGAACGCGGAAGCCGACGCGGAAGCCGATGCCGACGCGGAAGCCGTCGTCGACGTCGACGAGACCGCCGAGGCGGCCGACGCGGAGGCCGACGAGGCCGAAGCCGGGGCAGCGGAGCCCGAGGCCGAGGAGCCCGAGCTCGACCCGATCGAGAAGCTCCGCCAGGAGCTGCGCGTCCTCCCCGGCGAGTGGTACGTCATCCACACCTACGCCGGTTACGAGAACCGCGTGAAGACCAACCTCGAGCAGCGCGCCGTCTCGCTCAACGTCGAGGACTACATCTTCCAGGCCGAGGTGCCGCAGGAAGAGGTCGTCCAGATCAAGAACGGCGACCGCAAGACGATCCGCCAGAACAAGCTGCCGGGTTATGTCCTGGTCCGCATGGACCTGACCAACGAGTCCTGGGGTGTCGTCCGCAACACCCCCGGCGTCACCGGCTTCGTCGGCAACGCCTACGACCCGTACCCGCTGACGCTGGACGAGATCGTCAAGATGCTCGCCCCCGAGGCCGAGGAGAAGGCCGCCCGCGAGGCCGCCGAGGCCGAGGGCAAGCCGGCTCCGCAGCGCAAGGTCGAGGTCCAGGTCCTGGACTTCGAGGTCGGCGACTCGGTCACCGTCACCGACGGACCGTTCGCGACGCTGCAGGCGACCATCAACGAGATCAACGCCGACTCGAAGAAGGTCAAGGGCCTCGTCGAGATCTTCGGCCGCGAGACCCCGGTCGAGCTGAGCTTCGACCAGATCCAGAAGAACTAGCACTTCTGGACGTACTGCTTCCGAGCAGGTCAGACCGGCTCTCGCAGCCGGTCTGACCTGCTCGGTTTTTGGCCGCACATCCATACCCGCTATCGTTGTGCGGTATGCCTGTGTCCGGGTAGCTCCCGAACGCGGGCAGGACCCGAATCGAAAGGACCCGGAGAGCTATGCCTCCCAAGAAGAAGAAGGTCACGGGGCTCATCAAGCTCCAGATCCAGGCCGGTGCCGCGAACCCGGCCCCGCCGGTCGGCCCCGCGCTGGGTCAGCACGGCGTCAACATCATGGAGTTCTGCAAGGCCTACAACGCCGCGACCGAGTCGCAGCGCGGTTGGGTCATCCCGGTGGAGATCACGGTCTACGAGGACCGCTCCTTCACCTTCATCACCAAGACGCCGCCGGCCGCCAAGATGATCCTCAAGGCCGCGGGCGTGGAGAAGGGCTCCGGCGAGCCGCACAAGACCAAGGTCGCGAAGATCACGCGTGACCAGGTCCGTGAGATCGCCACCACCAAGATGCCCGACCTCAACGCCAACGACCTGGACCAGGCGGAGAAGATCATCGCCGGTACCGCCCGTTCCATGGGCGTCACGGTCGAGGGCTGAACCCCACCTTCCAGCAGCAGAAGTGGCGGGGCCTGCTCGGCCCGGACCACGACTCCTAAGAAACCACAGGAGCAGTAGTGAGCAAGCGCAGCAAGTCTCTCCGCGCTGCGGACGCCAAGATCGACCGGGAGAAGCTCTACGCCCCGCTCGAGGCCGTCCGTCTCGCCAAGGAGACCTCCACGTCCAAGTTCGACGGCACCGTCGAGGTCGCCTTCCGTCTGGGTGTCGACCCGCGCAAGGCCGACCAGATGGTCCGTGGCACCGTGAACCTCCCGCACGGCACCGGTAAGACCGCCCGGGTCCTGGTCTTCGCGACCGGTGACCGTGCCGAGGCCGCGCGTGCCGCGGGCGCCGACATCGTCGGCTCCGACGAGCTGATCGACGAGGTGGCGAAGGGCAGGCTGGACTTCGACGCCGTCGTCGCCACCCCGGACCTCATGGGCAAGGTCGGCCGCCTCGGCCGCGTGCTCGGTCCCCGTGGTCTCATGCCGAACCCCAAGACCGGCACCGTGACCCCGGACGTGACCAAGGCCGTCACCGAGATCAAGGGCGGCAAGATCGAGTTCCGCGTCGACAAGCACTCGAACCTGCACTTCATCATCGGCAAGACGTCGTTCGACGACACCAAGCTGGTGGAGAACTACGGTGCGGCGCTGGAGGAGATCCTCCGTCTGAAGCCGTCCGCCGCCAAGGGCCGCTACATCCGGAAGGCCGCCATCAGCACCACGATCGGCCCCGGCGTTCCGCTCGACTCCAACCGCACCCGCAACCTCCTCGTCGAGGAGGACCCGGCCGCGGTCTGAGCGAGCAGCTCGCCCCACCGGCTCACGGGCCCCGCACCTTCCGAGGTGCGGGGCCCGTCCCTTTTCCCGCCGCCCTGGGTTAGCGTGCGAACAGCGGACTCGCGCACGGGGCGCAGGGGCCGTACGGGGCGCGGGGGGTGGGCGGATGAGGGGCACGACGGCACGCCGTACGGTCGTCTCGATCGCGGTGTCGGCCGCGCTGGCGTGTGCCACCGGGTGCACCGCCTCCGGGGAGTCCACCGATGCCGCCGGCTCGGGCGGCCCCACCGCGCCGCCCGGCTCCGCCCCACCACGCCCGACGGCGCCGTCCTCCCGTCCCCCCGCCCTCACCGGCCCCTCGGCCGACTGCCTGCGGGCCGTCGAGCGGGCCACCGGGCGGGCGGGTTCGGCGCGGGTGGAGTCCACGACCGTGATGGGCCGTGAGCTGTCCCTGGAGGCCGAGGGCGCCCTCGGCTGGCGCGACGGCCTCACCGGCACCCTGACGATCACGTACACGGGCGGTACGACCGCCGAGACCATGCGCCGCCTGGGCACCACCGCGATGGAGGCCCGGTACCTGCCCGACGCCTACTACGCCGAGGTGGGCGACGAGTTCGCCGACCGGATGGGCGGCCGGCACTGGATCAAGTACGTCTACGCCGACCTGGAGGACCTCGGCGGCGGCGCGGGCGCCGGATTCGCCGACCAGATGCGCAGCACCACGCCCAACCAGGCGGTGAAGCTGCTGCTGACGGCCGGGGACGTACGCAAGGTGGGCGAGGAGACGACGCGCGGCCGGCGCACCGCGCACTGGTCCGGCACGGTGGACGGGCCCACCCCCCAGAGCGTCGACATCTGGGTCGACGACCGGGACCTGCTCGTCAAGAAGGTCGAGCGCGGGCGGACGGAGACCGGGGAGCTGACCCAGACCGCGTACTACAGCGACTACGGCGTCACGGTCTCCGCCGAACGCCCGCCGGCCGCGGACACGGCGGACTTCAAGGAACTGCTGGCGTCGCAAGGGCGTTAGGCCAGCGTTAGGCCCTGTCGTCGAACCGGCCCCTGCAGAGAAATCACAAGATCGTGCGAACCGATTCGGATAGGCTCGTGTCCTTGTCTGGAGAACTGCTGTGGAGCAGCGGTGCGTCTCCTGTGTTCCTTGAGTCCCGTGGGGGGAATCCGATGAAAACTTCCGTACGTATGCCCGTGGGTGCCGGACTGGCCGCGCTGCTGCTCGCCGCAGGGGCGGTGGGCTGTTCCAAGGAGGACTCGGCGGGCGAGTCCCCGGAGATGACGCCGGCGGCCGCCGTCGCCAAGGCGGCGAAGAAGACGCAGACGATCGACTCACTCCACTACCGCATGACCGGTGAGGTCCCCGAGGAGGGGCGGGTCAAGGCCGAGGCCCGGATGCGGATCAAGCCCACGCTCGCGATGAGCATGAAGATGACGGCGCTGGACCAGGGCGCCGAAGGGACCGCGGAGATCCGGCTCGTCGACAAGGCCATGTACATCGGTGGCGGCCCCGAGGCCGCCAAGGAGATGGACGGCAAGCGCTGGATCAAGTTCGACCTGTCCGCGATGGGCGCCGACGAGGAACTGAACCAGCTGGGCGGCGCCTCCCAGGCCGACAAGAACCCGGCGACCGAGTCCACCTTCCTCACCGGGGCCAAGGACGTCGAGAAGGTCGGCACCGAGACCGTCGACGGCGTGAAGACCACCCACTACAAGGGCACGGTCACCCTCGCCGACCTGGAGAAGTCCATCGGGGACGAGGACAAGGCCACCCGGGACAAGCGCCAGAAGAGCATCGATCAGTACGAGAAGATGGGCCTCGACAAGCTCACGATGGACATGTGGGTCGACGGCGGCGACCAGACCAAGCAGTTCCGGATGCGCGGCGACGCCGACAAGGGCCCGCTGGACATGACCATCACCTTCCTCGGCGTCAACGAGCCCGTGAAGGTCACCGCGCCGCCGGCCGCGGAGACCGCCGACCTGGCCGAGATGATGAAGGGGGCCCAGCAGGGCTGAGGCCGCCGGGCCCGTCCCGTCGGGTCGCCGCAGGGGCGGATTTGCTTGACACTGCCCCGTTCACGTACGCTTCGACAGAAGCCAAAGACCGCTGGTCGTTGCCGTGTGCTCGCGAGAGGGCACGGTGGCCGAAGGATCCGCTGAACTGCGGACGACCCGCGCAGGTGACTGTGGATGAGCTCCCGGAGTCCGCGCCTCGTGCGTGGGGAACGGTCGAGCCACGCCCCGTGCGCCTGCGCCGGGGCGTTTCGTTTTCCCCAGTCCTCCTTCGGGTCCGCGCGGTCCGAATCACCCGGAAGGAGGCCGAGGCTCTATGGCAACGCCCGAAAAGGCTGCCGCGGTTGCCGAGCTGACGGACAAGTTCCGCAGCTCCAACGCCGCTGTGCTGACCGAGTACCGCGGTCTCACCGTGGCGCAGCTCAAGACGCTGCGCCGGTCGCTCGGTGAGAACGCCCAGTACGCCGTGGTGAAGAACACGCTGACCAAGATTGCGGCCGACGAGGCCGGGATCACGCTCGACGACCAGCTCTTCGCTGGTCCGACGGCCGTCGCCTTCGTCACCGGTGACCCGGTGGAGTCGGCGAAGGGTCTGCGCGACTTCTCCAAGGACAACCCGAATCTCGTCATCAAGGGCGGCGTCCTTGACGGCAAGGTGATGTCCGCCGACGAGATCAAGAAGCTTGCGGACCTCGAGTCCCGCGAGGTTCTGCTCTCCAAGCTGGCGGGTGCCTTCAAGGGCAAGCAGTCCCAGACTGCTCAGCTCTTCCAGGCGCTTCCCTCGAAGCTCGTCCGCACCGTGGACGCGCTCCGTGCCAAGCAGGACGAGCAGGGCGGTGCCGAGTAATTCGGCTCGCTTTCCGATCCTCGCCGCGTGAACCGCACGAGGTGAGGGTCGACGCGGGCCCGACGTACGCCCGCCTCACCCCGTACATCCGGCACCTGCCGATTTAGTGGAAGGACCGCCATCATGGCGAAGCTCAGCCAGGACGACCTGCTCGCCCAGTTCGAGGAGATGACCCTCATCGAGCTCTCCGAGTTCGTGAAGGCCTTCGAGGAGAAGTTCGACGTCACCGCCGCCGCCGCGGTCGCCGTCGCGGGCCCGGCCCAGGGCGGCCCGGCCGCTCCGGTCGAGGAGGAGAAGGACGAGTTCGACGTCGTCCTCACCGGTGCCGGCGACAAGAAGATCCAGGTCATCAAGGTCGTGCGTGAGCTGACCTCCCTGGGTCTGAAGGAGGCCAAGGACCTCGTGGACGGCGCCCCGAAGCCCGTCCTCGAGAAGGTCGCCAAGGACGCCGCCGAGAAGGCCAAGGAGTCCCTCGAGGGCGCCGGCGCCTCCGTCGAGGTCAAGTAGGACCGCACCGGCACCACGGATCCGTCAGGGTCTGTAACGCCGTAGCACCGAAGAGCGATCATCCATCCGGGTGGTCGCTCTTCGGCGTATCCGGGGTCCGGCGGCGGCTGCCTTGCACGAGTGACGGTGAAGAGTAGGGTGATCTTCGTCGTGCCGTCGCCGGGGCCCTGAGAGCCCCCTGGCGACAACCGGTTTGGGCAAGGGGGGCCTTGACGAACCGCACGCAGCGCGCAATTCTCAGGGCGTCGTCACAAGGATCCGAATCCGAGGCATGGATCGACGGCGAAGAGGGCAGTATCACGGTGCGTTGAGGGCGAGGCCTTGCCGCAGGTGGTGAGAACAACGAGGAGCGAACACGGTCATCGAGACCCGCACTGGACATCAGTGTGCCATGTGGCTACACTGACCCTTTGCGCTGCCTGTTAGTTGCCCCCTGCCCGTCACCAGGGGTCTGCCCTCGCCCGAGCACCGATGACCAGAGCATGCCTGACCTGGCTCTTCAGCCACATCAGGCACCCCCTGTCTTCGTGTACGGAAGAGGGGCCGGTACGCGCGTAGTGAGTCCGAGCCCTCGGAAGGACCCCCTCTTGGCCGCCTCGCGCAATGCCTCGACCGCGAATACGAACAACGCTGCCAGCACCGCCCCGCTGCGCATCTCCTTTGCAAAGATCAAGGAGCCCCTCGAGGTTCCGAACCTCCTCGCGCTGCAAACCGAGAGCTTTGACTGGCTGCTCGGCAACGACGCGTGGAAGGCTCGCGTCGAGTCGGCTCTGGAGTCCGGTCGGGACGTCCCCACCAAGTCCGGTCTGGAGGAGATCTTCGAGGAGATCTCCCCGATCGAGGACTTCTCCGGGTCGATGTCGCTGACCTTCCGCGACCACCGTTTCGAGCCCCCGAAGAACAGCATCGACGAGTGCAAGGACCGCGACTTCACCTACGCGGCCCCGCTCTTCGTCACCGCGGAGTTCACCAACAACGAGACCGGCGAGATCAAGTCCCAGACGGTCTTCATGGGCGACTTCCCGCTCATGACCAACAAGGGCACCTTCGTCATCAACGGCACCGAGCGTGTCGTGGTGTCGCAGCTGGTCCGTTCGCCGGGTGTCTACTTCGACTCCTCCATCGACAAGACGTCCGACAAGGACATCTTCTCCGCCAAGATCATCCCGTCCCGGGGTGCCTGGCTGGAGATGGAGATCGACAAGCGCGACATGGTCGGTGTGCGCATCGACCGCAAGCGCAAGCAGTCCGTGACCGTCCTGCTCAAGGCTCTCGGTTGGACGACCGAGCAGATCCTCGAGGAGTTCGGCGAGTACGAGTCCATGCGCGCCACCCTGGAGAAGGACCACACCCAGGGCCAGGACGACGCGCTGCTCGACATCTACCGCAAGCTGCGTCCGGGCGAGCCCCCCACGCGCGAGGCCGCGCAGACGCTGCTGGAGAACCTCTACTTCAACCCGAAGCGCTACGACCTCGCCAAGGTCGGCCGCTACAAGGTGAACAAGAAGCTCGGCGCCGAGGAGCCCCTGGACGCAGGCGTCCTCACCACCGACGACGTCATCGCCACGATCAAGTACCTGGTGAAGCTGCACGCCGGTGAGACCGAGACGACCGGCGAGTCGGGCCGGGAGATCGTCGTCGAGACCGACGACATCGACCACTTCGGCAACCGCCGCATCCGCAACGTCGGCGAGCTGATCCAGAACCAGGTCCGTACGGGTCTCGCCCGTATGGAGCGCGTCGTGCGCGAGCGCATGACCACCCAGGACGTCGAGGCGATCACGCCGCAGACCCTGATCAACATCCGGCCGGTCGTCGCCTCCATCAAGGAGTTCTTCGGCACCAGCCAGCTGTCCCAGTTCATGGACCAGAACAACCCGCTGTCGGGTCTGACGCACAAGCGTCGTCTCAACGCGCTCGGCCCGGGTGGTCTCTCCCGTGAGCGGGCCGGCTTCGAGGTGCGCGACGTTCACCCCTCGCACTACGGCCGCATGTGCCCGATCGAGACGCCGGAAGGCCCGAACATCGGCCTGATCGGCTCGCTCGCCTCGTACGGCCGGATCAACCCGTTCGGCTTCATCGAGACGCCGTACCGCAAGGTCGTCGACGGCCAGGTCACGGACGACGTGGACTACCTGACCGCCGACGAGGAGGACCGCTTCGTCATCGCGCAGGCCAACGCCACGCTCAACGACGACATGCGGTTCGCCGAGGCCCGCGTCCTGGTCCGCCGCCGTGGCGGCGAGGTCGACTACGTCCCCGGTGACGACGTCGACTACATGGACGTCTCGCCGCGCCAGATGGTGTCGGTCGCGACCGCCATGATCCCGTTCCTCGAGCACGACGACGCCAACCGTGCCCTCATGGGCGCGAACATGATGCGTCAGGCGGTGCCGCTCATCAAGAGCGAGTCCCCGCTGGTCGGCACCGGCATGGAGTACCGCTCCGCCGCCGACGCCGGCGACGTGGTCAAGGCCGAGAAGGCGGGTGTGGTCCAGGAGGTCTCCGCGGACTACATCACCACGACCAACGACGACGGCACGTACATCACGTACCGCCTGGCCAAGTTCTCCCGGTCCAACCAGGGAACCTCGGTCAACCAGAAGGTCGTCGTCGCCGAGGGCGACCGGGTCATCGAGGGCCAGGTCCTCGCCGACGGTCCGGCCACCGAGAACGGCGAGATGGCGCTCGGCAAGAACCTGCTGGTCGCGTTCATGCCGTGGGAGGGTCACAACTACGAGGACGCGATCATCCTGTCGCAGCGCCTCGTGCAGGACGACGTCCTCTCCTCGATCCACATCGAGGAGCACGAGGTCGACGCCCGTGACACCAAGCTCGGCCCGGAGGAGATCACCCGGGACATCCCGAACGTCTCCGAGGAGGTCCTCGCCGACCTCGACGAGCGCGGCATCATCCGCATCGGTGCCGAGGTCGTCGCCGGCGACATCCTCGTCGGCAAGGTCACGCCCAAGGGCGAGACCGAGCTGACGCCGGAGGAGCGCCTGCTCCGTGCGATCTTCGGTGAGAAGGCGCGCGAGGTGCGCGACACCTCCCTGAAGGTGCCGCACGGCGAGATCGGCAAGGTCATCGGCGTCCGCGTCTTCGACCGCGAGGAGGGCGACGAGCTTCCCCCCGGTGTCAACCAGCTGGTGCGCGTGTACGTCGCGCAGAAGCGCAAGATCACCGACGGTGACAAGCTCGCCGGCCGCCACGGCAACAAGGGCGTCATCTCCAAGATCAACCCGATCGAGGACATGCCGTTCCTGGAGGACGGCACCCCGGTCGACATCATCCTGAACCCGCTGGGTGTCCCGTCCCGGATGAACCCGGGGCAGGTCCTGGAGATCCACCTCGGCTGGCTCGCCAGCCGCGGCTGGGACGTCTCCGGCCTCGCGGAGGAGTGGGCCCAGCGTCTGCAGGTCATCGGCGCCGACAAGGTCGAGCCCGGCACCAACGTCGCCACCCCGGTCTTCGACGGTGCGCGTGAGGACGAGCTGGCCGGTCTGCTCCAGCACACCATCCCGAACCGCGACGGCGAGCGCATGGTGCTTCCGTCCGGCAAGGCGAGGCTGTTCGACGGCCGCTCCGGCGAGCCGTTCCCGGAGCCGATCTCGGTCGGCTTCATGTACATCCTCAAGCTCCACCACCTGGTCGACGACAAGCTGCACGCCCGCTCGACCGGCCCGTACTCGATGATTACTCAGCAGCCGCTGGGTGGTAAGGCCCAGTTCGGTGGCCAGCGCTTCGGTGAGATGGAGGTGTGGGCGCTGGAGGCTTACGGCGCCGCGTACGCCCTCCAGGAGCTGCTGACCATCAAGTCCGACGACGTGACCGGCCGCGTGAAGGTCTACGAGGCCATCGTCAAGGGCGAGAACATCCCTGAGCCCGGCATCCCCGAGTCCTTCAAGGTGCTCATCAAGGAGATGCAGTCCCTGTGCCTCAACGTGGAGGTGCTGTCCTCGGACGGCATGTCCATCGAGATGCGTGACACCGACGAGGACGTCTTCCGCGCAGCGGAGGAGCTCGGCATCGACCTGTCGCGGCGCGAGCCGAGCAGCGTCGAAGAGGTCTGACGGGAGTCAGGCGGGGCCTCTCACGCAGAGGCCCCGCCGATCCCGCGACCCCCGTTTCAGACCACAGACTTACAACCCTGAGAGGGATTGACGCATAGTGCTCGACGTCAACTTCTTCGACGAGCTCCGGATCGGTCTGGCCACCGCTGACGACATCCGTCAGTGGAGCCACGGCGAGGTCAAGAAGCCCGAGACGATCAACTACCGCACGCTCAAGCCCGAAAAGGACGGACTCTTCTGCGAGAAGATCTTCGGTCCGACCCGGGACTGGGAGTGCTACTGCGGCAAGTACAAGCGTGTCCGCTTCAAGGGCATCATCTGTGAGCGCTGCGGCGTCGAGGTCACTCGCGCCAAGGTGCGCCGTGAGCGGATGGGCCACATCGAGCTGGCCGCTCCCGTCACCCACATCTGGTACTTCAAGGGCGTCCCGTCGCGCCTGGGCTACCTGCTGGACCTGGCGCCGAAGGACCTCGAGAAGGTCATCTACTTCGCCGCGTACATGATCACGTTCGTGGACGAGGACCGCCGCACCCGCGACCTGCCCTCGCTGGAGGCCCACGTCTCCGTCGAGCGCCAGCAGATCGAGCAGCGCCGCGACTCCGACCTGGAGGCCCGCGCCAAGAAGCTCGAGACCGACCTGGCCGAGCTGGAGGCCGAGGGCGCCAAGGCGGACGTGCGCCGCAAGGTGCGCGAGGGTGCCGAGCGTGAGATGAAGCAGCTGCGCGACCGCGCGCAGCGCGAGATCGACCGCCTCGACGAGGTGTGGAGCCGGTTCAAGAACCTCAAGGTCCAGGACCTGGAGGGCGACGAGCTGCTCTACCGCGAGCTGCGCGACCGCTTCGGCACCTACTTCGACGGTTCGATGGGTGCCGCGGCGCTGCAGAAGCGCCTTGAGTCCTTCGACCTCAACGAGGAGGCCGAGCGCCTCCGCGAGATCATCCGCACCGGCAAGGGCCAGAAGAAGACCCGCGCGCTCAAGCGCCTGAAGGTCGTCTCCGCGTTTTTGCAGACCAGCAACAGCCCCAAGGGCATGGTGCTGGACTGCGTGCCGGTCATCCCGCCGGACCTGCGTCCGATGGTGCAGCTGGACGGTGGCCGCTTCGCGACCTCCGACCTGAACGACCTGTACCGCCGCGTGATCAACCGCAACAACCGCCTGAAGCGGCTTCTCGACCTCGGCGCGCCCGAGATCATCGTGAACAACGAGAAGCGCATGCTCCAGGAGGCCGTCGACGCGCTCTTCGACAACGGCCGCCGCGGCCGCCCGGTGACGGGCCCCGGCAACCGTCCGCTGAAGTCGCTGTCCGACATGCTCAAGGGCAAGCAGGGCCGCTTCCGTCAGAACCTGCTCGGCAAGCGAGTCGACTACTCGGCGCGTTCCGTCATCGTCGTCGGCCCGCAGCTGAAGCTGCACCAGTGCGGTCTGCCCAAGGCCATGGCGCTGGAGCTCTTCAAGCCGTTCGTGATGAAGCGCCTGGTCGACCTCAACCACGCGCAGAACATCAAGAGCGCCAAGCGCATGGTCGAGCGCGGCCGCACGGTCGTGTACGACGTGCTCGAAGAGGTCATCGCGGAGCACCCGGTTCTGCTGAACCGTGCTCCCACCCTGCACCGCCTCGGCATCCAGGCCTTCGAGCCGCAGCTGGTCGAGGGCAAGGCCATCCAGATCCACCCGCTCGTCTGCACCGCGTTCAACGCGGACTTCGACGGCGACCAGATGGCCGTGCACCTGCCGCTGTCCGCGGAGGCGCAGGCCGAGGCCCGCATCCTGATGCTGTCCTCGAACAACATCCTCAAGCCGGCCGACGGCCGTCCGGTGACGATGCCGACCCAGGACATGGTCCTCGGTCTGTTCTTCCTCACCACCGACTCCGAGGGGCGTGGCCCCAAGGGCGAGGGCCGTGCCTTCGGCTCCGCCGCCGAGGCGATCATGGCGTTCGACGCCGGAGACCTGACGCTTCAGGCGAAGGTCGACATCCGCTTCCCGGTGGGCACCATCCCGCCCCGCGGCTGGGAACCCCCGGCCCGCGAGGAGGGTGAGCCGGAGTGGCAGCAGGGTGACACCTTCACCCTGAAGACCACGCTGGGCCGTGCGCTCTTCAACGAGCTGCTGCCCGAGGACTACCCGTTCGTCGACTACGAGGTCGGCAAGAAGCAGCTCTCCGAGATCGTCAACGACCTCGCCGAGCGCTACCCGAAGGTCATCGTGGCGGCGACGCTCGACAACCTGAAGGCGGCCGGCTTCTTCTGGGCCACCCGTTCCGGTGTCACCGTCGCCATCTCCGACATCGTCGTTCCCGACGCGAAGAAGGAGATCGTCAAGGGTTACGAGGCGCAGGACGAGAAGGTCCAGAAGCAGTACGAGCGCGGTCTGATCACCAAGGAAGAGCGCACACAGGAGCTCATCGCGATCTGGACCAAGGCGACCAACGAGGTCGCCGAGGCGATGAACGCGAACTTCCCGAAGACCAACCCGGTCTCCATGATGGTGAACTCGGGTGCTCGCGGAAACATGATGCAGATGCGTCAGATCGCGGGTATGCGTGGTCTGGTGTCGAACGCCAAGAACGAGACGATCCCGCGTCCGATCAAGGCCTCCTTCCGTGAGGGCCTGTCCGTGCTGGAGTACTTCATCTCCACGCACGGTGCCCGTAAGGGTCTGGCGGACACCGCTCTGCGGACCGCCGACTCGGGTTACCTCACGCGTCGTCTGGTCGACGTCTCCCAGGACGTCATCATTCGCGAGGAGGACTGCGGCACCGAGCGCGGTCTCAAGCTGCCGATCGCCACGCGTGACGCGGACGGGACGCTGCGCAAGGCGGAGGACGTCGAGACCAGCGTGTACGCCCGCATGCTCGCCGAGGACGTCGTCATCGACGGCAAGGTGATCGCGCCGGCCAACGTCGACCTCGGTGACGTCCTGATCGACGCCCTGGTCGCCCACGGCGTCGAGGAGGTCAAGACCCGCTCGATCCTGACCTGTGAGTCCCAGGTCGGCACCTGCGCCATGTGCTACGGCCGCTCGCTGGCCACCGGCAAGCTGGTCGACATCGGTGAGGCGGTCGGCATCATCGCCGCCCAGTCCATCGGTGAGCCCGGTACCCAGCTGACGATGCGTACCTTCCACACCGGTGGTGTGGCCGGTGACGACATCACCCAGGGTCTGCCGCGTGTCGTCGAGCTCTTCGAGGCCCGTACCCCGAAGGGTGTCGCCCCGATCTCCGAGGCCTCCGGCCGCGTCCGGATCGAGGAGACCGAGAAGACGAAGAAGCTCGTCGTCACCCCGGACGACGGCAGCGAGGAGACGGCGTTCCCGATCTCGAAGCGTGCGCGTCTCCTGGTCGGCGAGGGCGACCACGTCGAGGTGGGCCAGAAGCTCACCGTGGGTGCCACCAACCCGCACGACGTGCTGCGCATCCTGGGTCAGCGTGCCGTCCAGGTCCACCTGGTCGGCGAGGTCCAGAAGGTCTACAACTCGCAGGGCGTGTCGATCCACGACAAGCACATCGAGATCATCATCCGGCAGATGCTGCGCCGTGTGACGATCATCGAGTCCGGCGACGCGGAGCTGCTGCCCGGCGAGCTGGTCGAGCGCACGAAGTTCGAGACCGAGAACCGTCGTGTGGTCCAGGAGGGCGGTCACCCGGCCTCCGGTCGTCCGCAGCTGATGGGTATCACCAAGGCCTCGCTGGCGACGGAGTCCTGGCTGTCGGCCGCCTCCTTCCAGGAGACGACCCGAGTGCTGACGGACGCGGCGATCAACGCCAAGTCCGACAGCCTCATCGGCCTCAAGGAGAACGTCATCATCGGTAAGCTCATCCCGGCCGGTACGGGCCTGTCCCGCTACCGCAACATCCGGGTCGAGCCGACCGAGGAGGCCAAGGCCGCGATGTACTCGGCCGTCGGTTACGACGACATCGACTACTCGCCGTTCGGCACCGGCTCCGGCCAGGCCGTTCCGCTGGAGGACTACGACTACGGTCCGTACAACCAGTAAGCGGGCAGGTTGAACGAAGGGCGGTCACCCCGGGTGGGTGGCCGCCCTTCGGCGTGCCGCCTCCCGGGTGCCGGGGTGCGGCGCACCTGGGGGAACGCGCCTGACCACGAGACCGCGCCGGACCACCTGCTCGTCACCGGAGCCGTCGTACTCGTTGCGCACCTGCTGATCCGGGGCGGGGCGAGCGGCTTCGCCACGTCCCTGTGGCCCGCCGTGTTCCTCGCCGACGACTCCCGCAGCAGGACCGCCGCGGCGGTCGCGGGAGCGCCCGGCGCCCGGCGCCCGGCTGCCCCGGCGGTCCTGCTCCGGTCCGACCACCGGCCCGTTACGGCACGCCCAGTTCGAAGATGACGTAGTGGGCGTACCAGCCGGAGGCGATCGCGGCCGTGGTGAAGAAGACCGCCAGGCCCGGGAGCCTCAGGCGGCTCAGGGCCGCGGCCGGGGCGAGGAGGAGGGGGAAGGCGGGGAGCAGGTAGCGCATGGTGTTGCCGAACATCTGCTGGGTGCCCAGGACCGTCACGATCGTCGCCAGGGTGTAGGCGACGAGGACCAGCGGGGGCCTCTTGCGCAGCATCAGCGCGATCAGGAAGGGCAGCGCCAGGACCAGCTGGAGGGAGAGCAGGTCCGGGGTGGAGAAGGCGAAGTGGTAGTCGCCGCGGCCCACCGCGAGGTTGCGCAGCACGTCCCAGGTGTAGGCGCCGTAGTCGAAGAAGTGTGCCCAGCCCTCGCGCTGGAGCGTGAAGTACGCCGTGGCCTCGCCGGTGCTGTAACCGACCCAGGCGATGTAGGAGAGCAGGCCGAGCGGCGCGACGAGCATGGCGTACACCGGGCCGCGTACGCCGTGCTCGCGCCGGGATGCGGGGCGGGCCAGGGTCACCAGCGCGGCGAGTCCCACGGCGCCGATGAGGACGGCGGACGTGGGGCGGTTCAGGCCGGCGGTGAACGCGAGCAGGCCGGCCGCCACCCAGCGCCGGGTCATCACGGCGTAGCAGGCCCAGGCGGCGATGGCGACGAACAGGGACTCGGAGTAGACGGCCCACTCGACGCCGGCGCCGGGGGCGACCGCCCACAGGCCGGCCGCGATGGTCCCCGCCCGCGCTCCCGCGGCCAGCGAGATCACGGCGTAGACACCGGCCGCGGCGACGAACGACGACAGGACGGAGACCAGGATGCCGGAGCCGTACAGGCCGAGGCCGGTGGACTCCGAGACCATGCGGATCAGGGCCGGGTAGAGCGGGAAGAACGCGACCGAGTTCTGCTGGACCGTGAACAGGCCGTCCGAGTCGAGCCGTACCAGCGCGGGCTGGTAGCCGTGCTCGGCGACCTGGAGGTACCACCAGCCGTCCCAGGTGGCCAGCACGTCCCACCAGTGGGCGCCGCCGCCGAAGCGCGGGTTCTTCCCCCGGAAGTCCCCGGCGTAGGTCAGCAGGGAGGCGAAGACGCCGAGGCCGACGAGCTTGGCGACGCCGTAGAGGAGCAGGGGGGCCAGGTAGGGCCGGGCGCCGGACGGCAGGGCCCGGGGCCAGGTCCTCCAGGAGCGCGCGCGGCGGTCGGCGGGCCCCTCCTCCGCCGCGCCGGCCGGCCCGTCGGTCATCGTGTCGTCGGCAGCCGTGTCCATGGCTGTCATCCCCCTCGGGCCACCCTCAACCGTCCATTGCTGCCATAAGATCGCACAAGAGTCGCACATCTGTGCTCAAGGTCAGGGGGAGGGGAGGCGCGGGTGCCCGAGGAGAGGGACGCGGAGCAGCGGGAACCGGTCGTACTGTCGGTCGTCGTTCCGATGTTCAACGAGGAGGAGGTCCTGCCCGCGCTGGTCAGCAGGCTGCGCCCGGTCCTGACGGAGCTGGGCGTCCCGCACGAGGTCGTCGCGGTGGACGACGGCAGCGACGACCGTACGGCGGAGCTGCTCGCCGCCTTCCGGCTCGGCTGGCCGGAACTGCGCGTGGTCGCGCTGCGGCGCAACTCCGGCCATCAGGCGGCCCTCACGGCGGGGCTCGACCGGTCGCGCGGCGCGTACGTGGTGAGCCTGGACGCCGACCTCCAGGACCCGCCGGAGAAGATCCCCGACATGCTGGCCCTGGCCCGCGCGGAGGGCCTCGACATCGTCTACGGCGTGCGCGCCGACCGCAGCAGCGACTCCGGGTTCAAGCGGTGGTCGGCGGGCGTGTACTACCGGCTGATGCGGCGCCTGGCGGGGCCCTCGGTCACCGCGCAGGCGGGGGACTTCCGGCTGCTCAGCCGGGCCGCCGTGGACGCCCTGAAGGCCCTGCCCGACCAGCAGCGGGTGTACCGCCTGCTGGTGCCGTGGCTGGGCTTCCCGAGCGGGCAGGTGGCGTACGAGCGCGCGCCGCGCACGGCGGGCCGCACCAAGTATCCGCTGGGTCGCATGATCCGCCTGGCGGTCGACAGCGTCACCGGATTCTCCGCGGCACCGCTGCGCATCGCCACCTGGCTGGGCGCCGGTGCCTTCGTGGTCTGCGTGGGGCTGCTGGTCTACACGCTGACCGCCTTCGCCCTGGGCCGTACGGTCCCCGGCTGGACCTCACTCTTCACCGGCATCGTCTTCATCGGCGGCGTGCAGCTGATCTGCGTCGGCCTGCTCGGCGAATACGTCGGCCGCATCTACACGGCCGTGCAGAACCGCCCCACCTACTTCGTCCGCCACGACACGGCGGCGACCGCGCCCGGCAGCGGGACGGGCGCCGCCGGCCCTGAGGAGCCGCGCGTCCCGGTGCCGCGGGCCTGAGACGCCTTCTGCTGATCGGGACAGGGCGGGATAAAACGGGTGCGGACGGCGGTGTCGCCCATTTGTTTTGACCGCAGCGAATGCGGTAGGTACGCTCAGACCTTGTGCCTGGGGTGTGCCCTGGCCCTCGTGCGTGCCTACGACCGCACCGGGGCCGTGAGTGGCCACCGCAACTCGCGTCTCCTCCCGTCTCGCGGCGGGAGTTCGCGGCTTCGACACACCCGACCGCGTGGGTCGGCGATGTTCCAGGTTAGCTTCACCATTCGGCACACAGAAACCGGAGAAGTAGTGCCTACGATCCAGCAGCTGGTCCGGAAGGGCCGGCAGGACAAGGTCGAGAAGAACAAGACGCCCGCACTCGAGGGTTCCCCTCAGCGCCGTGGCGTCTGCACGCGTGTGTTCACGACCACCCCGAAGAAGCCGAACTCGGCCCTGCGTAAGGTCGCGCGTGTGCGTCTGACCAGCGGGATCGAGGTCACTGCTTACATTCCGGGTGAGGGGCACAACCTGCAGGAGCACTCCATCGTGCTCGTGCGCGGCGGCCGTGTGAAGGACCTGCCGGGTGTTCGCTACAAGATCATCCGCGGTTCGCTTGACACCCAGGGTGTGAAGAACCGCAAGCAGGCCCGCAGCCGCTACGGCGCCAAGAAGGAGAAGTAAGAATGCCTCGTAAGGGCCCCGCCCCGAAGCGCCCGGTCATCATCGACCCGGTCTACGGTTCTCCTCTGGTGACCTCCCTGATCAACAAGGTGCTGCTGAACGGCAAGCGCTCCACCGCCGAGCGCATCGTCTACGGCGCCATGGAGGGCCTGCGCGAGAAGACCGGCAACGACCCGGTCATCACGCTCAAGCGCGCTCTCGAGAACATCAAGCCGACCCTCGAGGTCAAGTCCCGCCGTGTCGGTGGTGCGACGTACCAGGTGCCGATCGAGGTCAAGCCCGGTCGCGCCAACACCCTCGCGCTGCGCTGGCTCGTCGGTTACTCCCGCGCCCGTCGCGAGAAGACCATGACCGAGCGTCTGCTCAACGAGCTCCTCGACGCCTCCAACGGCCTGGGTGCCGCTGTGAAGAAGCGCGAGGACACGCACAAGATGGCCGAGTCCAACAAGGCCTTCGCGCACTACCGCTGGTAGTCGCTACCCACATCGAGACCGAGAGAAGACTGAAGCCTTATGGCTACCACTTCACTTGACCTGGCCAAGGTCCGCAACATCGGGATCATGGCCCACATCGACGCGGGCAAGACGACCACCACCGAGCGGATCCTGTTCTACACCGGCGTTTCGTACAAGATCGGTGAGGTCCACGACGGCGCCGCCACCATGGACTGGATGGAGCAGGAGCAGGAGCGTGGCATCACGATCACGTCTGCTGCGACCACCTGTCACTGGCCGCTCGAGGACAACGACTACACGATCAACATCATCGACACCCCGGGGCACGTCGACTTCACCGTCGAGGTGGAGCGTTCCCTGCGTGTGCTCGACGGTGCCGTGACCGTGTTCGACGGTGTCGCCGGTGTCGAGCCGCAGTCCGAGACGGTGTGGCGTCAGGCCGACCGTTACGGCGTGCCCCGCATCTGCTTCGTGAACAAGCTGGACCGTACCGGCGCCGAGTTCCACCGCTGCGTGGAGATGATCTCGGACCGCCTGGGCGCCCAGCCGCTCGTCATGCAGCTCCCGATCGGCGCCGAGGCCGACTTCAAGGGCGTCGTGGACCTGGTCCGCATGAAGGCGCTCGTGTGGTCCGCCGAGGCCGCCAAGGGCGAGATGTACGACACCGTCGACATCCCGGCCACGCACACCGAGGCCGCCGAGGAGTGGCGCGGCAAGCTGGTCGAGGCCGTCGCGGAGAACGACGAAGAGATCATGGAGCTGTTCCTTGAGGGCCAGGAGCCCACCGAGGAGCAGCTGTACGCCGCGATCCGTCGCATCACCATCGCCTCCGGCAAGTCCGAGGACACCACGGTCACCCCGGTGTTCTGCGGCACCGCGTTCAAGAACAAGGGCGTCCAGCCCCTGCTCGACGCGGTCGTGCGCTACCTGCCGACCCCGCTCGACGTCGAGGCCATCGAGGGCCACGACGTCAAGGACCCCGAGGTCGTCGTCAAGCGCAAGCCGTCGGAGGAGGAGCCGCTCGCCGCGCTCGCCTTCAAGATCATGAGCGACCCGCACCTCGGCAAGCTCACCTTCGTCCGGGTCTACTCGGGCCGCCTGGTGTCCGGCACCGCGGTGCTGAACTCCGTCAAGGGCAAGAAGGAGCGCATCGGCAAGATCTACCGCATGCACGCCAACAAGCGTGAGGAGATCGAGTCGGTGGGCGCCGGCGACATCGTCGCCGTCATGGGCCTGAAGCAGACCACCACCGGTGAGACGCTGGCCGACGACAAGAACCCGGTGATCCTGGAGTCCATGGACTTCCCGGCGCCGGTCATCGAGGTCGCGATCGAGCCCAAGTCCAAGGGCGACCAGGAGAAGCTGGGTGTCGCCATCCAGCGTCTCGCGGAGGAGGACCCCTCCTTCCAGGTGCACACCAACGAGGAGACCGGCCAGACCGTCATCGGCGGTATGGGCGAGCTTCACCTCGAGGTGCTGGTCGACCGGATGAAGCGCGAGTTCAAGGTCGAGGCCAACGTCGGCAAGCCGCAGGTCGCGTACCGTGAGACGATCCGCAAGACCGTCGAGCGCGTGGACTACACCCACAAGAAGCAGACCGGTGGTACCGGTCAGTTCGCCAAGGTGCAGATCGCGATCGAGCCGATCGAGGGCGGCGACGCCTCGTACGAGTTCGTGAACAAGGTGACCGGTGGCCGCATCCCGAAGGAGTACATCCCTTCGGTCGACGCCGGTGCGCAGGAGGCCATGCAGTTCGGCATCCTGGCCGGCTACGAGATGACGGGCGTCCGCGTCACGCTCATCGACGGCGGCTACCACGAGGTCGACTCCTCCGAGCTCGCCTTCAAGATCGCCGGTTCGCAGGCCTTCAAGGAGGCCGCGCGCAAGGCTTCGCCCGTGCTCCTGGAGCCGATGATGGCCGTCGAGGTCACCACGCCCGAGGACTACATGGGTGAGGTCATCGGCGACATCAACTCCCGCCGTGGCCAGATCCAGGCCATGGAGGAGCGTGCGGGTGCCCGCGTCGTCAAGGGCCTCGTGCCCCTGTCGGAGATGTTCGGCTACGTCGGAGACCTCCGCAGCAAGACGTCGGGTCGCGCAAGCTACTCGATGCAGTTCGACTCCTACGCCGAGGTTCCCCGGAACGTCGCCGAGGAGATCATCGCGAAGGCCAAGGGCGAGTAGCGGACTCCGTTCAACGGACCCCGTTCACACGCTTTAGGCTTGACCCCGGAGCCTGCAAGGGGCATTCCGCCGCGAACCCGGCGGAATGCCCCCGGCACCCCGGGCTTTCCAGCAAAGATCACCTGGCGCCGATGAGTAAGGCGTACAGAACCACTCCACAGGAGGACCCCAGTGGCGAAGGCGAAGTTCGAGCGGACTAAGCCGCACGTCAACATCGGCACCATCGGTCACATCGACCACGGTAAGACGACCCTCACGGCCGCCATTACCAAGGTGCTGCATGACGCGTACCCCGAGCTGAACGAGGCCTCGGCCTTCGACCAGATCGACAAGGCTCCCGAGGAGCGCCAGCGCGGTATCACCATCTCCATCGCGCACGTCGAGTACCAGACGGAGACCCGTCACTACGCCCACGTCGACTGCCCCGGTCACGCGGACTACATCAAGAACATGATCACGGGTGCGGCGCAGATGGACGGCGCCATCCTCGTGGTCGCGGCCACCGACGGCCCGATGCCGCAGACCAAGGAGCACGTGCTCCTGGCCCGCCAGGTCGGCGTTCCGTACATCGTCGTCGCGCTGAACAAGGCCGACATGGTGGACGACGAGGAGATCCTGGAGCTCGTCGAGCTCGAGGTGCGCGAGCTCCTCTCCGAGTACGAGTTCCCGGGCGACGAGCTTCCGGTCGTCAAGGTCTCGGCTCTGAAGGCCCTCGAGGGCGACAAGGAGTGGGGCAACTCGGTCCTCGAGCTCATGAAGGCCGTGGACGAGTCCATCCCGGAGCCCGAGCGCGACGTCGACAAGCCGTTCCTGATGCCGATCGAGGACGTCTTCACGATCACCGGTCGTGGCACCGTCGTCACCGGTCGTATCGAGCGCGGCATCCTCAAGGTCAACGAGACCGTCGACATCATCGGCATCAAGACCGAGAAGACCACCACCACGGTCACCGGCATCGAGATGTTCCGCAAGCTGCTCGACGAGGGCCAGGCCGGTGAGAACGTCGGTCTGCTGCTCCGCGGCATCAAGCGCGAGGACGTCGAGCGCGGCCAGGTCATCATCAAGCCGGGCTCGGTCACCCCGCACACCGAGTTCGAGGCCCAGGCCTACATCCTGTCGAAGGACGAGGGTGGCCGTCACACCCCCTTCTTCAACAACTACCGTCCGCAGTTCTACTTCCGTACGACGGACGTGACCGGCGTCGTGACCCTCCCCGAGGGCACCGAGATGGTCATGCCGGGTGACAACACCGAGATGAAGGTGGAGCTCATCCAGCCCGTCGCCATGGAAGAGGGCCTGAAGTTCGCCATCCGCGAGGGTGGCCGGACCGTGGGCGCCGGCCAGGTCACCAAGATCAACAAGTAAGCTCCGCTTGCTTGTCGGTCGACCTGACCCGACATGGGCTGATGCCTGAAAGGGCCCGTACGACTTCGGTCGTACGGGCCCTTTCGCACGGGGCGGACGCGAGGGGCGTCAACCGCCTTCGGTGCGGTGTCACTCGTTCGCGGTGCGTCCTCGCGTCCTGGGGCCGGACAGCCTGCCGGTGATCGACAGTCCCGAGGAGGCCGCTCGCCCGAGGAGCCGCCCTCACCCAACAGCGCGTGCGAGACGTACGACGGCTGTCTGCACCCCGTCTTCCCCGAGGACCGGACGCGGCCCACGGGACCCGCCGCCGACCCGTACGACCGCAGCGAGGGATCGCGGCGGCGCCGGGGACGGGGTGCGGCACGGCCACCCGCACCTGACCCCCTGATGACGCCTCGGGCCCCGCGCCACGACGTGCCGGGTCCGGGCGCTCCCCCCACGCGCCCGGACCCGGCCCCCGTCGTCCCCTGTGGGGATCAGCGCGGCGTCACAGCCGCTGCCACAACGCGGGCACGTTCGGCGGCTGCCAGCCCGGCTGGGCCTGGTGGCCCTGCAGACAGCGGTAGGTGGCGCCGCCGTACGTCACGGTGTCGCCCGCCTGGTAGACGGTGCCGGCCGCCCACGTGCCGCCGGGCTCCTCGCCGCCGTCGTCACCACCGCCGTCGTCCCCGCCGGTCGTCTTGAGGGTGAGCCCGTAGTTCTGGAGCAGGGCGTTGATCGGCTGGAAGAAGGTCTCGCCGCCGGACCGGCAGTCGCCGGAGCCGCCCGAGGTGACCCCCTGTGCCTGGCTGCCGGAGATGTAGGAGCCGCCGGAGTCGCCGGGCTCGGCGCACACCGTGGTCCTGGTGACCGGGGAGATGGTGCCTTCCTGGTAGGTGACGCTGGTGTTCAGCTGCGTGATGGTGCCGCAGTGCCAGCCGGTCGTCGAGCCGGAGCGGCACACGGACGCGCCGACCGGAGCCGCCGTGGAACCGGTGACCTGGACGTTCTGCCCGCCGGCCCCGTTGACGTAGGGGGTCGCCGTCCAGCTGGAGTTGGTGGCCACCCAGGCCATGTCGCGGCCGGGGAAGACCGAGCCCTGGAAGGTGCCCTGGGCCACCTGGTTGGAGCCCGTGGTGCTTGAACCCGCCCGGCCGCAGTGGCCCGCGGTGGCGAAGCCCTGCTGGGCGCCCTTGGTGATCGGGAAGCCGATCGAGCAGCGGCTGCTGTTGTTGATGTAGTACGCCTCGCCGCCGCGCAGGTCGTAGAAGGTGCGGGGCCGTTCGGTGCGGGACCCGACACGGGCGAGGGAACGGTCGACACCGGCCGCCGCCAGCAGCGATCGCGCCGCGGCCGGGCGTATCGCCTCGACGACGACGGTGTTGGTGCGCGCGTCGACGTACCAGGCCGAAGCAGCCGTCGCCGGGTACGCAGGCCCACTCCTCGGCCACCAGCCCGGTCAGGTCCACCTCGGCGCGGTCGGCGAGCGGGTGGCCTGCGGGCATCATGACGAACACCGGGTCCACGGCGACCTCCCGCCACACCAGCCCCTCGCCTTCGGGCGGCGACGCGGTGCCACAGGTCCCGGCGAGCGCGAAGTCCAGGCGTCCCTCGGCGAGTTGACCGGCCAGCTCCCGCTCGGACCAGGAGGTGCAGGTCGTCATCCGGGCGTCTGGCGCCACACCGGCGAGCCGGTCGAGGAGGGCGCCCAGCAAGGGCCCGTGGGTGCCGCCGATCCGCAGCCGCTCCGTCGTGTGCGGCGCCCGGGCGAAGCGGGCCGCCTCCTGCTGCAACTCGGTCACCGCGGGCAGCACGATCCGGCTTCGTTCCAGCACCAGTTCGCCCAGCGCGGTGGCCCGCACGCCGTGCCGTCCCCGGACGAACAGGGCGCCTCCCAGGGCCCGTTCGATCCGCTTGAGCTGTGCGCTCAGCGCGGGCTGGGCGAGCCCGAGAGCCGTCGCCGCCCTGGTGAGACTGCCGGCGTCGGCGATGGCCCGGACCGTCTTGAGATGCCGCAACTCCAGCTCCATGAGGGGAGCTTGCGACGCGGGGAGAACGGGGGCAAGGGGTTGGTACGGACCTATGGAGGAAAGTTCAAGTACCGTCTCCCGGCGGGGCTCAGGTCCGCTCCGGCTCCGCCGCCCCGTCCAGGTTCTCGGCGAGCAGCTCCCGCGTCCGGCGCAGCAGCGCCTCCCGCACGGAGTCCGGCGCCAGTACGCGCAGCGGCGTGCCGAGCCCCAGCAGATACCCGGCCAGCCCCTCCGCGTTCGGCCCGCCCACCTCGACGACGGTGGCATCCGGTCCGTCGGCCCGGTGCAGCCCGACCGTGGCGGGAATCAGCCGCAGGGCCTGCTCCATGGGCACCGGCAGGCGGACGGTGGCCAGCAGCGCGTACGGTCCGGTCGCGCTCGCGCGGGACACGAGGAGCGCCGGATCGGGCGGCGGATCGGTGAACTCGACGGCCCGCCCGGTCGGCCGCAGCCGCTCGACGCGGTCGGCCCGGAAGGTCCGCCACTCGCCCCGCTCGACGTCCCGCGCCACGAAGTACCAACGGCGCCCCGTGTGTACGAGCCGGTACGGATCCACGTCCCGCACACTGGCCCGCCCCTCCCAGTCCCGGTACGCCATCCGCGCCCGCTCGCCCCGCCGGCACCCGGTCGCCAGCTCCAGCAGCATCCCCGCCGCGACCTGCGGCTCCCCGGCCCTCGGCGTCTGCACGAACGCGGCGTCCATGTCCCCGAGCCGCTCTCCGACCCGCCGGGGCAGCACCTGCCGCAGCTTCAGCAACGCCGACAGCGCGGCCTGGTCCCCGCCGAGTGCCCCGCTCAGCGCGGCCTCCCGCAGCCCTACGGCCACGGCGAGGGCCTCCTCGTCGTCCAGGATCAACGGCGGCGTGCGCGTGCCCGGCCGCAGCCGGTACCCGTCCCAGGGCCCCGGATCGGAGTCGACGGCGTACCCCAGCTCGCGCAGCCGGGCGACGTCCCGCCGCACCGTCCGCTCCGTGACCTCCATCCGCTCGGCCAGCTCACCGCAGGTCCAGGCGGGACGGACGGCGAGCAGGGAGACCAGACGCAGCAGCCGGGCGGATGTACTGAGCACGATCGGGAGTCTGCCACGCACCCGGCCCACGACCAGGACCGGACCTGTCCTGGTCACGTCCTACGGTCTCCCCATGACGACACCGGAGAACACCCCAGCACCCGTCTTCCGCTACTCGGCCGTCACCTTCGACTGCGCCGACCCCGCGGAGACGGCCCGCTTCTACGGCGAGGCACTCGGCCTCCCCGTCGCCTTCAGCACCGACGACTTCTACCTCCTCGGCGGCAAGGACGGCGCGGCCGGCCTCGGCTTCTGCCGCCTGCCCGACTACCGCCCGCCCACCTGGCCGGGCACCACCCAGGAGAAGCAGGCCCACATCGACATCGGCGTCGACGACCTCGACGCGGGGGAGGCCCGCCTGATCGCCCTGGGCGCCACGAAGCCCGACTTCCAGCCGTCACCGGACCGCTGGCGCGTGCTGCTGGACCCGGCGGGGCATCCGTTCTGCGTGTCTACGGTGGCGTGAGCCGCGGGCTCACGAGTCCAGGCAGACGAGCTGGATGATGTACACGCGTTCGCTGCGCACGATGATTTGGTACGTGAACATGCCACTGGGCACGATGACATCTCCTCCCCCGGGATCGTGTCCTTCGTGGCCCCGACCGTGCAGGTACAAGGCTTCTGCGGCCCTGACCACCTCTGCGACTCCGTGTTACACCTCAGCGACGAAGGAGGGCGGAGCATCGCGGGACGCCTCCTCGGCAGCGAAGGCGTACTCCCAGGCCCAGCTCAAGTGCGTACCGTCTGCATGGCCTCGTCCAGGACGGCGCTGAGCTCTCGCAAAGCCTTTTGGGCGAATGCCTCGTCCTTCGTGCGCTGCATCTCGGGCAGGCGCCCGGGGGCCACGACGGCGAGCGCGGAACGCAGGGCCTCGGGCGTCTGCTCCGGCCGGGGAACCAGCTCACGTCCATGGTCGGCCTGTGTGCTCATGAAGTCCTCCCGGGAGTGCACTGGCCAGGTTAGTCGCCCGGGGCCGCTGGGGTATCGGGGCGCGAACATCGACATAGGTTTCTCCTGTTCAAGTGGCATGCGGGAGTTGGGGGCCCGAAAATCCAGCTGAGCCGGTGATGTTCACCCGCCCGAGTGACGACGTGCCTCGGGCGGGAGGGGTGGGGCTTGGTGGGGTTCTTCTCCCCGAGTTCTTGCTATTGGTAAGGCACCGACGGCACCGAAACCTCAGAACGTGGGTTGCGGTGGCGCAAAGCTCAGTTCCGCCCAGACGGTCTTGCGCGGGAAGCGGCCCTCGACTACTCCCCAGCGGTCCGCCAGCGCCTCGATGAGCAGCAGGCCGCGACCGGATTCGGCGTCGGGGGCGGGCGTTCGGGGGCGGGGAAGCTCCTGGCCGCGGGTGTCGGTGACTTCGATGCGGAGGGTTTCGCCGACCACGTAGAGGGTGAGCTGGAAGTCGCGGCCGGGTACGCGTCCGTGGTCTGCCGCGTTGTTGGCCAGCTCTGCGACGAGGTGACGTGCGGGGTCCTGGGGCAGGCCCCAGGAGCGGAGCTGCTCGGTCGCGAGCAGACGGGCCAGACGGGCGCCGCGCGGCGTGGGAGAGAGCTGCACGCTGAAGTTGCGGACGGACGTCGTGAGTTCGGCGGAATTCTGGTTCACGTCACTCAGCGTGGCGGGATGTGCGTACCGTGAGAAGTGACCCAGCGGGTACACACGGTCACTGTCCGGTGGTTGTCCGGTGCTGTCGGTGCTGTCGGGGCGGTGTGTGCGGGTAGGGCGCTGGGAGCGATACGGCGAGTACGACGAAGGGGCGCGGGATGACGGTCGAGGCGGAGGCGGGTCGGCTCAGGGGCGAGGAGGACGAGCCGGGGTGGGAGGTCGATCCGGACGACGAGTGGGGCGTCGCGGTCATCACCACGGTGGGGCGGCAGTTGAAGCTCCGGCGCGAGGCGGCGGGGATGCGGGCCGGTGACTTCGGAGTGGCGGTCGGGTACGGGGAGGACCTCGTCTACAAGGTCGAGGGCGGCAAGCGGATTCCGCGGCAGGAGTACCTGGACAGGGCGGACGAGGTGCTGGACGCGGGCGGGCTGCTCTCGGCGGCCTGGGAGGACGTGAAGAAGGTCCGGTACCCGAAGAAGGTGCGGCAGCTGGGGAAGCTGGAGGGGCAGGCGGTCGAGATCGGCCTGTACGAGTGCCACATCGTCCCCGGGCTGTTGCAGACGCGGGAGCACGCACGTGCTGTGATCGCGGCAGCACAGCCGCCGTACTCGCCGGACGACGTGGAACGCATGGTGGCAGCTCGTCTGGCCCGGCAGTCGGTCTTCGAGCGCTCACCTGTTCCGGCGCTCAGCTTCGTCATGGAAGAGGGGGTACTCCGTCGTCCCATCGGGGGCACAATGGTCTGGCGACAGCAGCTTGAACGCCTGCTGGAGGTGGGGCGATTGCACAACGTCGTGCTTCAGGTGATGCCGATGGACAGCGACACGCATTCCGGCCTGGACGGCCGAATCGAGCTGTTGAAGTTCCCGGACGGTACGGCGGTGGGTCGCTCCGACGGCGCGTTCACCGGGCGTCCTACCGCCGAACTCAAACACCTGCGCATCCTTGAGCTGCGGTATGGCACCATCCGGGCTCAGGCGCTCTCGCCGCGGGAGTCGCTGGCCTTCATCGAGCAACTGCTGGGAGAAACATGATCCGCAAGACCACTGCCGGAGACGCCTCCGAGCTGGCGTGGTTCAAGAGCAGCTACAGCGGCGGAAACGACGGCAACTCCTGCGTTGAGCTTGCCGTAACCCCCAGCACTGTCCACGTCCGCGACTCCAAGAGCACAGAAGGCCCCTGCATCACCTTCACCCCGGACACGTGGGCGGCCTTCGTCCCGTACGTGCCCGAGGCCTGATCGCGCGACCTGGTCCGCTCCGCCTACTCCAGCAGCAGGCGGACCAGCTCGTCCAGCTCCTCGGCGTCCGGGGAGGTCGCGATGACGGAGCGGACCACCTGACGCAGCTTGACGAAGTTTTTGGTCTCGTCGAGTTCCAGAGCCGCGATGCGTGCCGCTTCAGCGGCACCGAGTGCAGCGAGCCGTTGGTGGCCGGGATTCGCCGGGGCGAAGTCCGGGATGGGGAGCTGCCATACAGCCTTGTCGATATGCCGCTCATCCTTGCCGTAGGACATGAGAGGACGGACGATCTCTGTCAGCGCGGGAGCGTTGAGAACGGCACAGAGATACATGCCCTCATCACGAGTCGTCACCGTGCCCCAGTACAGGGTGTGGTCGATGACGGCGGTTGGATCGCTCACGAGAGCGGCCGACACGTGCATTCCGGCCTTGCCGTATACCACCCGCAACGGCGTCCCCGGAAGCTGCATGGAGAGCTTCCGCCGGAACTCAAGCTGGTCGAGCAGCGTCAACCGCTCACTGCTCCTATGCTCCAGCCACAACTCCTCGGCGTTGCGCCACCACTTCGCCAGGTCCGGATACCGGTCGATGTGGTCGTGTCCGCCGTCCATCAGCGTGTTGCTGCCCTCGACGGGCAGGACCGCCTTACGCGGAGGGACGAGCCGGTACGGCAGCACACTCTCTCCGAGCAGGACCGGACGGACGAACTGCTTCTCGACCACGCCCTCCTGGTCGGGCAGGTCCCTCCAGGGCTTCTTCTCCGCGCTGCTGCGAGCCGACCGCACCCGGACCCGTCCGCTTCCGAGGCCCAGCGGCCCGGCTTCCTGCTGCTCCACGAAGAACAGGACGCGCGGCACGACGGTCGCGCCCTGCCAGAACCGTGAACGATACGGCGACGAGATCAGATCCTCGCCCACGTACTTCAGCTCGGCCGGTTCGCGCGTGACCCACCCCTGGACATGGGCCCAGTCGTGAGCCGCGGTCGAGATCTTCCCGGTCCACCGCTCCGTGGCCTTGGGCAGAGGCACCGGGTCGTTGCCCTGAGCCGCCGCGCCCACCCCCGCCGCCTTCCGGCGACCGAAGACCACCGCGCTGCCGCGGGGGAAGAAGTGCGGGCGCAGGCGGCGCAGGTCCCAGGAGCCGGTGAACTCGACGCGTACGGGCTCGTTGGGGTCCGGGTAGTCGCCCGCGCGGAAGCCGGACCAGTACGGCCGGTCGAGGACCGGGTTGGGTACCACGAACGCGAAGACGCCGTCGTCCGCGAGGTACTGCTGCACCGCCCTGGCGATGAAGAGTCCGGACAGATCCTGGTGGGTCGCGACCTCGTCGCCCCGCCACAGCTCGCGTGACTGGCACATCTCCTTGAACCGCTTCTGCATGTCCTTCGGCATGTGCCGGTAGGACAGCCAGGGCGGGTTGCCGATCAGCACGTCCACGCGGTTGTCCGCCATGGAGAGCCACATGGGCCGGGCGAGGTTGCGCACGTAGTACGACCAGATGTGGTTGCGTTCCTCGTCGACCAGCTCGCACAGGATCCGGAACGCCGCGGTGATCTCGTCCTGATCGTCCGGATCGTGGAGGGCGAGGACGTTGAACATACTGGTCAGGGACGGCCTGGTCCCCTTCTTGCGGCTGGGCGCGGCGGCCCGGTCGGCAAGCTCGTTGACGAGCCGGTCGAAAGCTCCGGCGTCCTCAAGAAGGTGTTCGGAGAACCGGAGCTCGTTCTGGTAGTTGAGCAGCCCGCCGGTCTCCGTACGGATCACCAGGTAGCCGTGGTCGATGAGGTCGGTCCGCTGCTGCCACTGGACACTGTCGCCGAGGTAGACGGGCACCCTTATCGAGCCGCGTTCGTCGGAGGTCAGACGCTCGCGGCCGATGGCCAGCAGGTAGGTGACGCGGGCCAGCGCGACGGCGACCGGGTGGAGGTCGATGCCGGCGACGTGGTCGCTCACCCCGTCGAGAGCCTCCGCCATGGGACGGCCTGCGGCCTCGGCGGCCGCCAGATAACGGCGTACCGCGTGGAACAGGAACGTACCGGAGCCGCAGGACGGGTCCAGGGCACGCTGGTCCAGCGGGTCGGTCAGGACGTCGGAGACCATCTTCTCGGCGAGCCAGTCGGGCGTGTAGTACTCGCCCTGCTTCTTGCGTGTCTCGGGCGCGATCACCGACTCGTAGAGCACCTTGAGCACGTCGTGTTCGACGCTCGCCCAGTCGTAACGGGACAGGCGGCGGGCGGTGGTGCGGACGAACTCCTCGCCGCCCTCGACCTCGATCACCCAGCCGAAGAAGTCGGACTCGACGACACCGTGGATCCCCGCCTGCTCGAACAGCTGGCCCAGGATGAGCGTGGCCGGGGGAATCTGACGGACGTCGTAGCCGAGCACCGAGTGTGCGATGATCCCCGCGGTGTTGACCAGGAGGGTGTGCTCGATGAACAACTCGTCGCTGTCGTCGAACTGGGCGCCCAGCGCACTGCGCAGCAGACGGGCCCACAGCTCCCGCTTGAGCTGAACCGTGGGCAGGTCCTTGTGCTCCCTGTAGAGCGCGGACAGGGTGGTGTAGTCGATGCCGTGGGAGACGCTGCCCGCGCCCAGCCGGCCCCTGATCACGTCGGGGGTCGGCTTGATGCCCTCGGCGGTGGCGAGGACGCCTTCGAGCCAGACCAGCAGCTCCAGCGGCGTGGTGCGCGGCTTGGCCTCGAAGTGGCCCGCCTGGACGAACGCCGAGCCGGAGAGCGCGTACGCCCGCCAGTCGGCGCCGTCGGTGAGGATGCCGACGTAACGCTGGCCGACCTGCTCGGCGCGGGTGCGGACGTACCCTTCGAGCTGCTTCTCGGCGTCCTTGAGGATCTTCGTGCTGCGCAGGTCCCGCTTGCACTCTATGGCGGTGAAACCGATCTCCACGTCGATGCGGCGGCCGTCGCCGACCTGCGTCTCCAGGTCGACGCTCAGGTCGTTCTCGTCGAGGTTGAGGCCGCCTTCGAGCAGCAACTGCCGGACATCCGCCTGGAGGGTCGCCTCCGAACGCATGGGCTTGCGGTCGACGAGCCGTGCCACCAGCTTCTCCAGGCTGGTCTGCGGCGCTGTGGTCATCCACTCCCCCTTGACGAGACCGCGAGCGCGGGACGGCGACGCGCGGTGGTAGCGAGAAACTGCGGCCATTGTGCCGCAGGGCACCGACAACGCCGTCACGCCGGGCGTCCTGGTGACGCGGGGCAGACGCAGGCGGACGCAGGTGCCGGGGGCCCGGTCATGTGCGCCGGGGCTCGCCTCGGAGTCGCGCGGGAGACGTCGGACCGGTGGCGACCCCGAGGGGCGGCGCCAGGGCCCGGCGGTGGCGTCGGAGCACCGCGGACTCGCCCAGCAGGAGTGCGCGGGGCCGGTAGGCGGGGCCGCCCAGCGAGCGCTCCAGCGCGGGGAGGTAGTTCCAGCGCACGGCGGGGTGGGCGGAGTGCGCGAAGTGGTAGAGGTCGCCGTAGGGCAGCCAGGTGCCGCGTGCCAGCAGGGCGAGCACGGTGTTGTGCGGGTACAGCCGGAGGCAGCGGCCGGCCTCGACGGCGGCCGGCGGCCCGGTGACCGGTTCCGGGTCGAACCAGCGGTGCTCGACGAGCAGGGACATCCAGGCAAGCTGCGGATACAGCAGCAACCGGGGCAACGCGAAGACGAACACGGCGGCTTCCCAGCCGAAGACGGTGGCCGCCGCGAGCGCGGCCACCACCGGACCGGCCGCCCGCAGCCGCCCGGCTCCCGCCACGGCACAAACAGGCCGCGCACGGTGTCGTACAGACCGGCCGGTGTCAGCGGACGGACCATGCCGAGCACACACCGCGTCGTCGTGGCCCCCGCACGCAACCCCGCGCGATCCAGCTCGGCGAGGTTGGGGTCGGCTCCGGCGACCGTGGCGTTCGGATGGTGCTCGCGTACGTGCCGACGGCGGCGCACGGCGACGGGGACGAAACCGAGCGGGATGTGCACGGTCACCTCGGCGAGCAGCGTGTTCAGCCGACCGCCGCGTGCCAGCACGCCGTGTACGGCGAAGTGGCTGACCTCCTGGAGATGGCGGAACTTCACCGCCCCCGCGAGCGCGGCGACCGCACAGCACCAGGGGCCCCCGTGCACGGCCAGGGCGGACCATCCGGCGAGCTCAATCCAGTGGCCCAGCAGCAGAAGTACCGGCGTGACGTCGTTCAGCCGCTCACGCTGAAGCCTCATGACCGACCGGAGCGAGTCGGGCGTGCGTCGTCCCCGTGCCGGACCGAACCACCACCGGTCCGCCTGCCGCAGCGCGATTCCCGCGGCGATGACCGCCAGGCCCGTCGACAGTGCCCCCAACGCCGTCCCTCCCCGTAGTCCCGACCAGGCCGCAGCCGCTGCCGGGACCGGGGCGGACGTCAGACCTCGGTGGGGTGGATACCGGCCTCGTGCAACACCTTCAGGTTTTCCCGGCTGAGTTCCGCGAACGCGCTGATTTCCGCCATGTGCGCGGAACTCGCGTACTCCACCGGACCGTCACCGAGCAGCACGGCCGGGTCGAGTTCCGCCTCGTACACGAGGGTCGCGTTGCCTTCCAGCACGGGCTGCCACACGTCACCGACGGACTGGAGGAAGCTGCGGGCGACACCTCCGGGGTTGCGGACGGTCACCGGCCGCTCCGGGTCCACCCGGCCGAGGCGGGACAGGGTGGCGCGGGAGGCCGCGATGCCCGAACCGCACGACGGTGTCAGCCCGGCCCCGCGTTCGAAGGTGTGTACGAACACCTCGTCGTCCGACAACGGACGCACGAAGGAGAGGTTGGCGCCGATCGGGAAGACGTCCGGCGAACCGGCGACGCGCTGCCCGGTCTCGATCAGTTCCGCCTCGTCGTAGGCGTCGACCACGGTGATCAGGTGGGAGTTCGGCACGGCGACCGCCGTCACGTGGCGCGACGGGTGGAAGGCGGGCAGCAGCCGGTCCACGTACTCCCCGTGCGGTCCCGCCTCGGCCACGATCGGCACGCCCGGCGCGAAATCGACGGCCGGCAGCTCCACCGAGACCTCCCGTACGCCATGGGACGTGCGGCCCCGGTCGCGCACGGTGAACGTGTACGGCCCCTGCTCCACGACGACCGAGTCCGCCTGGTGCCGGTCCAGCAGTATCCTGCCCGCGCACCGCATACCGTTTCCGCACAGCAGTGCCTCGGACCCGTCCGGGTTGTAGAACCAGGCGCGCGCCGTACCGTCACCGTGATCGGCCACGAAGTACGCGCCGTCACTGCCCAGCCCCCGCTTTCGGTCGCACAGCAGCCTGACGGCCCGGGTGAGCTCGTCCGCCGTGGCGAAGTGATCGAGGGGGGCGCCGTCGACGACGAAGATGTCGTTCCGGGAGCCGTGGGCCTTGGTGAGCGAGAGAGTGGGCATCAGGTACTTTCCGTCGCGCCGGCGGTCCGCCAGCGCCTCGATGAGCAGCAGGCCACGGCCGGATTCGGCGTCGGGGGCGGGCGTTCGGGGGCGGGGGAGCTCCTGGCCGCGGGTGTCGGTGACTTCGATGCGGAGGGTTTCGCCGACCACGTAGAGGGTGAGCCGGAAGTCGCGGCCGGGTACGCGTCCGTGGTCCGCCGCGTTGTTGGCCAGCTCGGCGACGAGGTGACGTGCGGGGTCCTGGGGCAGGCCCCAGGAGCGGAGCTGCTCGGTTGCGAGCAGACGGGCCAGACGGGCGCCGCGCGGCGTGGGGGAGAGCTGCACGCTGAAGTTGCGGACGGACGTCGTGAGTTCGGCGGAATTCTGGTTCACGTCACTCAGCGTGGCGGGATGTGCGTACCGTGAGAAGTGACCCAGCGGGTACACACGGTCACTGTCCGGTGGTTGTCCGGTGCTGTCGGTGCTGTCGGGGCGGTGTGTGCGGGTAGGGCGCTGGGAGCGATACGGCGAGTACGACGAAGGGGCGCGGGATGACGGTCGAGGCGGAGGCGGGTCGGCTCAGGGGCGAGGAGGACGAGCCGGGGTGGGAGGTCGATCCGGACGACGAGTGGGGCGTCGCGGTCATCACCACGGTGGGGCGGCAGTTGAAGCTCCGGCGCGAGGCGGCGGGGATGCGGGCCGGCGACTTCGGAGTGGCGGTCGGGTACGGGGAGGACCTCGTCTACAAGGTCGAGGGCGGCAAGCGGATTCCGCGGCAGGAGTACCTGGACAGGGCGGACGAGGTGTTGGAGGCCGGTGGGCTCATCTCGGCGGCCTGGGAGGACGTGAAGAAGGTCCGGTACCCGAAGAAGGTGCGGCAGCTGGGGAAGCTGGAGGGGCAGGCGGTCGAGATCGGCCTGTACGAGTGCAACATCATCCCGGGGCTGTTGCAGACGTCAGAGCACGTGCGGATCTTGATCGGCGCAGCACAACCGCCGTACTCACCGGATGACGTGGAACGTATGGCGGCCGCTCGGCTGGCCCGGCAGTCGGTGTTCGAACGCGACCCCGCTCCGTCCATCCACTTCGTGGTGGAAGAGGCCCCACTGCGCCGACAGATTGGGGGCACAATGGTGTGGCAGCAGCAGCTCGAACGCCTGTTGGAGGTGGGGCGATTGAACTGCGTCACACTTCAGGTCATGCCGACGAACACAGAAGCTCACCCAGGCTTGGATGGCAGGATCGAGTTGCTGAAGTTCCCGGACGGTACGGCTGTGGGGCGCGCCGACGGCTTGTTCAACGGACGGCCCATCTGTGACCCGAGGCAACTTCGCATTCTGGAGTTGCAGTACGGAACCATCCGGGCTCAGGCTCTCCCACCTCGGGAGTCGCTGGCATTCATCGAGAAACTGCTGGGAGAGACATGATGCGCAAGGCCTCCGCCGGGGATGCCTCCGAACTGGCGTGGTACAAGAGCAGCTACAGCGGCGGTACCAACGGCGAGTCCTGTGTTGAGCTGGCCCTCACCCCCGGCACCGTCCACGTCCGGGACTCGAAGCACACCGACGGCCCCCGCCTGGCGCTCACCCCTTCCGCTTGGGCGACCTTCCTGCCGTACGCGTCGGAGAGGTGACGGCGGCCGGTTCCACGACCTCCTGCGTCCCCACCACCGCCAGCAGCTCCAGCAGCCCCGCGCTGTCCGTCCCCACGGCCGGGGTGAACCAGAGCAGCCGCTGACGGCCGTCCTCGCTGATGAGGTTGAGGCAGTTGACCTCGATCACGCCGAGCACGGGATGGTTGAGGCGTTTGCGGTCCTCCCGCCGGAAGGCCACGTCGTGTTGGGCCCACAGCGCGGCGAACTCGGGGGAGACCTCCAGCAGCGTACGGATCATCGAGCCGACTTCCGCGTCCTTCGAGTCCCTGCGTGCGGCGGCGGCCCGCAGATCCGCGACGAAGGAGCGGGACCTGCCCGCGTGATCGGCCTCCGGATACAGGCGCCGGGCGTCGGGTTCGGTGAACCACCGGTGGACGAAGCTGGCCCGGTACCCCCGGTAGCCGGACTGGTCCCCGAGCAGCGCCACCGCCAGCGGATTCTGTACGAGGGTGACGTGCAGGTCGGTGATCACCTGCGCCGGGGTCGACGTCATCCGGCCGAGCAGGTCCAGCATGCCGGGGTGCACGTGCGAGGCCGCCCCGCCCTGCACGGGCACCGGCCGGTCGGCGAGCCGGTAGAGGTAGTCCCGCTCGTCGCCGGACAGCCGCAGCGCCCTGGCCAGCGCGGCGATCATCTGCTCGGACGGCTGGGACCCGGCGCCGCGCTCCAGCTCGTTGTAGTAGTCCACCGACGCCCCGGCGAGCTGGGCGACCTCCTCGCGGCGCAGCCCCGGCACCCGGCGGCGCGGTCCGGCCGGGAGCCCGACGTCGGCGGGGCGGACGCGCTCGCGCCGCGAACGCAGGAACGTCCCCAGCTCGGCGTACTTCACAGCGCTCATGCCGTCCATTCTGCGCCCGGCGGGGACGGTGACCCAGGGGATGGCATCCCCTGGCTGCGCCGGCCGACCGGGCGCATCGTGGAGACATGACCACGCACACACACCACATGGACCAGCGGACTCCCGCACCGGCGGCCGGACCCCGGGTCGCCATCGTCACCGGCGGGTCCCGCGGCATCGGCCGGGCGGTCTCGCAGCGGCTCGCCGGGGACGGCCTGGCCGTCGTCGTGAACTACGCCCGCGACGCCTCGGCCGCCGACGAGACGGTGGCGGCGATCACCGAGGCCGGCGGGCGGGCCGTCGCCGTACGGGCGGACGTGGCGGAGGAGGAGGAGATCGCCGCGCTGTTCGACCGGGCGGAGGAGGAGTTCGGCGGCGTCGACGTGGTCGTCAACGCCGCCGGGCGGATGACCCTGGCGCCGATCGCCGACCTGGACCTGGCGGCGCTCGACGCCATGCACCGCACCAACATCCGCGGCACCTTCGTCGTCGCCCGGCAGGCGGCTCGGCGACTGCGCGCGGGGGGCTCGTTCGTGGGGTTCTCGACGTCCGTCGTCGGCGCGCAGTTCCCCACGTACGGCGCGTACGCGGCGAGCAAGGGCGCGGTGGAGGCGATGACGCTGATCCTGGCGCGGGAGCTGCGCGGCCGGGACATCACCGTGAACACGGTCGCGCCCGGGCCGACGGCGACGGACCTGTTCCTCGACGGCAAGACCCCCGAGCAGATCGAGCGGCTCGCGAAGACCCCGCCCCTGGAGCGGCTGGGCACCCCGGACGACATCGCCGCCGTGGTCGCCTTCCTCGGCAGCCCCGCCGGGCACTGGGTGAACGGCCAGATCCTGCGCGCCAACGGAGGTCTGGTCTGATGCCCTTCGCCCACTTCAAGGTCCCCTCCGGCACCCTCTCCGCCGAGGACAAGAGGAAGATCGTCGAGCGCACCACCGACCTGTACGCGGAGATCTACGGAGAACGGGCCCGCCCCACGACCGTCGTCCTCGTCGACGAGGTCCCCGACGGCGGCTGGGGGGTCGCGGGGAACGTCCTCACGGCGGCGATGCTCAACGGCGACGCGTAGCCTGCGCCGGGAGGCTTTCGTCTCATCCATTGATCGGGTGCTGGCCACGCCGTTTACCCGCGCGTAACACTTGGGTGTCCCGCGCGCGGCAACGGCGCCGAGCGCTCCCCACCGGTCGGTGCAAGCGACCGGTGCCCGCCGTGCGAGAAAGGGCCCACGTGACGACGCGAAGCGAGACCAGGACCGCGCTCGACCACCTGCTCACCGAGATCGAGCACCGCAATCCGGCCCAGCCCGAGTTCCACCAGGCGGCCCGCGAGGTCCTGGAAACGCTCGCACCGGTCCTCGCGGCCCGCCCCGAGTACGCCGAGCCGGGCCTCGTCGAGCGGTTGGTCGAGCCGGAGCGGCAGGTCCTCTTCCGGGTGCCGTGGCAGGACGACCGGGGCCGCGTCCACGTCAACCGGGGCTTCCGCGTCGAGTTCAACAGCGCGCTGGGCCCGTACAAGGGCGGCCTGCGCTTCCACCCCTCCGTCAACCTGGGCGTCATCAAGTTCCTGGGCTTCGAACAGATCTTCAAGAACGCGCTGACCGGCCTCGGCATCGGCGGCGGCAAGGGCGGCAGCGACTTCGACCCGCACGGGCGCAGCGACGCGGAGGTCATGCGGTTCTGCCAGTCCTTCATGACGGAGCTGTACCGGCACATCGGCGAGCACACGGACGTCCCGGCCGGGGACATCGGCGTCGGCGGCCGGGAGATCGGCTACCTCTTCGGCCAGTACCGCCGGATCACCAACCGCTGGGAGGCCGGCGTCCTCACCGGCAAGGGCGCGGGCTGGGGCGGCTCGCTGATCCGCCCGGAGGCGACGGGCTACGGCAACGTGCTCTTCGCGGCGGCGATGCTGCGCGAGCGCGGCGAGGACCTGGAGGGCCAGACCGCGGTCGTCTCGGGCTCCGGCAACGTGGCGATCTACACCATCGAGAAGCTGACCGCGCTCGGCGCGAACGCCGTCACCTGCTCGGACTCCTCCGGCTACGTCGTCGACGAGAAGGGCATCGACCTCGGCCTGCTGAAGCAGATCAAGGAGGTCGAGCGCGGCCGCGTCGACACGTACGCCGAGCGCCGCGGCTCCTCGGCCCGCTTCGTGCCCGGCGGCCGCGTCTGGGAGGTCCCGGCCGACCTCGCCCTCCCGTCGGCCACGCAGAACGAGCTGGACGAGAGCGACGCCGCCTCCCTGGTCCGCAACGGTGTGAAGGCGGTCTCCGAGGGCGCCAACATGCCGACGACCCCCGAGGCCGTGCACCTGCTCCAGCGGGCGGGCGTCGCCTTCGGCCCCGGCAAGGCGGCCAACGCCGGCGGCGTCGCGGTCAGCGCCCTGGAGATGGCGCAGAACCACGCCCGTACGTCGTGGACTTCGGCGCGGGTCGAGGAGGAGCTGACCCACATCATGAACGGCATCCACACCACCTGCCACGAAACCGCCGAGCGCTACGACGCCCCCGGCGACTACGTCACCGGCGCGAACATCGCCGGCTTCGAGCGGGTGGCCGACGCGATGCTGGCCCAGGGCGTCATCTAATCCCTGCGAAATGGGCGCCCCTATATCTGTATGCGCGGGATGAGGGTTCCACGGAACGGGCGGGCAGTTTCCTTGCCGCAGCGAACAGAGCGGAATTGCTCAACCCGCACGGGCCGCCGCGACGTGCTACTGTCGTGATCAGTTGCAGTTGTGGTTCCCGAATTCAGGTCTTTTCCGATCGGGGTGATCATCGCGGCGACGCGGCGTCCGTACAGTTCGGGCGCCGACGCACTGCCCCCCCCCGAAGGAGAACAAGACATGACTACTGGCACCGTGAAGTGGTTCAACGCGGAAAAGGGATTCGGCTTCATCGAGCAGGACGGTGGCGGCGCGGACGTGTTCGCCCACTACTCGAACATCGCCGCCCAGGGCTTCCGCGAGCTGCTCGAAGGCCAGAAGGTGAACTTCGACATCGCGCAGGGCCAGAAGGGCCCGACGGCCGAGAACATCGTCCTCGCCTGACGCCTGCGCGCCTCCGGGCACGCACTTCGTAGCTGGGGCCCGCATCCCTCGGGGTGCGGGCCCCAGCTGCATGTATTTCCGCAGGGATTTCCCCCTGCGTCACGACCGCGAGGAATCCGCGGATTCACGAATGCGGATTTCCGTTCCATTCGGCCTGTTCTTGCGATTCTCCATGCGCCTGCGCTACGGGAATTCCTTGATAAGTGCCGCACCGCGTCAAGGAAGGCACCCATGAGTCCCACAGGCACGATGAACCGCACCCGCACCAACAGCCGTTTCCCCCGCGCCCGGAACAACGGCGGCGCCCCGGGCAGGAACGGCAACCGGTACGGTTCCGCGCCCCAGGGCGAGTTCGCCCCGCCGGAGACGGTCACCCCGGCGCTGCCCGCCGCGGCGAGGTTCGCCGATCTCGCCATGCCGGCGGAGCTGCTGGCCGCGCTCGGCACGCAGGGCGTGACCGTACCGTTCCCCATCCAGGCCGCGACCCTGCCGAACTCCCTGGCCGGCCGCGACGTACTCGGCCGGGGCCGCACCGGTTCCGGCAAGACCCTCGCCTTCGGGCTGGCCCTGCTGGCCCGCACGGCCGGACGGCGTGCCGAGCCCCGGCAGCCGCTGGGGCTGGTCCTCGTCCCGACGCGCGAACTGGCGCAGCAGGTCACCGAGGCGCTCACGCCGTACGCCAGGTCGGTGAGGCTGCGACTGGCCACGGTGGTGGGTGGGATGCCGATCGGCAGGCAGGCCGGCGCGCTGCGCGGTGGCGTCGAGATCGTCGTCGCCACCCCCGGACGCCTCAAGGACCTCGTCGAGCGCGGCGACTGCCGACTGGACCGGGTCTCCGTCACCGTCCTCGACGAGGCCGACCAGATGACCGACATGGGCTTCATGCCCCAGGTCACCGAGCTGCTCGACCAGGTGCGCCCCGACGGCCAGCGCATGCTGTTCTCGGCCACTCTCGACCGCAACGTCGATCTGCTCGTACGCCGCTACCTGAGCGACCCCGTCGTGCACTCCGTCGACCCGTCGGCCGGGGCGGTCTCCACGATGGAGCACCACGTGCTCCAGGTCCACGGCGCCGACAAGCACGCGGCCACCACCGAGATCGCCGCACGCGAGGGCCGGGTGCTCATGTTCCTGGACACCAAGCACGCCGTCGACCGCCTCACCGAGCACCTGCTGAACAGCGGGGTTCGGGCCGCCGCCCTGCACGGCGGCAAGTCGCAGCCGCAGCGCACCCGTACGCTGACGCAGTTCAAGAGCGGGCACGTCACCGTACTGGTGGCGACCAACGTCGCGGCGCGCGGAATCCACGTCGACAGCCTCGACCTCGTCGTCAACGTCGACCCGCCGAGCGACCACAAGGACTACCTCCACCGCGGCGGCCGCACCGCCCGGGCCGGGGAGTCCGGCAGCGTCGTCACCCTGGTCACCCCGAACCAGCGCCGCGCCATGACCCGCCTCATGGCGACGGCCGGCATCGTCCCGCAGACCACCCGGGTCCGCGCGGGCGCGGAGGACCTGCACCGCATCACCGGCGCCCAGGCGCCTTCCGGCATCCCGGTCGTCATCACCGCACCCGCCGCCGAACGCCGCGAGCGCGGCGCCACCTCGCGCGGCCGGCGCCGCCCGGCCACGGCGGCCCGGCGCGCGCCCGCCCGGCGGCCCGTCGCCGGCGCGGCCGCCTAGGCCCTGTCGTCGAACTCCCGTCTGCCCGGCGAGGTCATGCACGCGCTCTCGCCGTACCGGGCCCTGACCCGGGTGCATCCCGTACGAGACCCGGGACCCGGCACGCCGAGAGCACGCACCCGACGCCGCGGGGCCGTCTTCCGGGCGACGACGCGACTTTGACGACAGGACCTGGAACCGTCCCGATCGGAAAGTCGGCCCATCTCTGCAGGAGGCACTCCTTGACGCTGCTCCAGACGCATCCCCGTCCGACGAACACCAGCCCCGTGCACAGGACGGCCGCCGACGCCATGGAGGCGGCGGGACCGCAGGTGTGGGACGACATGACCGTCGAGGTGGCGCTGTCGGTCATGGCCGCCGCGCGCACGGGCCACCTCGTCGTCTGCGACCAGGACGGCCAGTACACCGACCTGGTCACCCGGGCCCGGCTGGCCGCCGTGCGGAACGGCCCGGCGTACACGGACCGGGTGCGCCTGCGCGACATCGCCGACGCCGACGGGCCCTTCGCCTCGCCGCTGACCACGGTGGCGGAAGCCGAGCACGCGATGCGCGACCGGCGGCTCGGGGCCCTGCCCGTGGTCGACGAACACGGCAACGCCCTGGGTGTCCTCGCCCTGTCCCGCTGAGCGGCCCCGCGGGCGCCCTGGTCAGTGGTCGGAGTAGCTGAAGTCGCCCACGGTCCAGGCGCTCACGTCCTCGATCGCCACGCGGTACATCCCGCCCGTCTCCGGGATCCCCATGGTGCCCTGGAGGATCCGGGCGACATGGAAGTGCAGATGCGTGGGTGGTCCGTTCTTCTCCGGCGGGGTGTCGAAGACGGCGGAGAAGTCGCCCAGGTCGGCGGAGTCCGTCAGCACCTCGGACACCCTGCGCCGCCACACGGCTTCAGGAGCCAGGCGACCGGTGATGACGGCACCGTCGGTCACCACGGTCAGGGGCATCCGACTGCTCTGCCCGGACTCCACGAGGGCAGCGATGTCAATGATCAGCTCGTCAGGCTTCGGCATGAGAACGGATTTTATCCACCCGTCCGCCCGGGCGGACGGGTCGGTGGCACTACCGGGCAGGATGGTCACTCCCCGTCCTGCCGCCGGAGACCCCGGCAGTGCCGCTGCGCAGCTCCTCGTTGATGCGCTGGGCCTCTTCGAGCTGGTCCTCCAGGATGATGATGCGGCAGGCCGCCTCGATGGAGGTTCCCTGGTCAACCATCTCGCGGGCGCGAGCGGCGATACGCAGCTGGTAGCGGGAGTAGCGACGATGGCCGCCCTCCGAGCGCAGGGGCGTGATCAGCCGGGCCTCACCGAGGGCCCGCAGGAACGCGGGTGTGGTGCCCAGCATCTCGGCCGCCCGCCCCATGGTGTACGCGGGGTAGTCGTCGTCGTCGATTCGGTCGAGCGGTGTGTCTGCGGTCATCTGCACCTCTGCTTGCGGAATGCGTCGAGGGGCCTTGGTGCCGTACGGCACCAAGGCCCCGAGGGATTTGTAACACCATCTGCCGGCCTACTGCACTGCCGGCGTTCTGTTTCCGCGCCGGCCCCCGACGGGGGGCGGGCAGTTGAGGGATCGCGAATGCGTGACCGTGGGACCACCTTCCGTTCCGGGGCCTGCGGTACCCGGTGAGAACCCTCTCGCCCGGGCGATCCTGATGGCGTCCTCCTCCTTCTCTGTCGTACCTGTCGGTGTTGCGGATCTTGCGTGCTCTTCTGCATGCGGGCAGTTCGTCTCTGCCACGCCTCACTGACTTCTTGGCTACAGGAAAAGACTAACCACAACGACAGCCGCATGTCTACATCGGCAACAACAGATTTCACTCCGAACGGGTGAACGGTTTTCTGTACCGAGGGCGTTCGGGCCGCACCCGGCCGTCCCACCGGTGGGACGATGTCGGCACAACTGATCGAGTGACGAACGGGGAGGCCTGGTACGTCATGGCCCGTTGCACCGAGGCACTGACCGTCGAGCGGGGCGGGTTCCGGATCAGGGTGCCGGAGACGTGGTGGGAGTTCGACGTACGCCCGGAGTCGCGTGACGACTCGATCCGCCGCACGGTCGACGACCGGATCGCCGGTACCCGGAGCTGGAGCCGTCCGGGGCCGCCTACGTCACCTTCCTGCGGAAGGCGGCGTCCGACGCGTGGAAGTCGGGCGCGCTGTACTGCGGTTGCACGGCGGAGAGCTTCGGCGGAGACACCCCGGTCACGGGCTCGGTGACGGTCTCCCTGGTCGGCGGCCGCACCTCCTCCGGCGATCCCCTGCCCACCGGCCCGGCCGCCATCGCCGGCCGGCTCGCCGTCGAGGAGGCGAAGAAGCCCGGCGACTCCTGGCGCAAGGTGACGACGGTCGACATCCCCGGCGTGGGCCCCGCGGCCCGCACCCGGGGCGTGGAGGACATCCCGGTCCCCGGCGACGCCCTCGACCGCACGGTCCGCGCGGTCCTGATGCAGACCTACATCCCGGTCCCCGGCCGGGAGGGCAAGGTCGCCCTGGTCGCGGGCAGCAGCCAGGTCCTCGGCCTCGCCGACTCCATTCCTCGACATCTTCGACGCGATCACGTCGACGTTCCGGTTCACCGGTTGACGGGCGACGCGGCGTCTCCCGTCCGCCGGTCACACCTGCCCCGGCGGACGGCTCACCGTTCCGGACGCCCGGCGTACACCGAGGCGAGGGAAGAAGAGCGTGACTCGTGACGCCGCCGCCCTGGTCCCGAGAGGCTGAGCAGAGGGGCGGGAGACTCTGAGGTGCTGCCCAGAGCGCTGTCCCACGTGTGCCGACCGGTGACGTGGGGTACAGTCATCCGCTTCGATTGGCCAGCCCCGCGCCCCGTATGGCAGACTAGCGGGGTTGCTCGGTCGAGTGCCGATGCTGCGCGCCTCCCGCCGGGGGGACCGGAAGCGAGTCCCACAGTACTCGTCGCCCCTGATCAGGGGCGGACGTACGGGAATCTTCCGGGAAGTGTCAGCGGGGTGCAGGCCAGGCACCCGGTGGGCCTCTCGCCCCCGGTCCGCGGTTCCGGAAGGGCCCGCACTCCCCATGCAGGGAAGTCCCGAAGAGGGACATCCGTGCCAGCGAGAGTGCGACACGCCCGACCGCGTGGGTCGGAGGGGGAGCGGAATGGACAGGGACCACCGGGTCCAGAGCGTTACGAGAGACAGGACTACTGAGTAGCCATGGCGGGACAGAAGATCCGCATCCGGCTCAAGGCCTACGACCACGAGGTCATCGACTCTTCGGCGAAGAAGATCGTCGAGACGGTGACTCGCACTGGTGCGTCGGTCGCGGGCCCGGTGCCGCTGCCCACTGAGAAGAACGTGTACTGCGTCATCAAGTCGCCGCACAAGTACAAGGACGCACGCGAGCACTTCGAGATGCGCACGCACAAGCGCCTGATCGACATCCTCGACCCGACCCCCAAGACCGTTGACTCTCTGATGCGACTCGACCTCCCGGCCGGTGTCGACATCGAGATCAAGCTCTGAAGGCCGGTGATCTGAGAATGGCTAAGCAGATCAAGGGCATCCTGGGCGAGAAGCTCGGCATGACGCAGGTGTGGGACGCGAACAACCGTGTTGTTCCGGTCACCGTCGTCAAGGCCGGCCCCAATGTCGTCACCCAGGTCCGCACGAACGACGTCGACGGCTACGAGTCCGTCCAGATCGCGTTCGGCGAGATCGACCCGCGCAAGGTGAACAAGCCCCTCAAGGGCCACTTCTCCAAGGCCGACGTCACCCCCCGCCGCCACCTCGTCGAGATCCGCACGGCCGACGCCGCCGAGTACACGCTCGGTCAGGAAGTCACCGCCGAGGTCTTCGAGTCCGGCGTGAAGGTCGACGTCACCGGCAAGAGCAAGGGCAAGGGCTTCGCCGGTGTCATGAAGCGTCACAACTTCAAGGGCCTCGGCGCCGGACACGGCACCCAGCGCAAGCACCGCTCGCCGGGCTCCATCGGTGGCTGCGCCACCCCGGGCCGCGTGTTCAAGGGCCTCCGTATGGCGGGTCGCATGGGCAACGAGCGGGTCACCACCCAGAACCTGACCGTCCACGCCGTTGACGCGGAGAAGGGTCTGCTGCTCATCAAGGGCGCGGTTCCCGGTCCGAACGGCGGCCTCGTCCTGGTCCGCACCGCGGCCAAGGGGGCCTGAGGTACCGATGAGCACTGTTGACATCCTTTCGCCTGCCGGCGAGAAGACCGGAAGCGTCGAGCTCCCCGCGGAGATCTTCGGCGTGGAGAAGATCAGCATTCCGCTGATCCACCAGGTCGTCGTCGCGCAGAACGCGGCTGCCCGCCAGGGCACGCACAAGACCAAGCGTCGCGGCGAGGTCCGTGGTGGCGGCAAGAAGCCGTACCGCCAGAAGGGCACCGGCCGCGCCCGCCAGGGTTCGACCCGCGCGCCGCAGTTCGCCGGCGGTGGCGTGGTCCACGGCCCGCAGCCGCGTGACTACTCGCAGCGGACCCCGAAGAAGATGAAGGCCGCGGCCCTGCGCCACGCCCTCACCGACCGGGCCCGCCACAACCGCATCCACGTCGTCACCGGCGTCATCGAGGGCGACGACCCGTCCACGAAGGCCGCCCGGACGCTGTTCGGCAAGATCTCGGAGCGCAAGAACCTGCTCCTGGTCGTCGACCGCGCCGACGAGGCCGCGTGGCTGTCCGCCCGCAACCTGCCCCAGATCCACATCCTGGAGCCGGGCCAGCTGAACACGTACGACGTTCTCGTCTCGGACGACGTGGTCTTCACCCAGGCCGCTTTCGAGTCCTTCGTGTCTGGCCCCAACAAGGCCGCTGACACCGAAGGGAGCGAAGCCTGATGGCTACGCGTCACCCGAGCATCGCCTCCAAGGCGGCCAAGGCCGCCAAGGCCGCGCGCGTCGCCAAGGCGCGCCGCCACGAGGCCGAGGGCAAGAACACCGTCGTCACCCCGGTCAGCAAGGCGTTCACGGACCCCCGTGACGTGCTGCTGAAGCCGGTCGTGTCCGAGAAGAGCTACGCGCTCCTCGACGAGAACAAGTACACGTTCGTCGTCGCGCCGGGCTCCAACAAGACCCAGATCAAGGAAGCCGTCCAGGCGGTCTTCTCGGTCAAGGTCACCGGGGTCAACACGATCAACCGCCAGGGCAAGCGGAAGCGGACCCGCACGGGCTTCGGCAAGCGTGCCGACAGCAAGCGCGCGATCGTGACCCTCGCCGAGGGCGACCGTATCGACATCTTCGGCGGTCCGACCTCCTGACGGAGGTCCGGATCGTCCGGAATCGGACGAGGACTGAGAAATGGGAATCCGCAAGTACAAGCCGACTACGCCGGGCCGTCGTGGCTCCAGCGTCGCCGACTTCGTCGAGGTCACGCGGTCCACGCCGGAGAAGTCGCTGGTCCGCCCGCTGCACAGCAAGGGCGGCCGTAACAACGCCGGTCGTGTGACCGTTCGCCACCAGGGTGGCGGACACAAGCGCGCCTACCGTGTCATCGACTTCCGTCGGCACGACAAGGACGGCGTGCCGGCGAAGGTCGCGCACATCGAGTACGACCCCAACCGCACCGCGCGCATCGCGCTGCTGCACTACGCCGACGGCGAGAAGCGCTACATCCTCGCCCCGCGCAACCTGCAGCAGGGCGACCGCGTCGAGAACGGTCCCGGGGCCGACATCAAGCCGGGCAACAACCTGGCGCTCCGCAACATCCCGGTCGGTACCACGATCCACGCGATCGAGCTCCGTCCCGGTGGCGGCGCCAAGTTCGCCCGCTCCGCCGGTGCCTCCGTGCAGCTGCTCGCGAAGGAGGGCTCGATGGCCCACCTGCGCATGCCGTCCGGAGAGATCCGCCTGGTCGACCAGCGCTGCCGCGCCACGGTCGGCGAGGTCGGCAACGCCGAGCAGAGCAACATCAACTGGGGCAAGGCGGGCCGCAAGCGGTGGCTGGGCGTTCGCCCGACCGTCCGTGGTGTGGTCATGAACCCGGTGGACCACCCGCACGGTGGTGGTGAGGGCCGGACCTCCGGTGGACGCCACCCCGTGTCCCCGTGGGGCAAGAAGGAAGGCCGTACTCGTTCGCCCAAGAAGGCGTCGAACAAGTACATCGTCCGCCGCCGCAAGACGAACAAGAAGCGCTAAGGACGGGTTGAGATGCCTCGTAGCTTGAAGAAGGGACCCTTCGTCGACGACCACCTGATCAAGAAGGTGGACACGCAGAACGAAGCCGGTTCCAAGAACGTCATCAAGACCTGGTCCCGTCGCTCGATGATCGTCCCGGCGATGCTCGGCCACACGATCGCGGTGCACAACGGCAAGACCCACATCCCGGTGTTTGTCACCGAGTCCATGGTCGGCCACAAGCTCGGCGAGTTCTCGCCGACGCGCACCTTCCGGGGTCACGTCAAGGACGACCGGAAGTCGAAGCGCCGCTAACAGCGGGGTGGAATGATCATGACAAACACTGAAGGGACAACCATGGAAGCCAGGGCCCAGGCGCGGTACATCCGCGTCACGCCCATGAAGGCCCGCCGCGTGGTGGACCTCATCCGTGGCATGGATGCCACGGAGGCTCAGGCGGTCCTGCGTTTCGCCCCGCAGGCCGCGAGCGTGCCGGTCGGCAAGGTGCTGGACAGCGCCATCGCCAACGCCGCGCACAACTACGACCACACCGACGCCGGCAGCCTCGTCATTTCCGAGGCGTACGTCGACGAGGGCCCGACCCTGAAGCGGTTCCGGCCGCGCGCCCAGGGCCGTGCCTACCGGATCCGCAAGCGGACCAGCCACATCACCGTGGTCGTCAGCAGCAAGGAAGGAACCCGGTAATGGGCCAGAAGGTAAACCCGCACGGGTTCCGGCTCGGCATCACCACCGACTTCAAGTCGCGTTGGTACGCCGACAAGCTGTACAAGGACTACGTCAAGGAAGACGTCGCCATCCGTCGGATGATGACGTCCGGCATGGAGCGCGCCGGCATCTCGAAGGTGGAGATCGAGCGCACCCGTGACCGCGTGCGTGTGGACATCCACACCGCCCGTCCCGGCATCGTCATCGGCCGCCGCGGCGCCGAGGCCGACCGTATCCGCGGCGACCTGGAGAAGCTGACCGGCAAGCAGGTCCAGCTGAACATCCTCGAGGTCAAGAGCCCGGAGACGGACGCTCAGCTGGTGGCCCAGGCCGTCGCCGAGCAGCTGTCCTCCCGCGTCTCCTTCCGTCGTGCCATGCGCAAGAGCATGCAGGGCACGATGAAGGCCGGCGCCAAGGGCATCAAGATCCAGTGCGGTGGCCGCCTCGGCGGTGCCGAGATGTCCCGCTCGGAGTTCTACCGCGAGGGCCGTGTGCCCCTGCACACGCTCCGCGCGAACGTGGACTACGGCTTCTTCGAGGCCAAGACGACCTTCGGCCGCATCGGTGTGAAGGTCTGGATCTACAAGGGCGACGTCAAGAACATCGCCGAGGTCCGCGCCGAGAACGCCGCCGCCCGTGCCGGCAACCGCCCGGCCCGTGGTGGCAACGACCGCCCGGCCCGTGGCGGCCGCGGTGGCGAGCGTCGTGGGCGCAAGCCGCAGCAGCAGTCGGCTCCGGCCGCCGAGGCTCCCAAGGCCGACGCGCCCGCCGCTGCCGCTCCGGCTGAGAGCACCGGAACGGAGGCCTGACCGAAATGCTGATCCCCCGCAGGGTCAAGCACCGCAAGCAGCACCACCCGAAGCGCCGTGGTCAGGCCAAGGGTGGTACGACGGTTGCGTTCGGCGAGTACGGCATCCAGGCCCTCACGCCGGCGTACGTGACCAACCGCCAGATCGAGGCGGCCCGTATCGCGATGACCCGCCACATCAAGCGTGGCGGCAAGGTCTGGATCAACATCTACCCGGACCGCCCGCTCACGAAGAAGCCCGCCGAGACCCGCATGGGTTCCGGTAAGGGTTCCCCCGAGTGGTGGATCGCGAACGTGCACCCGGGCCGGGTCATGTTCGAGCTGTCCTACCCCAACGAGAAGATCGCCCGTGAGGCGCTGACTCGTGCGGCCCACAAGCTGCCGATGAAGTGCCGGATCGTCAAGCGCGAGGCAGGTGAAGCGTGATGTCGGCCGGTACCAAGGCGTCCGAGCTGCGCGAACTGGGTGACGAGGAGCTTCTGGCGAAGCTCCGCGAAGCCAAGGAAGAGCTGTTCAACCTCCGCTTCCAGGCGGCGACGGGTCAGCTCGAGAACCACGGTCGGCTCAAGGCCGTCCGTAAGGACATCGCGCGGATCTACACCCTGATGCGTGAGCGCGAGCTGGGCATCGAGACGGTGGAGAGCGCCTGATGAGCGAGAGCAACGTGACTGAAGAGACGAAGGCCGCGCGCGGCTTCCGCAAGACCCGTCAGGGTCTGGTCGTCAGCGACAAGATGGACAAGACCGTCGTCGTCGCCGTCGAGGACCGCGTGACCCACGCGCTGTACGGCAAGGTCATCCGCCGTACCGAGAAGCTCAAGGCCCACGACGAGCAGAACGCCGCGGGCGTCGGCGACCGTGTCCTCCTCATGGAGACCCGGCCGCTGTCCGCGACGAAGCGCTGGCGCGTCGTAGAGGTCCTCGAGAAGGCCAAGTAAATCTTCTGCGAGGCATTCCTCGCAGGACAGTTCCGCCAGGCTCCGGGAGCCGTTCGGCCAAGCGGTTGAACGGCCCCCGGGGAACCGGCAGACAAACAGGAGATAGACGTGATCCAGCAGGAGTCGCGGCTGCGTGTCGCCGACAACACGGGTGCTAAGGAAGTCCTCTGCATCCGTGTGCTCGGTGGCTCGGGCCGCCGCTACGCGGGTATCGGTGACGTCATCGTCGCCACCGTCAAGGACGCGATCCCCGGTGGCAACGTGAAGAAGGGTGACGTCGTCAAGGCGGTCATCGTTCGCACCGTCAAGGAGCGCCGCCGTCCGGACGGCTCGTACATCCGCTTCGACGAGAACGCCGCCGTCATTCTGAAGAACGACGGCGACCCTCGTGGCACCCGTATCTTCGGCCCTGTCGGCCGTGAGCTGCGCGAGAAGAAGTTCATGAAGATCATCTCCCTCGCGCCGGAGGTGCTGTGAGCATGAAGATCAAGAAGGGCGACCTGGTCCAGGTCATCACCGGTAAGGACAAGGGCAAGCAGGGCAAGGTCATCGCGGCCTTCCCCCGTGAGGACCGTGTCCTGGTCGAGGGTGTCAACCGGGTCAAGAAGCACACCAAGGCCGGGCCGACCGCTCGCGGTTCGCAGGCCGGCGGCATCGTGACCACCGAGGCCCCGATCCACGTCTCCAACGTCCAGCTGGTCGTGGAGAAGGACGGAAACAAGGTCGTCACGCGCGTCGGTTACCGCTTCGACGACGAGGGCAACAAGGTTCGCGTTGCCAAGCGGACGGGTGAGGACATCTGATGACTACCACCACCACTCCGCGTCTCAAGACGAAGTACCGCGAGGAGATCGCGGGCAAGCTGCGTGAGGAGTTCTCCTACGAGAACGTCATGCAGATCCCCGGCCTCGTGAAGATCGTGGTCAACATGGGTGTCGGCGACGCCGCCCGTGACTCGAAGCTGATCGAGGGCGCGATCCGCGACCTGACCACCATCACCGGTCAGAAGCCGGCCGTCACCAAGGCCCGCAAGTCCATCGCGCAGTTCAAGCTGCGCGAGGGCCAGCCGATCGGTGCCCACGTCACGCTCCGTGGCGACCGCATGTGGGAGTTCCTGGACCGCACCCTGTCGCTCGCGCTGCCGCGCATCCGCGACTTCCGCGGTCTGTCTCCCAAGCAGTTCGACGGCCGTGGCAACTACACCTTCGGTCTCACCGAGCAGGTCATGTTCCACGAGATCGACCAGGACAAGATCGACCGCACCCGGGGTATGGACATCACCGTGGTGACCACGGCGACCAACGACGCTGAGGGCCGCGCGCTCCTTCGTCACCTCGGCTTCCCCTTCAAGGAGGCGTGAGCGAGATGGCGAAGAAGGCCCTGATTGCCAAGGCTGCTCGCAAGCCCAAGTTCGGTGTACGTGGCTACACGCGCTGCCAGCGCTGCGGCCGCCCGCACTCCGTCTACCGCAAGTTCGGCCTGTGCCGCGTGTGCCTTCGTGAGATGGCTCACCGTGGCGAGCTGCCGGGCGTGACCAAGAGCTCCTGGTAATCCGGTAATTCCGGGTTATTCAGGCTCTCGGTAAGCATCTGGGTCGGCAGAGGCCCGGCTCCGCATGCCTTAGGCTTGTGGGGTTGGGCGTCTGCCACCCGTACGCCCGCGGGCTCAGCCCGCAAATGACTGCTTACTACGCCGTAGGTCCACCGCGCCGCACCCGTCCCGTCTCGGATCGGGGAGAGGGATGGCGCACCAGGAAACCCCGGCGAGAGAGGCCGAAGGCCAATTCATGACCATGACTGATCCGATCGCAGACATGCTTACGCGTCTGCGGAACGCGAACTCGGCGTACCACGACTCCGTGACGATGCCGGCGTCCAAGATCAAGTCTCACATCGCGGAGATCCTCCAGCAGGAGGGCTTCATCACGGGCTGGAAGACCGAGGACGCCGAGGTCGGCAAGAACCTCGTTCTCGAGCTGAAGTTCGGCCCGAACCGTGAGCGCTCCATCGCGGGGATCAAGCGGATCTCCAAGCCCGGCCTCCGGGTGTACGCGAAGTCCACCAACCTGCCCAAGGTGCTGGGTGGCCTCGGCGTGGCGATCATCTCCACGTCGCACGGGCTCCTCACCGACAAGCAGGCCGGCAAGAAGGGCGTAGGCGGAGAAGTCCTCGCCTACGTCTGGTAACGGAAGGGAACGGAGGAAACAGCTATGTCGCGCATCGGCAAGCTCCCCATCGCGGTTCCCGCCGGCGTGGACGTCACCATCGACGGCCGTACGGTTTCGGTCAAGGGCCCCAAGGGCTCGCTGACCCACACCGTCGTGGCGCCGATCGACATCGCCAAGGGTGAGGACGGCGTTCTGAACGTCACCCGCCCCAACGACGAGCGTCAGAGCAAGGCCCTGCACGGCCTGTCCCGCACGCTGGTGGCGAACATGATCACCGGCGTGACCCAGGGTTACGTGAAGAAGCTCGAGATCAGCGGTGTCGGTTACCGCGTGCTCGCCAAGGGTTCGAACCTGGAGTTCTCCCTCGGCTACAGCCACCCGATCCTGGTCGAGGCCCCCGAGGGAATCACCTTCAAGGTGGAGAACCCGACCCGCTTCTCGGTCGAGGGCATCGACAAGCAGAAGGTCGGCGAGGTTGCGGCCAACATCCGCAAGCTGCGCAAGCCCGACCCGTACAAGGCCAAGGGCGTCAGGTACGAGGGCGAAGTCATCCGGCGCAAGGTCGGAAAGGCTGGTAAGTAAGCCATGGCATACGGACAGAAGATCCTCAAGGGCGACGCCTACAAGCGCGCCGCGATCAAGCGCCGTCACATCCGGATCCGCAAGCGGATCGCCGGTACGGCGGAGCGTCCCCGTCTGGTCGTTACCCGCTCGAACCGCCACATCGTGGCCCAGGTGATCGACGACCTCAAGGGCCACACCCTTGTGTCGGCGTCCACCCTGGACACCTCGATCCGTGGCGGCGAGGCCGACAAGTCCGCGCAGGCCAAGCAGGTCGGCGCCCTGGTCGCCGAGCGCGCCAAGGCCGCCGGTGTCGAGGCCGTCGTGTTCGACCGTGGCGGCAACCAGTACGCCGGGCGCATCGCCGCTCTGGCGGACGCCGCCCGCGAAGCCGGACTGAAGTTCTGAGCCGGTTCCGTATCGCTAGCGGAAACAGAGAGAGGTAATTCCAATGGCTGGACCCCAGCGCCGCGGTAGCGGTGCCGGTGGCGGCGAGCGGCGGGACCGGAAGGGCCGTGACGGTGGCGCAGGTGCCGCCGAGAAGACCGCTTACGTTGAGCGCGTCGTCGCGATCAACCGCGTCGCCAAGGTTGTGAAGGGTGGTCGTCGCTTCAGCTTCACCGCGCTGGTCGTGGTGGGCGACGGTGACGGCACCGTGGGTGTCGGATACGGCAAGGCCAAGGAGGTGCCGGCCGCCATCGCCAAGGGTGTTGAGGAGGCCAAGAAGCACTTCTTCAAGGTCCCCCGCATCCAGGGCACCATCCCTCACCCCATCCAGGGTGAGAAGGCTGCCGGCGTCGTGCTGCTCAAGCCCGCGTCCCCCGGTACCGGTGTTATCGCCGGTGGTCCGGTGCGCGCCGTGCTCGAGTGCGCCGGCATCCACGACATCCTGTCGAAGTCGCTCGGCTCCGACAACCAGATCAACATCGTGCACGCGACCGTGGCGGCCCTCAAGGGCCTGCAGCGTCCCGAGGAGGTCGCGGCCCGCCGCGGTCTGCCGCTCGAGGACGTCGCCCCCGCGGCTCTTCTCCGCGCACGTGCCGGGGCGGGTGCGTAATCATGGCGCAGCTCAAGATTACGCAGGTCAAGTCCTACATCGGCAGCAAGCAGAACCACCGTGACACCCTGCGTTCCCTTGGTCTCAAGGGGATCAACACGCAGGTCGTCAAGGAGGACCGCCCCGAGTTCCGCGGCATGGTGCACACCGTCCGCCACCTCGTGTCGGTCGAGGAGGTCGACTGATCATGGCGGAGAACAACCCGCTCAAGATCCACAACCTCCGTCCCGCCCCGGGCGCCAAGACCGCCAAGACCCGTGTCGGTCGTGGTGAGGCGTCGAAGGGTAAGACGGCCGGTCGTGGTACCAAGGGCACGAAGGCCCGTTACCAGGTTCCGGAGCGCTTCGAGGGTGGCCAGATGCCCCTCCACATGCGTCTTCCGAAGCTGAAGGGCTTCAAGAACCCGTTCAAGACCGAGTTCCAGGTCGTGAACCTCGACAAGCTGGCCGCGCTGTACCCCGAGGGTGGCGAGGTCACCGTCGAGGGCCTCGTGGCCAAGGGTGCCGTTCGCAAGAACAGCCTCGTCAAGGTCCTCGGCCAGGGCGAGATCTCCGTGGCGCTGCAGGTGACGGTCGACGCCGTCTCCGGCTCCGCCAAGGAGAAGATCACCGCCGCCGGCGGTACCGTCACCGAGCTCGTCTGAGCCCCTCAGGCGTCTCGATGACCTGAACGATCCCGACCGGGGATACCCACAAAAGGGGTATCCCCGGTTGGTCGTTCCAAGGTAAGTGCTCCCGCCGGTAAGGTGGCCTGCGCTGCCCTCTTTCCCGAGTGCGTCACATGAGGCACTCTGAGCGGCAGTTCACCGTTACTTACTTAGTCGTCAGTCGAACCTCAAGACCGTCACCCTTGACGCGGTAGCGCGGGGGTCGCAGGAGGCACCGTGCTCACCGCGTTCGCCCGGGCGTTCAAGACGCCCGACCTGCGCAAGAAGCTGCTCTTCACGCTCGGCATCATCGTGGTGTACCGGCTCGGTACCCACATTCCCATTCCAGGCGTCAACTACAAGAACGTCCAGGAGTGCGTGGACCAGGCGTCCGGTAACCAGGGCCTCTTCGGCCTGGTCAACATGTTCAGCGGTGGCGCCCTGCTGCAGATCACGGTCTTCGCGCTCGGCATCATGCCGTACATCACGGCGAGCATCATTCTGCAGCTGCTCACCGTCGTGATCCCGCGTCTGGAAGCCCTCAAGAAGGAGGGCCAGGCGGGTACGGCCAAGATCACGCAGTACACCCGCTACCTGACCGTCGCGCTCGCCATCCTGCAGGGCACCGGCCTGGTGGCCACCGCCCGCAGCGGCGCCCTCTTCTCCGGCTGCACCGTCGCCGGCCAGATCGTCCCCGACCAGGCGATCTTCACCACCGTCGTCATGGTGGTCTGCATGACCGCCGGCACGTGCGTCGTCATGTGGCTCGGCGAGCTGATCACCGACCGCGGCATCGGCAACGGCATGTCGATCCTGATGTTCATCTCGATCGCCGCGACCTTCCCGTCGGCGCTGTGGGCCATCAAGAAGCAGGGCGACCTGGCGGGCGGCTGGATCGAGTTCGGCACCGTCATCGTCGTCGGCCTGGTCATGGTCGGTCTCGTGGTCTTCGTGGAGCAGGCCCAGCGCCGCATCCCGGTCCAGTACGCGAAGCGCATGATCGGCCGTCGTTCCTACGGTGGTACGTCGACGTACATCCCGCTCAAGGTGAACCAGGCGGGTGTCATCCCCGTCATCTTCGCCTCGTCGCTGCTCTACATCCCGGCGCTGATCGTCCAGTTCTCGAACTCGACGGCGGGCTGGGCCACCTGGATCACGAAGAACCTCGCGGACACCGCGGCGACGCCGCACATCATTCTGTACTTCTTCCTGATCGTCTTCTTCGCCTTCTTCTACGTGGCCATCTCGTTCAACCCCGAGGAAGTCGCGGACAACATGAAGAAGTATGGTGGCTTCATCCCGGGCATCCGGGCTGGCCGACCGACCGCTGAGTATCTGAGCTACGTACTCAACCGGATCACCTGGCCGGGTTCGCTGTACCTGGGCCTGATCGCTCTCGTCCCGACAATGGCGTTGGCTGGTTTCGGGGCAAACCAGAACTTCCCGTTCGGTGGCACCAGCATCCTGATCATCGTGGGTGTCGGTCTCGAGACGGTGAAGCAGATCGAGAGCCAGCTCCAGCAGCGCAATTACGAAGGGTTCCTCCGCTGATGCGAATCGTCCTCGTCGGGCCTCCGGGTGCCGGAAAGGGAACGCAGGCCACCCGCCTTGCCGAGACGCTGCACATTCCGCACATCTCCACGGGCGACCTGTTCCGCGCGAACATCAGTCGGCAGACCGAACTGGGCAAGCTCGCGAGGTCCTACATGGACGCCGGCAACCTCGTGCCGGACGAGGTCACCATCGCCATGGCGAAGGACCGCATGGAGCAGCCCGACGCCGAGGGCGGCTTCCTGCTGGACGGCTTCCCGCGCAACGTCTCCCAGGCCGAGGCGCTGGACGAGCTGCTCGAGACCGAGGACATGAAGCTCGACGCGGTGCTGGACCTGGAGGCCCCGGAGGAGGAGGTCGTCAAGCGGATCGCCGGCCGGCGCGTCTGCCGCAACGACTCGGCCCACGTCTTCCACGTGACGTACACACCGTCGAAGAAGGAAGGCGTCTGCGACGTCTGCGGCGGCGAGCTGTACCAGCGGGACGACGACTCCGAGGAGACGGTCCGCAAGCGGCTGGAGGTCTACCACACGCAGACCGAGCCGATCATCGACTACTACAAGTCGCAGGGCCTGGTCGCCACCATCTCGGCGATGGGCCCCGTGGACGAGGTCACCCGCCGCGCGCTGGAGGCGCTCAGGCGCGACCAGTAGTTCTTCGCCGGCTGCAGCCGCGGTTCCCCGCTCAGGGAGCCGCGGCTGTGCTGTGGGGTGGGTGGCTCCGCCCCGTATCGTGGGAGGCGTTCCCGGCCCCTCCTCTCCGGTTCCGTCCAGTCCAGAAAGGCCGCAGTTCCCATGGTGCAGATCAAGAGCCCCGAGCAGATCGCCAGGATGCGCGAGGCGGGGCTGGTCGTGGCCGCCATCCACGCGGCCACGCGCGAGGCCGCCGTACCCGGCGCCACGACCAGGGACCTGGACCAGGTCGCCCGCAAGGTCCTCGCGGAGCACGACGCCAAGCCGAACTTCCTCGGGTACGGGGGCTTCCCCGCCACCATCTGCACCTCCGTCAACGAGGTCGTCGTCCACGGCATCCCGTCCGACGACGTGGTCCTCAAGGACGGCGACGTCATCTCCATCGACTGCGGCGCGATCATCGACGGCTGGCACGGGGACGCCGCCTACACGGCCTTCGTCGGCTCCGGCCACCCGCCGGAGCTGGTGGAGCTCTCCCGGGTGACCGAGGAGTCGATGTGGGCGGGCATCGCGGCCATGAAGCAGGGCAACCGCCTGGTGGACGTCTCCCGCGCCATCGAGACCTACATCCGCCGCCAGCCCAAGCCCGGCGGCGGCAAGTACGGGATCATCGAGGACTACGGCGGCCACGGCATCGGCACCGAGATGCACATGGACCCGCACCTGCTGAACTACGTCGACCGCCGCCGCGGCAAGGGCCCGAAGCTGGTCCCCGGCTTCTGCCTCGCCATCGAGCCGATGGTCTCCCTGGGCACCCCGCGCACGGAGGTCCTGCCGGACGAGTGGACCGTCATCACCACGGACGGCACCTGGTCCTCCCACTGGGAGCACTCGGTGGCCCTGACGGAGCAGGGCCCCCTGGTCCTGACCGCCCCGGACGGCGGCAGGGCGAAGCTGGCGGAGCTGGGCATCACGGCGGCGCCGGACCCGTCGGCGTGACGCCCGGCCGGGTGCCACGGCGGCTCCAGACCTCACCGCATAACGATCTAGCATCCGGGGCAGGCTTCCTCGTTTCGCCTTTCCGGGTTTGCTGACGTAGACTGACTCGTCGACTCCCGTGCACCCGCATGTCTGCTTGCAAAGCTGGTATGCGACCCACGGCGCACGAGGTGTCGATCAAGGTAGTCGATTCGAAGGGCGAAGCGTGGCCAAGAAGCAAGGTGCCATCGAGATCGAGGGCACTGTCGTCGAGTCTCTTCCGAACGCCATGTTCAAGGTCGAGCTCCAGAACGGCCACCAGGTCCTGGCACACATCAGCGGCAAGATGCGCATGCACTACATCCGCATCCTCCCTGACGACCGGGTCGTGGTGGAGCTGTCTCCGTACGACCTGACGCGTGGCCGGATCGTCTACCGGTACAAGTAGATCTTGCCCACGTCCCGTGTGTGTCCCACGCGGGCCCGCCGGCAACTGACCCGGAGAACCTCACACCCATGAAGGTCAAGCCGAGCGTCAAGAAGATCTGCGACAAGTGCAGGGTGATCCGCCGTCACGGTCGGGTCATGGTCATCTGCGACAACCCGCGCCACAAGCAGCGCCAGGGCTGAAGCACGACCGTTCCCTCCGCGATTCGCAGGACTTCGCGCGACGCGAGCTGAACATGTTCATACGCAGGACCCGGACGCCCAGGCGTCCGACACCCCCGGTTCGGAGGCCGGGGACCCGATCCGTACCTCATACGGCGGCCGGGGACCGGTTCTGTGGAAGACCTCCGACAATCAACTGGAGCCATTGAATGGCACGCGTTTCCGGTGTTGACATCCCGCGTGAAAAGCGCGTCGAGATCGCCCTCACCTACGTGTTCGGCATCGGCCGGACTACCTCGCAGCAGACGCTCGCCGCCACCGGCGTGGACCCGAACACCCGTGTTCGGGACCTCTCCGAGGAGCAGCTCGTCGCGATCCGCGAGTACGTCGACAACAACATCAAGACCGAGGGTGACCTCCGTCGCGAGGTGCAGGCCGACATCCGCCGCAAGGTCGAGATCGGCGCCTACCAGGGTCTGCGTCACCGTCGTGGCCTGCCCGTCCGCGGTCAGCGCACCAGCACCAACGCCCGCACCCGCAAGGGCCCGCGTCGCGCCATCGCCGGCAAGAAGAAGCCGGGCAAGAAGTAGTCCGCAGCGGACTTCGCCGTCCAGCGGTCTTCGCTGTAGGACCGACCACCTCCCGTAGGAGAACGACATGCCCCCCAAGGGACGTCAGGGCGCTGCCAAGAAGGTGCGCCGCAAGGAAAAGAAGAACGTCGCTCACGGCCACGCGCACATCAAGAGCACGTTCAACAACACGATCGTGTCCATCACGGACCCGACCGGCAACGTGATCTCCTGGGCCTCCGCCGGCCACGTCGGCTTCAAGGGCTCCCGGAAGTCCACGCCGTTCGCCGCGCAGATGGCCGCCGAGTCGGCTGCCCGCCGCGCCCAGGAGCACGGCATGCGCAAGGTCGACGTCTTCGTCAAGGGCCCGGGTTCCGGTCGTGAGACCGCCATCCGCTCCCTGCAGGCGACCGGCCTCGAGGTCGGCTCCATCCAGGACGTCACGCCCACCCCGCACAACGGGTGCCGTCCGCCGAAGCGCCGTCGCGTCTGATCTCGCTCCACCGGGGTCTCCGGGCGGTACGGCTCCTTCGGGTCGTATCGCCCGTACCCTTGCAGTACTGGTCGGGCGTCAAATAGCGGGCGCCCCTGACTGAAGGATCACCACATGCTGATCGCTCAGCGTCCCTCGTTGACCGAAGAGGTCGTCGACGAGTTCCGCTCCCGGTTCGTCATCGAGCCGCTGGAGCCGGGCTTCGGATACACCCTCGGCAACTCCCTGCGCCGTACGCTCCTCTCCTCGATCCCGGGTGCGGCGGTCACGTCCATCCGCATCGACGGTGTCCTGCACGAGTTCACCACCGTGCCGGGCGTCAAGGAGGACGTCACCGACCTGATCCTCAACATCAAGCAGCTGGTCGTCTCCTCGGAGCACGACGAGCCCGTCGTGATGTACCTGCGCAAGCAGGGCCCGGGTCTGGTCACCGCCGCCGACATCGCGCCCCCGGCCGGTGTGGAGGTGCACAACCCCGACCTCGTCCTCGCCACGCTCAACGGCAAGGGCAAGCTGGAGATGGAGCTGACCGTCGAGCGCGGTCGCGGCTACGTCTCCGCCGTGCAGAACAAGCAGCTGGGCCAGGAGATCGGCCGCATCCCGGTCGACTCGATCTACTCGCCCGTCCTCAAGGTCACGTACAAGGTCGAGGCCACGCGTGTCGAGCAGCGCACCGACTTCGACAAGCTGATCGTCGACGTCGAGACCAAGCAGGCCATGCGTCCGCGCGACGCCATGGCGTCGGCCGGCAAGACCCTGGTCGAGCTGTTCGGTCTCGCCCGCGAGCTGAACATCGACGCCGAGGGCATCGACATGGGTCCGTCCCCGACGGACGCCGCGCTCGCCGCCGATCTGGCGCTGCCGATCGAGGAGCTGGAGCTCACCGTTCGGTCGTACAACTGCCTCAAGCGCGAGGGCATCCACTCCGTGGGTGAGCTCGTGGCTCGTTCCGAGGCCGACCTGCTCGACATCCGCAACTTCGGTGCGAAGTCGATCGACGAGGTCAAGGCCAAGCTCGCGGGTATGGGGCTTGCGCTGAAGGACTCGCCTCCCGGCTTCGACCCGACCGCCGCCGCCGACGCCTTCGGCGCCGACGACGACGCGGACGCCGGGTTCGTGGAGACCGAGCAGTACTGAGTGCCCCGCGGGGAGGCCGTACTGCGTCCGCGGCCGGTCGTGACCGGCCGCGGTGTTCCCCGCGCCCCTTCCAGGCCCCTTCGGGGGCCTGGATCTCCGATGGACAACCGTCTGCTCGGATACTGACTCCGGTACCTGATACGGCCGGGGCAGACACCTAGGAGAAACACCATGCCGAAGCCCACCAAGGGTGCCCGTATGGGCGGCAGCGCCGCGCACGAGAAGCTGCTCCTCGCGAACCTCGCGAAGTCGCTGTTCGAGCACGGTCGCATCACCACCACCGAGGCGAAGGCGCGCAAGCTGCGTCCGTACGCCGAGCGTCTGGTCACCAAGGCGAAGAAGGGCGACCTTCACAACCGCCGTCAGGTGCTCCAGGTGATCACGGACAAGAGCATCGTCCACACGCTCTTCACCGAGATCGGCCCGCGCTACGAGAACCGTCCCGGTGGCTACACCCGCATCACCAAGATCGGTAACCGTCGTGGCGACAACGCGCCCATGGCCGTCATCGAGCTGGTCGAGGCGCTGACCGTGGCCCAGCAGGCCACCGGCGAGGCCGAGGCCGCGACGAAGCGCGCCGCCAAGGACACCGAGGCCACCGAGACCACCGAGGCCGCCGAGACCAAGGTCGACACGACCAAGGCCGAGGGCGCCGAGGAGTCCGAGGAGTCCAAGGACGCGTAAGCGTTCCGCCGGGGACCGCGGGCCGGCGGCTGCGGCTTCGTCGTGGCCGGTCGCGTCCGCGCGGCAGGGCGCCGTGCCGAGCACGGTTTCGCGCCCCTGAGGGCGTCTTGCGGGCCCGTTCCTTTCGAGGGGCGGGCCCGCTTTCGTGTTGCTGAGAGGATCGCTGGGTGAGTGACGAAGCAGAGCCCGGGTTCGTGCGGGTGCGGCTGGACCTGTCGTACGACGGGGCCGGGTTCTCCGGGTGGGCCAAGCAGGCCGGTGGGCGGCGGACCGTGCAGGGGGAGGTCGAGGACGCGCTGCGGACGGTCACGCGGTCGGGGGAGACGTACGAGCTGACGGTGGCGGGGCGGACCGACGCCGGGGTGCACGCCCGGGGGCAGGTCGCGCACGTCGATCTGCCGCGTGAGGTGTGGGCCGAGCACCACGTGAAGCTGCTCAAGCGGCTCGCCGGGCGGCTGCCGAGGGACGTGCGGGTCTGGGCCCTGCGCGAGGCGCCCAGCGGCTTCAACGCCCGGTTCTCCGCCGTCTGGCGGCGCTATGCCTACCGGGTCACCGACAACCCCGGCGGCGTCGACCCGCTGCTGCGCGGACACGTGCTGTGGCACGACTGGCCGCTCGACGTGGACGCCATGAACGAGGCCGCCCGGGGGCTGCTGGGGGAGCACGACTTCGCGGCGTACTGCAAGAAGCGGGAGGGGGCCACCACCATCCGGACGCTGCGGGAGCTGAGCCTGGTGCGGGGCGACGACGGGATCGTCACCGCCACCGTGCGGGCCGACGCCTTCTGCCACAACATGGTGCGCTCCCTCATCGGTGCGCTGCTGTTCGTCGGCGACGGGCACCGTACGCCCGACTGGCCGGCGAAGGTGCTGGCCGCGGGCGTCCGGGACTCGGCCGTGCACGTCGTACGGCCGCACGGGCTGACGCTGGAGGAGGTCGGCTACCCGGCCGACGAGCTGCTGGCGGCCCGGAACAAGGAGGCCCGCAACAAGCGGTCACTGCCGGGAGCCGGCTGCTGCTGACCGGGCTCGCCCCCACAGGCGCCGGTCAGTCGTTCGCCCAGGTGCTCAGCAGGCCGGTCAGGGCGTCCGCGGCCTCGTCGGCGTCCCGGCCGTCGCCGCGGGCGTCGGGGGCAAGTTCCAGGTGGACGAAGGTCGCGTGCTGCCGCTGGGCAGCCTGGCCCTGGACGTTGGTCGTGCCCTCCAGCGGGCAGCGCGCCGACCAGCCGCGGCAGACCCGCAGCCCCTCCGCCTCCATCCGGTCGGCCAGGGCGGAGACCTCGCCGGGTGCGCTCTCGGTGGCGCCGGTGGACAGCACTGCGTCGTGGCGGTCCGTGGTGGACTCGGCGAAACCGTGCAGCTGGATGCCGGGCACGCCGCGTTCCTGCAGCTCCATGACCATGCCGTGGAAGGCGCTGTCCTCGCGGTGGGCCACGTCAGCGGCGTCGCCGCGGCCGGCCCGGCGGTGGGCGCCGGCCAGGACGAGTGCGCCGCCCGGAGTGTCCTCCAGCAAACGCACGCCCAGCTCCTCGGTGTCCCGGTCGGCGACGGGGTGCGGCACCTGGGCGCTCCAGCGGACGCGGGAGTCGGCGTTCAGGTACAGCCGGCCCCACCGGGTGCTCTCGCCCGAGCCGGTGGCCGCGACCTCGTCGTAGCGCCGGCCGGACTCGGTGTCGGTGATCCGTGTGACGCCGAGACCGACCGGGGCGAGCAGCCGCTCGGCCTCGCGTGCGTCCCCGTCCAGCAGGCTTCCGACGCCGCGGGCCAGCCGGGCCCGCTGCTCCTCGTCGGGCGGCGAGTAGGGGCCGTCGGGGTCCAGGTCCCGCGTGTACGACAGGATCCGGGTGCGCAGGTCGACCAGCTCCCGGGCCTTGGGCTGCGAGTCCTTCACGGAGGGCTCGGAAGACGTCTGACACCCGGTCAGCGCCAGGATGGTGCCGATCAGACCGAGAACGCACACAAAGCGTGACTGTCTTGTAATGCTAATGACAGGGTGAGTTGTGAGGCCCATGTGAACATGTTTCGGTGACATTCCGTAAGTCTCTCCGTATGAGTCGTTCCGTGGCCATCCTGGCGGCAGCCGCCTTCGCGGCCACTGCGTGCGGCTCCGAGTCCGCGCAGCCGCAGGCGAAGCCGGGTGGACGCTCGTTCACCGTGGCCGCCGCGGGTGACGTACTCATCCACCCCGAACTGGTCGAGCAGGCGGCCAAGGACGCCGAGGAGACCGGCGAGGGCGAGGCCGGGTTGGACTTCGGTCCGCTGCTCGCCGGGGTGAAGCCGGTCATCGGCGATGCGGACCTGGCGATCTGTCACATGGAGACGCCCGTCGGGAAGCCCAAGGGTCCCTTCCAGGGGTACCCCGAGTTCCTGGTGCCACCACAGATCCTGACGACCCTGAAGGATGTGGGGTACGACACCTGCTCCACGGGCTCCAACCACACCTTCGACCACGGGATGACGGGCGTACGGAACACGCTCGACGCCATGGACGAGGTGGGACTGGGCCACACGGGCTCGGCGCGTACGCCCGAGGAAGCAGAACGGATCAACATCCGGGACGTCAACGGCGTCAAGGTCGCGCATCTCTCCTACTCCTGGGAGTCCTTCGTCCACCCCACGCCCAAGGACAAGGACTGGGCGCTCAACAGCACGGACTGGGCGGGGATCAAGAAGGCCGAGAGCCGGGCCCGCGCCAAGGGGGCCGAGGTGGTCATCCTGTCCGTGCACTGGGGTGCCGAGTACTACAACGAACCCAGCACCTCGCAGATCCGGCTGGCGCAGTGGATCAGTGAGGAGACGGGGATCGACCTCGTGATCGGACACCACTCCCATGTGGTGCAGCCGATCCAGAAGGTCGGCGGAACCTGGGTCGCCTACAGCCTCGGCAACCAGGCCGCGCGGCACTCCTCGCCCAGCGGGATCACCGAGGAGGGGGTCATCGGCTGGTTCGAGTTCCGGGAGACGACGCAGGGTTGGGACGTCACCGCCCGCTACCGCACCACGCTCGTGGAGATCCCGCCCGAGGTGCAGCCCGGTGAGGAGCTGCCGGACGGGGCGGTCGAGGACCACCGGGTGAGGGACGTCCAGAGCGTGCTGGACGAGCCGGGTGACCTCTCCGAGGAGCGGCTCGCCCGGTTCCGGCTCGCGGCCGACCGCACCAGCGGCTTCCTCTACAACCGCGGTGCTCCGGGTGGCGACGGCCTGAAGGCGCTGTCCCTGAAGAAGTGACGAGCCACACAGTCCACCTCGTGGCCCGGAGTACAACCCTGTCAGCACTTATGAGTCTCCAGAGTGACGGTGCCGCACGTCCGCGGCAGCGGTGCGTCCAGCGCGCTGGGCACCCCGTAGCAACCAAGGAAGTAAACCGGTGACATCGAGTCCTGCCGCGAACCCCGGGCGGAAAGGGCGGCGACGCAGCCGCAGGCGTGCGGACATGCCGCTCCTCGGCGGTATCCGTCCCCCCATCGCGGTGCTGTGTCTGCTGATCCTGGCCCTGGCCGGTGGCACGGCCAAAGTCCTCGGCCCCGGCGGCGCCGCGGTGGTACCCAAGGCGGTGCTGACGTCGCAGCAGTACTTCGCGGAGGACGGCGCCATCGCGCTGCGCGCCTCGATCGACGAGCGGGTCACCGACCTTCAGCGCACCGCCGCCGCGCTGAACGCGGGGCCGCGGGTCGAGCCGGAGCGCGTGCTGTCCGACCTCGGTAAGACCTATCAGAAGTGGACCGGCACCACCGTGCTGGGCCTGGAGAGCGGGGAGGTCCTCGCCGCGCGAGGAGAAAGGATTCCTCTCGCCTGGCTCGACGAGGACGTCCTCACCGGCGAGCACGCCCTCACCCCGCGCATGGTGCGGCTGGAGACCGGCGACGTCCGCCTGATGACGATGGTGCTCCTCGACTGGAAGGACGGCCCGCAGCAACTGCTGATCGCGTCCAACAGCCTGTCCGTGCCCGCCATCAACATGGGCCCGTTCCGCACCATGTCGGTCGTGGCCCGCGACGGCGAAGTCCTCGCCACGGCCGGGTTCGAGGAGTCCGAGGCGCTCAACTCGGACAAGCAGCGCGAGGAACTGGCCTTCCTCCAGAAACAGATGTCCCGCCTCTCCGACCAGGCCGCCGAACGGACCGAGGAACACCCGGTGAGCGCCAGGGAGCCCGGCTCCCGGGGCTACCCCGGCGTCAGCGGGACCCTGCTGGGCGACGACTACGCGGGCCGGGTCACCACCGCCGGCTACGCCTCCCTCGCCTCCTCCGACCCGGAGGAGAAGGACAGCGTTGCCGCGGGTCTCGGGCTCACCGTGGTGGCCATGCTGCCCGTGGTCCAGCAGCAGGACGCCGCCGAGACGGGCCGGGAGCTGTACGGGCTGGTCGCGGCCGGGGCGCTGGTGGTGCTCGGCCTGCTGGCGGCGGCCGTTCTGTGGGCGGCCGTGCAGCGCCCGCTGCTGCGGATGTTCCTGGAGTCCCGCCGGCTCGCCCGCGGCGATCTGACCCGGCCCGTCACGGTGCCCCGCTGGGGCGAGACGGCCCGGATCGGTGCCGCGCTGGAACGCCTGCGGGCACAGCTCGGCGGCGCTGACGAAGGACCCGGCGCGGGGAGCGGCAAGGTCCGCTTCGGCGTGCGCGTGCCGCTCGCGTTGACCGCCGTCGTCCTGCTGCTGTGGTGTGTACCGGTCGGCCTGCTGCTGAACCGCACCGACGGCTCGGTCAGCGTGCCCGCCACGATCGTCAACGACCAGCGCGACCGCACCGACCTGATCGCCGACCGCGTCCGCCGCGCGCTCAACGAGGCCCAGGCCGACCTCGTCTCCACCTCCCGGCTGATCGACGCGGAGGAGCCCGGCGCCGCCGGGAAACTGCTGTCGGACGCCCTGGAGGAGCACACCCGCTACCAGGCCCTGTACGTTGTGGACGCCGACGGCGAGGTCGTCGCCCGCGCGGGGGGAGACCCGCACGACTGGAGCGACGACGAGGACCTGTCGCTGGTCCGCGTCTCCGGCAGGGGGGACAAGAAGCCGGTGATCCAGGCCGGCGCCCCCGTGCCGGAGCACAAGGGCACCACCCTGGTCGGCGAGGTTCGGGTGGAGTTCCTCAACTCGCTGCTGAACCGGCCCGGCCTCGGCGAGGTCCGGGTGGTGGACGCCGAGGCGCGGACCGTCGCCGCCAGCGACGGCTTCCAGGCCTTCGAGAGGCTGCCCGGCGACGCACTGACCGACCTGGTCCGCGCGGGCAGCGTGCCGGTCGGTGCCGGGCCCGTCGAGAACGGCCTGCTCCTGAGGGACGGCGGTGACGTCACCGTGGCCGCAGCGGCACCCTTCTCCGGCGGCGGCATCGCCTCCGACATCGGCTGGAGCGTGGTCAGCAGCCAGGACGCCGACCACTTCGAGATCGCCGCCTACGAGCGCGAGGACCGCAGCGTGCTCGCCGGGATGCTCGGCCTCGCCGCGATCGTCGTCTGCCTGGGCTGGGTGTACCTGGTCGTCGCACGACCGCTGCGGGCCCTGGCGACCAGTGCCGAGAAGCTCGCCGACGGAGACCTCAAGACCGTGCACTATCCCCGCTACCAGGACGAGGTCGGGGCCGTCGTCCGCAGCCTCGAACTGCTCCGCCAGCAGTTGCAGGCCGGCCGCCAGAACCAGACACGTCGGCCCGCCGAGTCCCGGCCCGGCGCCGGAGGAAGGTGACCCCACGTGCTCTATCTGTACTTCGTCCTGCTGGCCGGCAGCCTGTTCCTGCTCGCCGCCGGCATCCTGGAGCAGCGCCGGCACTACACGGCCCTGCACTCCATCCCCTCCCGCGTCCTGGTCAACGGCATTCGCGGCAAGTCCTCCATCACCCGGCTGTGCGCGGGCGCGCTGCGCGGCGGTGACCTGGTCACCGTGGCCAAGACGACCGGTACGGCCGCGCGCTTCATCCACCCGGACGCCACCGAGGAGCCGGTCTACCGCAAGTTCGGCATCGCCAACGTCGTCGAGCAGATCGGCATCGTCCGCCGGGCCGCCACCTACCGCCCGGACGCGCTGGTCATCGAGTGCATGGCCGTCATGCCGGCGCTCCAGGAGGTCAACCAGAGCAAGCTGATCCGCTCCACGATCGGCGTGCTGTGCAACGTCCGCGAGGACCACCTCGCGGAGATGGGCCCCACTCTGGACGACGTGGCCCGCTCGCTGTGCCGCTCGATGCCCGAGAACGGCATCTGCGTCACCGCCGAGAAGGAGCGCTTCCATATCCTCCAGGAGGAGGCGGACGCCCGGAACTGCCAGTTGGTCTACGCGGACCCGGAGATGGTCACCGACGAGGAGCTGCGCGGCTTCAGCTGGTTCACCTTCAAGGAGAACGTCGCGATCGCCCTGGTCGTCGCCGAGTTGGTCGGCGTGAAGCGGAAGGTCGCCCTCCAGGGCATGTACGACGCCCCGCCGGACCCCGGCGTGCTCTCCGTGGAGCGCTACGTGGCACCCGAGGACAAGCGGCTCGCCTTCGCCAACGTCTTCGCGGCCAACGACCCCGAGTCGACGCTGATGAACATCAACCAGCTGCTCGACCTCGGCGCCGTACGCCGTCCGCTCAACGTGGTGATCAACTGCCGTCCGGACCGCGTCGAGCGCAACGGGCAGATGGGCGAGATCATCCCCGACCTCCAGCCCGACAACGTCTTCGTGATCGGGCACCCGTCCAAGAGCGCCATCGACGCCATCCCCGCCCCGTGGCGCGAGAAGGCGGTCGACCTGGGCGGTGAGCGGCGGTCGGCCGACGAGTTCATGCCGGCCCTGCTCGGCCGCATGTCCGACGGTTCCTCGCTGGTCGCCATCGGCAACATCCACGGCCAGGGCGAGGAACTTCTGGAGTACCTCGCCGAGCTCCCGGCGGACGACGGCGACACCGGCGCCGCGCCGGGTCCGGCCGCCGAGGCCCCCGCCCAGGTGCCGCGCATGGACCCGTTCGCCTCGTACCCGACGGCGTACGAGGAGCGTTACCAGGCCTCGCAGACCCAGGAGATCCCGGTGGTCCGCATCCCGGCCCAGCCGACGGGACCGTACGGGCAGCAGCGGTACGACCAGGAGTACGGGCAGGAGCAGTACGGCCGGCCGCACGAGCGGCAGCAGTACGAGGCGCAGCCGCACGAGCAGCAGCGGTACGAGCGGCAGCAGTACGAGGCGCAGCCGCACGAGCAGCAGCAGTACGAGCAGCAGCCGCACGAGCGGCAGCCGCACGAGCGGCAGCCGCACGAGCAGTACGCCCCCGCTCCGCAGAACTGGCCGCCCCACGACGAAGCACACGACGACCCCTACGGCGACACCCCCCGCCCATCTGCCCGGAGACCCCGTTGACCACCGCCGCACTCACCCCCGAGATGGCCGCCCTCGGCATCGCCATAGGCCTGTTCTTCTCGCTGCTGTGCTACCTGACCACCAATCTGTCCCCCGGCGGCATGATCACGCCGGGCTGGATCGCGCTGACCCTCATCGAGGACCTCCAGCGCGCGGCCATGATGGTGGGCGTCACCGCGCTGACCTACGCGGGCACCAAGATCATGCAGCGGCTGGTGATCCTCTACGGCAAGCGGCTGTTCGCCGCGGTGGTGCTGCTGGGCGTGCTGCTCCAGGCCACGGTGATGATCGTGCTCTCGATCGAGTTCCCGCTCCTGTACGGCAACCAGACCCTCGGCTTCATCGTGCCCGGCCTCGTCGCCTACCAGATGGTGCGCCAGCCCAAGGGCGCCACCCTGCTGGCCACCGGCACGGTCTCCCTGATGGCCTACATCGTCGTCGCCGCCGGCCTGCTGCTCGGCGTCATGCCCACCGTCTGAGAAACCGAGGAGGAGCAAACCATGGCAGCGAAAGCCAAGAAGAAGTCGCGTCCGGTCGTCTCGGGCCTGGTGGTGCTGGCGCTCGTCGGCACGTCCGGCTACCTCACCCTGGAGCTGCGCAAGCAGGAGGACACGGGAGTCACGGAGGTCAGGAACGTCGGCGTCCTGGACGGGGCCCGCGGCTCCGGCGGTGGCGGCGCCTCGAAGGACGAGGGCGGGGAGAGCTGGTCCCGGCTGGAGAACCCGGCGCGTTCCGTACTGCGTACCGCGGACGGCCGGATCAAGGCCGTGCTCACGGACGGGGCGCGCTCCGCCACCCTGACCGGACCGGCACGCACCTTCGAGGAGCCCGCCTCCACCTCCTCCAAGGTCTCCACCACGGACTGGGTCCGGCTCATGCCCGAGCCCTGGGAGAAGGGCGCCGAGAAGAAGAAGTGGTTCAAGGAGTGGTACGCCGAGTACAAGGACAGCAAGGAGGACGACGTGTTCGCCTTCGCCTTCCAGTACGTGGCGGGCGCCCCGCAGAAGAAGGACGAGCAGGGCACCGTCTACGCCGGTGACGCGGAGTTCGGCCCGCTGAACACCACCGGCGCCGAGGGCGGCGACCTCCGCCTGGAGCAGTCCGACTTCTACGACTACCTCGGTGTGCCGTACCCCTTCCGCGACGGCTCCACCGGTACGCCGGAGGCCATGCGCGCCAAGGCCCTGGACTGCTCCGGCTTCATCCGTATGGTGCTCGGCTACCGCGCCCGCTACCCGCTGATGTCCTCCGACACCTCGGGCGACGGCCTGCCGCGCACCGCCAACGGCATGGCCCGCTCCGAGGAGGGCGTCGACGTGCTCCCGCTGTCCGGGGTGTCGCCGGACGACCGGCCGTCCGCCATCGACCAGCTCCAGCCCGGCGACCTCGTCTTCTTCAAGCTCGACACGCGCACCAAGGAGCGGCTGGACCACGTGGGCATGGTGCTCGGCTACGACACCGAGGGGCACCTGATCTTCGTCTCCAGCCGGGAGGAGGTCAACGGACCGACCATCGGCGACATGGGCGGCGTCTCCCGCCTGGACGGCAACGGCTATTACGCGAAGACGCTGCGCAGCGCCAAGCGGCTCTGACGACGGGCGGGGACAGCGGGGGGAGCGGGGGCAGCGCCGCGGCAGAGGCTGCGCTGTGGCAGAGGGAGTGTGCTGCGGCAGAGGCTGCGCTGTGTCAGAGGCAGCCGTGCGGCGGGGGTGTTGCCGATCAGCTCTCCGCCGCCGCCGATGCCTGGGCCTCGCCGCGTCGGCGGATCTGCCGGAAGGCGAACTCCGCCAGGTCGTCACCGGCCCGGAACACCCCGGTGGACTTCTCCTTGACGTCCTTGCCGTTGGTGAATCCGGCCACGGTGAAGTAGGCGTAGCGGCCGTAGGAGTTGGTGGTGGAGCGGCAGACGGCTCCGGTGCAGAAGGACGTGACGCCGCCGCCGGACAGGGAGCGCACGATGCTCTTCCTGTCGGCCTGCTTCTTGGCCTTCGCGGCCTGCGCCTCGGTGTCGAAGACGGCAACGCCGACCGTCACGGCGGTGTCGCCCTTGGTATAGGTGACGCGGATCAGCCGTGTGCAGTCATTGGCGTCGAGGACCTTCGGCAGGGTGCCCTGGACGGCGGAGCCGCAGGTGCGGGTGTCGGCCGTCGGGCCCTTCTTGTAGACCGTCTCGCCCATGGTCAGCTGGGTCCCGGGGAAGAGCAGGTCCGGGCTGAGCGGGGCCTTGTCCTTCTTGGCGCTGGAGACGAAGTCCTTCGGGTCGAGCGGGGGCGGGGCGCTGGTCGGGGCGAAGGACGGCTCGGTCGCCGTCGAGCTGGGAATGTCCGCCGTCGGGGGGAGCTGCGAGGAGGGGCCGCCGGACGCCTGGCCGGAACCGTTCGCCGAGACCACGGCCACGGCGACGGCACTGGCTATCGCCACGGTCGCCAGCGCGCCGCCGCCGATGAAGAACAGCCGGCGCCGCTTGGCGCGGGCCTCGGAGGCCTCGGCGAGGGCGGCCCAGTCCGGCGTGTTGTCACTGTCGCCGCTGTTCCAGGGCTGCTGCGGCTGTGGCTGCGGCTGTGGCTGCTGTGATTGCGGTTTCCAGGGATCCCACTGCGACTGAGGTCCCCCCTGCCCAAAGCTCATGGGCGGCATCTTAGACGGGCCGAGGGGCGTGCTGGTGCGCCTGCTTGAGGGCTTCAGGGCCTAGCGTTCCGTTCATGCGGATGGGCAAAAGCGACATCTCCGGGTGGTTGGTGCGGCCGGCGGGAGGGCACCTGTGGGCGGTGCTCGTGACCGTGCTGGCGGCCTGTGCCCTGCACGCGGCGCGGGTGACCCCGGACGGCGGGATGGACAACGCGATCGTCGTGCGGGCCGCCCGCACCTGGCTGGCCGGCGGCTCCCCGTACGACGATCCGCACTTCCTCTACCTCCCGAGCGCCGTCCTGGCCGCCGTCCCGCAGGCGCTGCTGCCCGGGGCCGTACTGCGGGTGCTGGTGCCGTGCGCGGTGACGGGCCTGCTGACGCTGGCCTGGGCCTGCGCGCTGCGTCTGCACCGGGTCGCGCTGGGCAGCCGGCTCGCGGTCCTCGGGCTGACCGGGCTCGCGGTCGGCTTCGCGCCGTTCGGTCACCTGGTGCGCCTGGGCAACTGGACGGTGACGGCGACGGTGGCGCTCCCGCTGGCCCTGCTGCTGGCGAGCCGGGGGCGGTGGACGGGGGCGGGGGCGGTCATCGGCGCGGCCGTGGCGCTCAAGCCGCTGCTCGCGCCCGTCGTCCTGCTCCTCCTCTTCGCCGGGCGGTGGCGGGGGCTGGCGGTGGCCGTCCTGGTGCCCGCGCTGGCCTCCGGCGCGGCGGCGCTGGCGATGCCCGACCCGGCCGGCTTCTTCACCCGCACCCTGCCCTTCCTGCTGCACGGCGACGACGGCTTCGTACGGCTCTACGAGGCCTCCCCGGCGGCCGTACTGCCCCGGCTCGGGGTGCCGTCGGCGCCGGCGCATGGGCTCGCGGTGGCGGCGGCCTGCGCCGGGGTGCTCTGCGCGTACCGGCGCTGGCGCCGAGCCGACCCCGGCCCGCTGCGTCTCGCGGAGACCGGCGCGGGCCTGATGCTCTCCGCGTTCCTCGTCTCCCGGCCGTCCTACGACCACTACCTCCTGGTCGCCCTGCCACTGCTGCTCGCCGGACTGCCGTACGCCGGATCGGTGGCCCGCGGGGTGTGGTTCTGGATCGCCCTCGTGCCCCAGGTGCCGGGGCTGACCTGGCCCTGGCTGGAGTCGGAGCGGCGGCGGGCCTTCCGGGACGCGTTCACGCTGTGCGTGCTGGCGGTGGCGGTCGCCCGGCAGGGCCTGACCGGTCCGACCGGCGCCGGTGGCCGGGTGCCCTCGGAGCGCGCGCCGGAATCCGAGAGGGCCCCCGCGGCTCCGTTTTGACCCGGCAGCCGGGGCCCGGGTATTCTGCACAGTCGTATGTGTATTGGCTTGCTCATTCTCACGTGAGGGGCCCTTACACCGGTCCACCGGGACCGATGACCAGCGATCTGCACGCGGTATGCGTCACCGCAGTGCGGTCAGGGCTGTCGTGATCGTCTTCGGTGACCAATGTCAGGACCACTCACTGAAGAAGCGAAGGCTACGAACCGTGCGTACGTACAGCCCCAAGCCCGGCGATGTGACGCGTCAGTGGCACGTCATCGACGCTCAGGACGTCGTCCTGGGTCGTCTGGCCACCACTGCGGCCTCCATCCTGCGCGGCAAGCACAAGCCGATCTACGCGCCCCACGTCGACACCGGTGACTTCGTCATCATCATCAACGCCGACAAGGTGCACCTCTCCGGCAACAAGCGGACCCAGAAGATGGCGTACCGCCACTCCGGGTACCCGGGCGGCCTGCGCTCCGTGCGCTACGACGAGCTGCTGGACAAGAACCCGGAGAAGGCCGTCGAGAAGGCCATCAAGGGCATGCTCCCGAAGAACTCCCTTGGCCGTCAGATGCTCTCGAAGCTGAAGGTCTACAAGGGTGACCAGCACCCGCACGGCGCGCAGCAGCCGCAGCCGTTCGAGATCACCCAGGTCGCGCAGTAGTTCCGGCCACCCTTTAAGACTGAAGAGAATCTGAGGAGCATCGTGGCCGAGACCACTCCCGAGCAGCCGCTCGAAGAGATCGACATCGACAGCTACACCACCGAGTCCGAGGCCCCCGTCGAGGGCGAGTACACCTCGGAGTCCATGGCCTCCGCGTTCGGCGAGCCCCAGCCGGCCGCCGGCCTGGGCCGTCGCAAGAACGCCATCGCCCGTGTCCGGATCGTCCCGGGCACCGGCAAGTGGAAGATCAACGGCCGCACCCTCGAGGACTACTTCCCGAACAAGGTGCACCAGCAGGAAGTCAACGAGCCCTTCAAGGTGCTCGAGCTCGACGACCGTTACGACGTCATCGCCCGCATCGCCGGTGGCGGTGTCTCCGGTCAGGCCGGCGCGCTCCGTCTCGGTGTCGCCCGCGCCCTGAACGAGGCCGACGTCGACAACAACCGCGGCGCGCTCAAGAAGGCCGGCTTCCTGCGCCGCGACGACCGCGCGGTCGAGCGGAAGAAGGCCGGTCTGAAGAAGGCCCGCAAGGCTCCGCAGTACAGCAAGCGCTAAGCCGCGCCTGCCTGTACTCCGAACGCCCCGGCGGCACGCCACTGTGCTGCCGGGGCGTTCGTGTATCCCCGCCGTTGGGCGTATAACGGCACAAGACGTTCAGACGTTCAGTGGTTAAGAAGCTCAGAGGTTCAGAAGCTAGAAAGCTTGTGTGATCGGATGGCCGGGCGCTGCGTTGCGACGCGCGTCCGTGACCACGGGAGCCGACTGCGTGGGCCGCACCGGCAGCCGCTTCCGGAATTGACGTTTCCTCAGGAGGACAAGTGGGACGACTCTTCGGCACGGACGGCGTGCGCGGCGTCGCCAACGCGGATCTGACGGCCGAGCTGGCGCTGGGCCTCTCCGTCGCCGCGGCGCACGTACTGGCCGAGGCGGGCACCTTCGCCGGGCACCGGGCGACCGCGGTGGTCGGACGGGACCCGCGCGCCTCCGGGGAGTTCCTGGAGGCCGCGGTGGTCGCGGGCCTGGCCAGCGCAGGCGTGGACGTGCTGCGGGTCGGCGTGCTGCCGACGCCCGCGGTGGCCCACCTCACCGGCGCGCTCGGCGCCGACCTCGGCGTGATGCTGTCGGCGAGCCACAACCCCATGCCCGACAACGGCATCAAGTTCTTCGCCCGCGGCGGCCACAAGCTCGCCGACGAGCTGGAGGACCGCATCGAGTCCGTCTACGCCGAGCACCGCGCCGACGCCCCCTGGGAGCGCCCGACCGGCGCCGGTGTCGGCCGCGTCCGGGACTACGACCAGGGGCTCGACCAGTACGTCGCCCACCTCGTCGGCGTCCTTCCGAACCGCCTCGACGGACTGAAGATCGTCCTGGACGAGGCGCACGGCGCGGCCTCCCGGGTCTCGCCCGAGGCGTTCGCGCGGGCCGGTGCCGAGCTGGTCACCATCGGCGCGGTGCCCGACGGCCTCAACATCAACGACGGCTGCGGCTCCACCCACCTCGACCCGCTCAAGGCCGCCGTCGTCGAGCACGGTGCCGATCTGGGCATCGCCCACGACGGCGACGCCGACCGCTGTCTGGCCGTGGACCACACCGGCGCGGAGGTGGACGGCGACCAGATCCTCGCCGTACTCGCCCTGGCGATGCGGGAGCGCGAGGCGCTCCGCTCGGACACCGTCGTCGCGACCGTCATGTCCAACCTGGGCTTCAAGCTCGCCATGGAGCGCGAGGGCATCCGGTTCGCGCAGACCGGCGTCGGCGACCGGTACGTCCTGGAGGAGATGAAGGAGCACGGCTACGCCCTGGGCGGCGAGCAGTCCGGCCACGTCATCATCCTCGACCACGCCACCACCGGCGACGGCACGCTGACCGGCCTGATGCTGGCGGCCCGGGTCGCGCAGACCGGCCGCACGCTGCGGGACCTCGCGTCAGTGATGGAGCGGCTGCCGCAGGTCCTGATCAATGTGCCGGACGTGGACAGGTCGCGGGTGAGCACCTCCGCCGAGTTGAGTACGGCGGTCGCCGAGGCCGAGCGCGAACTCGGGAGCACCGGGCGGGTGCTGTTGCGTCCCTCCGGGACCGAGCCGCTCGTTCGGGTGATGGTCGAGGCGGCGGACATCGAGCAGGCCCGGTCTGTCGCGGGGCGGTTGGCCGACGCGGTGAAGTCGGCGCTGGGGTAGTTCTGCGGGGCCGGGTTCGCGGTGGGGGTGCTGTGCGTGGCGGGCCGCGGTGCCGTCGCGGCTTGTTCGCGCAGCTCCCCGCGCCTCTTGGGGCACGGGTCCAGCCCGGCGTTCGGAGGCGGCCGTTCGTCAGGAGCTCTGCGGCTTCGTCAGTCGTGAGCGTTGAGTCGACCACAGGGCCTTCTGGGTCAGCAGGGTCAGGGTTCCGGCCACGACGATGCCCGCGAGGTTGAGCAGGAGTTGTTCGGTGGAGCCCACCGTCTGCCTCGTGTCGCCGAAGCTGAGGGCCACGGCCGCGTTGGCGGCGGCCGGGACCGTGGTGACGGAGATGGCGACGCCCACCAGGGCGCCGGACTTCGCCGAGGTGAGGGACAGCGTGCCCGCGATGCCGGCGAGGATCGCCACCACGAAGGAGAAGGCGTCGGGGGCGTAGACGAAACCGGTGTTGGGCCGGTCGCCCTCCAGCCTGCCCTCACTGAACCGGCCGAACGCGGTCATGACCCAGCTGAAGCCCACCGTCACCGCCATCGCCACCGCGAACCCCACCAGCAGGGCGATCAGTGAGCGCAGCGCCAGTCGTGGCGCCCGCTGCACGATCGCGGTGCACACGCCGGCCAGCGGGCCGAACTCCGGTCCTACCGCCATCGCGCCCACGATCAGGATCGCGTTGTCGAGCACCACACCGCAGGCCGCGATTATCGTGGCGAGGGTGATGAAGGCGACGTAGGTGACGGAGAGCGTCGACTCCTCGTGTGTCGCCTCCTCCAGCTGCTCCCACAGCACCGCGTCGGCGGGCTCGCCCGGCGCCTCCCTCTCCGCCTGGTCGGCCCGCTCGGACAGCGACAGGTCGATGTTCTCGGCGGTGATGGCGCCGCAGCTGTCGATGCCCAACGCCCTGAGGCGGTTGATGAGTTCGTCGCCTGCCTCGCGGGCCACGTCGCACATGACGACGTCGCCCTCGGGTTCGCGGGCGACGCCGGGCAGGACGACGAGGTGGGTGGTGCCGACCGTACGGTCGATCAGGCGGACCACCTCGTCGGTGCGGTCGGCCGGAGTGATCAGGCGCAGATGCAGCATCCGGCATTCCTACCGCACCGCCCGCCTCACAGCTTGCGCAGGCTGAGCCGCTGCACCTTGTGGTCGGGGCCCTTGCGCAGCACCAGGGCGGCCCGGCCCCGGGTGGGGGCCACGTTCTCCACCAGGTTGGGCTTGTTGATGGTCCGCCAGGTGGTGCGGGCGTAGTCCAGGGCCTCCTCCTCCGAGACCTGGGTGTACTTGCGGAAGTACGAGGAAGGGTCCTGGAAGGCGGTCTCGCGCAGCTTGCGGAAGCGGCTCAGGTACCAGCGCTCGATGTCCTCGGTGCGCGCGTCGACGTAGACGCTGAAGTCGAAGTAGTCGGCGAGGCCGACCCTGGTACGGCCGTCCTTGCCTGGCAGCGCGGGCTGGAGCACGTTGAGGCCCTCGACGATCAGGATGTCGGGGCGGCGGACGACGAGCCGCCGGTCCGGGACGATGTCGTAGATGAGGTGGGAGTAGACGGGCGCGGTGACCTCCGCCTTGCCCGCCTTGATGTCGGCGACGAAGCGGGTCAGGGCCCGGCGGTCGTACGACTCGGGGAAACCCTTCCGCGACATCAGGCCACGCGCCTCCAGCTCCCGCGTCGGCAGCAGGAAGCCGTCGGTCGTGACCAGCTCGACGCGCGGGTGCTCGGGCCAGCGGGACAGCAGGGCCTGGAGCAGGCGGGCGACGGTGGACTTGCCGACCGCGACCGAGCCGGCGACCCCTATGACGAAGGGGGTGCCGGACTGGGAGCCCTGCTCGCCGAGGAAGGTGTTCAGGGCACCGCGCAGGCCGTCGGTGGCGCCGACGTAGAGGTTGAGGAGCCGGGAGAGCGGGAGGTAGATGTCCCGCACCTCGTCGAGGTCGATGACATCGCCGAGGCCGCGCAGCTTCTCCACCTCCTCGGCGGTCAGCGGCAGCGGCGTCTTCTCGCGCAGCGCGCTCCACTCGGGGCGGGTGAGGTCGAGGTAGGGAGTCGCCTCCGGCCGGGACCGGTGGGCGCTCCGGGGAATCGAGGGGACCGGAGAGATCACAGTCCATTGTTAACGGAGTTCGTACGGTGCGGCAGGTGGGCTGTGTCACGTCGCCCGGCGCCGGTGGGGGAGATCACATGGGCGTCACGGTCGCACGAGCGACGCCCGGCTCGACGAGCTGGGCTGACGCCGGGAGTCGTGGACGGCGTTCGTACCCCGGTGGGAATTTCCGATTTCGGGCAGGGAGAGCCCGCTTGGTGACCGCTTCCGGGCCGAGACTGCTCGTAGGCTGCCGCCTATGTGCGGAATCGTGGGATATGTAGGGTCTCAGTCGGCGCTCGACGTCGTGATGGCCGGACTGAAGCGGCTCGAATACCGGGGCTACGACTCGGCGGGTGTCGCCGTGCTGGCGGACGGCGGCCTCGCCACCGCCAGGCGCGCGGGCAAGCTCGTCAACCTCGACAAGGAACTGTCCGAACACCCGCTGCCGTCCTCCGCGACCGGCATCGGCCACACCCGCTGGGCCACCCACGGCGGTCCCACCGACGCCAACGCCCACCCGCACCTCGACAACGCGGGCCGGGTGGCCGTGGTCCACAACGGCATCATCGAGAACTTCGCCCTGCTGCGCGCCGAACTGGCGGAACGCGGCCACGAACTGCCCTCCGAGACCGACACCGAGGTCGTCGCCCATCTGCTCGCCGAGGAGTTCTCCGCCTGTGCCGACCTCGCCGAGTCGATGCGGCTGGTGTGCCGGCGGCTGGAGGGCGCGTTCACGCTGGTCGCGGTGCACGCGGACGCACCGGACGTGGTCGTGGGCGCGCGCCGCAACTCGCCGCTCGTGGTGGGCGTGGGGGAGGGCGAGTACTTCCTCGCCTCGGACGTCGCGGCCTTCATCGCCCACACCCGGGACGCCGTCGAGCTGGGCCAGGACCAGGTCGTCGAACTGCGCCGCGACGGCGTGACCGTCACCGGATTCGACGGCACCCCGGCGGACGTGCGCGCCTACCACGTCGACTGGGACGCCTCGGCCGCCGAGAAGGCGGGCTACGCCTCCTTCATGCTCAAGGAGATCGCCGAGCAGCCGAAGGCCGTCGCCGACACCCTCCTCGGCCGCATCGACGGCTCCGGCACGCTGAGCCTGGACGAGGTGCGCATCCCGCCCGGGGTGCTCCGGGAGGTCGACAAGGTCGTCGTCGTCGCCTGCGGTACGGCCTTCCACGCCGGGCTGATCGCCAAGTACGCCATCGAGCACTGGACGCGGATCCCCTGCGAGGTGGAGCTGGCCAGCGAGTTCCGCTACCGCGACCCGATCCTGGACCAGCGGACCCTGGTCGTCGCGATCTCCCAGTCCGGCGAGACCATGGACACCCTGATGGCCCTGCGCCACGCCCGGGAACAGGGCTCCAGGGTCCTGGCCATCTGCAACACCAACGGCTCGACGATCCCCCGCGAGTCCGACGCCGTGCTCTACACCCACGCGGGTCCCGAGGTCGCCGTCGCCTCCACCAAGGCCTTCCTCACCCAGCTCGTGGCCTGCTACCTGGTCGCCCTGTACCTGGGCCAGGTGCGCGGCACGAAGTACGGCGACGAGATCCGCGAGGTCGTCCGCGACCTCTCCCGGATCTCCGGCGCGGTCGGGCAGGTCCTGGAGACGATGGAGCCCGTACGGGAACTGGCCCGCTCCCTCGCCCACACGGACACGGTGCTGTTCCTCGGCCGGCACGTCGGCCACCCCGTCGCCCTCGAAGGCGCCCTCAAGCTGAAGGAGCTGGCGTACATGCACGCCGAGGGCTTCGCGGCGGGGGAGCTGAAGCACGGTCCGATCGCGCTCATCGAGGAGGGCCTGCCGGTCGTCGTGGTCGTCCCGTCCCCGCGCGGGCGGTCGGTCCTACACGACAAGATCGTGTCCAACATCCAGGAGATCCGCGCCCGCGGCGCCCGCACCATCGTCATCGCCGAGGAGGGCGACGAGGCGGTCGTCCCCTACGCCGACCACCTCGTCCGCATCCCGGCCACCCCGACCCTCCTCCAACCGCTGGTGGCCACGGTGCCGTTGCAGGTCCTCGCCTGCGAACTGGCGACGGCCCGGGGCAACGAGGTGGATCAGCCGCGGAACCTGGCGAAGTCGGTGACGGTGGAGTGAGCGGGCTTCAGAGCGTCGACGAAGGTGGCGAAGGCGGCGGACGGGAAGGTGAGCGTCGCCGTCGCCGGGGTCTTGGAGTCGCGGACGGCGACGCGCGTGGGTGAGTGCGCTATCTCCACGCAGGAGTTGCCGTCGCCGGCACCCGAGTAGGAGGACTTGCGCCAGTTGTCAGGGGTGATCACGAGGTGCTCACGCTTCCTTGGCCAGGCGGTGGATGAAGTCACGCGAACGCGCGGGGTCCAGAGACGCGGCTTCCAGCTTACGTAGGAGTGTTCGGAGGACCCGCAGTTGGGCTTCGGAATCAATGAGGGCCGCGGTGTGAGGTGCGTCGTCGACGGCGGTGTCCAGCCTGGGCACGGCGCCACCCGCCAGCATCATGGGCGCCCAGGAGCCGCCGAAGCCCTCCAGGTCGAAGGGGATGACCCGCACGCTGATGCGCTCCCCTTCGGAGCGTTCGAGGAGGTCGGCGAGTTGAGCACGTAGCGTGGTGCTGTCGCCGACCCGGATGCGCAGCGCCGCCTCATGGATGACCGCTTCGTACGGCGTGGGTTCGGCGCCGTCAAGGAACACTTTGCGTTGCATGCGATGCCGTACACGCAACTCCAGATCCTCACTGGAAAGCTCAGGGATCCTGTCGGCGTAGATGGCGCGGGCGTAGTCCTCCGTCTGAAGGGGGCCAGGGATGTACAGGAACTGGACCTCTTTGAGGGACGTGGCGTGGTGCTCCAGTTCGGCGAGATCGAGGAACGCTGTGGGCAACAACCCCCGGTACTCCTCCCACCAGCCGCGCGTCCGATCGGTCGCCATGGCGACCAAGGCGTCGACGAGTGCCTGGTCCGTGCAGGCGTAGTGACCGGCAAGGCGGCGCAGCCGCTTCTCGCTGACTCCTGCGAGGCCCATCTCGATCTGGCTGATCTGTGCCGAACTGACGCCGAGCAGCGCTGCTGCCTCCCGGGTCGCGAGCCCTGCGGCGTCGCGGAGCCTGCGCAGTTCGATCGCCAGCCGCATCTGCCGTGCCGTTGGCTGACGACGCAGTGCCATGTGCTGCTCCTTCCAACGCCCCCATGAGCGCGACTCGTTCGGAGTCAGATTACGCGAGTGGCTTGCGGTACTTAATTCGTTAGACCTACCGTCGGTGACGCGCCGCACACTCTGCGGAATGCCGGGTCACCGGAAGCGCACCGCTCCGTCCTGCCGTGACGGGCGCGGCACTGCCACCGGCCCCCGCACCCAACCACTCACCGCCGACCGGGAGTCGCCGTATGCCTGAAACCGACCCGTGGGAGTACTCCCTCTACATTCCGAACGACGTCCGCGCCGTCACCGTCAGCCGTCGCACTCTCCGCCTCATCCTCACGGTGCACGGCCTCATCGGCATGGTCGACCTGGCGGAACTGCTCGCGACGGAGCTGGTGTCGAACGCCGTACGGCACACCAAGGGGCCGGCCGCCCTGCGTGTGCGCTGGGCGGGGAACGGCGTACTGCGCATCGGGGCGTGGGACGCGGACCCGTCCCCGCCCGAACCGCCGCTGCCGTTCGACCGGGGGCTGGACGCGGAGGAGGGGCGGGGTCTGGCCCTGGTGCGGGCCTGCGCCGACGTATGGGGCTGGCAGCCGCTGGCCCGGGAGGGCAACCGAGGCAAATACATCTGGTGCGAACTAGGTTCTGCGGGATCGGTGGCGTGAACGTTTCTCCGCCACTCGAAAGGGTGAACGCATCCCGATCACCCGGCGCTGGTCGGAAATGCTGGAAGTGGGCTTGGAGAACACTCCGGCCCGAGACACGTGGAGGGAGCTGGAAAAGGTGGTTATCTCTTACTTCCCGGGCCGTGGGACGGTCTTCGAGGAGGCGTACTACGACGGGGAGGCCAAAGGCAAGGCTGCGGGCATGGCTGCGGGTCTGGCTGCGGGCAAGGCCGAGGGCGTCCTGCGCGTTCTGGAAGTGCGGGGCGTCGCCGTCTCCGACGACGTACGCACCCGCATCAGTGAGTGCACGGACCTGGACCCCCTCGACGCGGAAGGAACTCGACCCGCTCGACCCGGAGTGAGTCAGCGGTCCGTGGGCCGGAGCACGGTGACGAGCCGGAAGCGTTCCAGCACCGCGGGCGTCGAGTCGTCCACCGTGAACTCCGGGTCTCCCAGGGCCGTGCGCATCTCCTCGCTGTGCCAGAACCGCTCATGTCCCGCACGCCACCCGGCCACGCTCGTGTACCCCTCGCCCTCGTCGACCGCGTGGGCGAGGTCCACCTCGGCCAGCGGGACGACGCGCACCTCCGTCACCTCGACGACGGCGACGGGGAGTTCACCGGAGTCGACGACCACTGAGCGGCTCCCGACCTCCGGCAGCGGCTCTCCCTCGTACTCGTAGTCGGCGACCAGGCCGGTCGTGGAGGTCTTCGAACCGTCGAGGACCGCCGCGACGAGCCGGTCGCGCAGGGGGCCGGGGAAGGCGAACTCGGCCTTGGGCAGCGAGTCGAGGTCTGTGGGGGCCGGGGTCGGTTCGGGGGCCATCCGATCAGGCTACTGGCGAGGAGCACACTCCGCCCTCCGCTCAATGCCCCCGCACGTCCCGCCACGCAAGGGGGATCGCCCCCGCCACGTCGTGCGCGCCCGCCGGTGCCCCCGCCGACGCGAACCGGCCCGCCAGGCCGTGGAGATACGCGCCCGCGCTCCCCGCGTCCACCGTCGACAGGCCCGCGGCGAGGAGGGAACCCGCCAGGCCGGACAGCACATCCCCGCTTCCGGCCGTGGCGAGCCAGGACGTCCCCGTCGAGTTGACCCGCACCGGCCCGCCCTCCGCGCCGGCCACCACCGTCGTCGAGCCCTTCAGCAGCACCGTCGCCCCGTACCGCGCCGCCAGCTCCCGTGCCGAGGCCAGGCGTGAACCCTCGACCTCCTCGCGGCTCGCCCCGAGCAGCGCCGCCGCCTCCCCGGCGTGCGGGGTCATCAGCGTCGGTGCCGTACGCGCCCGCACGGCGTCCACGTCGGCGAGCCGCAGCCCGTCCGCGTCGATCAGTACCGGCACCTCCGCCGCCAGCACCTCCGCCACGGTCCCGGCGTCGTCACCGGCCCCCGGTCCGACGACCCACGCCTGCACCCGCCCCGCCCGCTCCGGGCCCTGGCCGGACACGAGCGTCTCCGGGAAACGGGCGACCACCGCGTCCCCCGCCGGACCGGCGTACCGCACCGCCCCCGCCCCGCCCCGCAGCGCGCCCGCGACGGCGAGCACGGCCGCGCCCGGATAGCGGGCCGACCCGGCGGCGATGCCCACGACCCCGCGCCGGTACTTGTCACTCTCCGCCCCCGGCACCGGCAGCAGCCGCGCCACGTCGGCGTGCTGCAACGCCTCCAGTTCAGCCGCCTCGGCGGGCAGCGGCAGCCCGATGTCCACCAGCCGTACCGACCCGGCGTACTCCCGCGCCGGATCGATCAGCAGCCCCGGCTTGTGCGTCCCGAACGTCACCGTCAGATCGGCGCGGACCGCGTCCCCGCGCACCTGCCCCGTGTCCGCGTCGACCCCGCTCGGCAGATCGACGGCGACGACGGCGGCCCGGGACCGCGCGGCCGCGTCCGCCGCCGGCACCGCCTCCTGCCGCAGCCCGCCCCTGCCGCCGATCCCGACGATGCCGTCGAGGACCAGATCGGCCCGTGCGATCCGTTCCGACGCCGAGGACGAGTCACCCCCCATCGTCCGGCCGCCCGCACGCCGCAGCGCCGCCAGCCCTCCCCCGTGCGCCCGGTCCGGCGCGAGCAGCACCGCCGTCACGCCCGCGCCCCGCCGGGCCAGCCGCGCCCCCGCGTACAGGGCGTCGCCGCCGTTGTCGCCGCTGCCGACGAGCAGCACCACCCGGCTGCCGTAGACCCGCCCGGCCACCCGCCCCAGCACCTCCGCACAGGCGGCGGCCAGCCCGGCCGCGGCCCGTTGCATCAGCGCCCCCTCCGGGAGCCGCGCCATCAGCTCCCGTTCGGCGTTCCTGACCGTCTCCACCCTGTACGCAGTCCGCATGCCGTCGAGTCTTCCCCGTACGCCGGGAACACGCACGGCCCGGGGCCGCCGGTCCTCCGCGATGGGGGACAGTTGTCCCATGACGCGATGGGGGACAGTTGTCCCATGAGCGGCGGCGACGACGAGACGGCACAGGTGGTGACCTCGCTCGGAGCCCGCCTGCGCGCCATCCGGCAGGCCCGCGGGCTCACCCTGGCCCAGCTCACCGCCGCCACCGGCATCTCCGTGAGCACGCTCTCCCGGCTGGAGTCGGGGCAGCGGGAACCGGGGCTGCGGCACCTGCTGCCGCTGGCCCGGGCGCACCGGCTGCCCCTGGACGAACTCGTCGGCTCGCGGACCGGCGACCCCCGCATCCATCCGCGGCCCTTCACCCGGCACGGCCAGACCTGGGTCCCGCTCACCCGGAACCCCAACGACGGACTGCACGCCTACAAGCAGATCCTCTCCGCGCCGGCCACCCCGCGGACCGCGTGGACGCCCCGCCCCGAACAGGGATCGCACGAGGGCCACGAGTGGCTCTACGTCCTCTCCGGCCGGCTGCTCCTCGCTCTGGGCGAGCACGACCTCGTCCTGACGGCCGGTGAGACGGCGGAGTTCGACACCCGCGTCCCGCACGGCGTCGCCAACGCCGGGGACCGGCCCGTCGAGTGGATCGCCCTGTACGGCGCGCAGGGCGAGCGCATGCACATCCGGGTCCGGCCGACGGCGGACTGAGCGCAGGACGTGAGCGGACGGGCGCCCCCTACCCCTCCGCGATCACCACCGCCGACGCGATCCCCGCGTCGTGGCTCAGCGACACGTGCCACGACGCCACGCCCAGCTCCGCAGCCCGCGCCGCCACCGTCCCCGAGACCCGGAGCCGCGGGCGCCCGCTGTCCTCGACGTACACCTCGGCGTCCGTCCACAGCAGCCCCGCCGGCGCGCCCAGCGCCTTGGCCAGCGCCTCCTTCGCCGCGAAGCGGGCGGCGAGCGAGGCGACACCCCGCCGCCCGCCGCTCGGCAGCAGCAACTCGCTCTCCAGGAAGAGCCGCCCCGCCAGGGCCGGTGTGCGTTCCAGCGACGCCCCGAACCGCTCGACCTCGGCCACGTCGATCCCGACCCCGATGATGCTCATGCCGGGCACCCTAACCACTGCCCGCCCCGCGTCGAACGGGTGACGTCCGGGCACGCCGCGCCGGGCGGGGGCTCTGAGAGACTGGGGGCACGATGAGTGAGACAGCTGCTCGGCGGGCCGCGGTGCTGCGGGCCCGGGCCGAGATCGACCTGGCCGCCCTGCGGGACAACGTACGCGCGCTGCGCGAACGGGCCCCCGGGGCGGCTCTCATGGCCGTCGTCAAGGCCGACGCCTACGGCCACGGCGCGATCCCCTGCGCCCGCGCCGCCGTCGAGGCGGGCGCGACCTGGCTCGGCACCGCCACCCCGCAGGAGGCCCTCGCACTGCGCGCGGAGGCCGGGCTGCCGGACGACCTGCGGATCATGTGCTGGCTGTGGACGCCCGGCGGCCCCTGGAGGGAGGCGGTCGAGGCCCGTCTCGACGTGTCCGTCAGCGGCATGTGGGCCCTTGAGGAGGCCGTCGCGGCGGCACGGGCGGCGGGGCTTCCCGCGCGGGTGCAGCTCAAGGCCGACACCGGACTCGGGCGAGGCGGCTGCCCGCCCGGCCCGGACTGGGAGGAGCTGGTCGCGGCCGCCCTGCGGGCCGAGGACGAAGGACTGCTGCGCGTCACCGGGCTCTGGTCCCACTTCGCCTGCGCCGACGAGCCGGGCCACCCCTCCATCGCCGCGCAGCTCAGCCGCTTCCTGGAGATGACGGCGTACGCCGAGGAGCGGGGCCTGCGCCCCGAGGTGCGGCACATCGCCAACTCGCCGGCCACGCTCACCCTCCCCGAGACCCACTTCGACCTGGTACGGCCGGGCATCGCGATGTACGGCGTCTCGCCCAGCCCCGAGATCGGCACCCCGGCCGACTTCGGACTGCGCCCGGTGATGACGCTGGCGGCCTCGCTGGCCCTGGTCAAGCAGGTCCCCGGCGGTCACGGCGTCAGCTACGGGCACCACTACACCACTCCCGGCGACACCACCCTCGGCCTCGTCCCGCTCGGCTACGCCGACGGCGTCCCGCGCCACGCCTCCTCCACCGGCCCCGTCCTCGTCGACGGCAAGTGGCGCACGGTCGCGGGGCGGATCGCGATGGACCAGTTCGTCGTCGACCTGGGAGGGGACCGGCCCGAGCCGGGCGCCGAGGCGGTGCTGTTCGGGCCCGGCGACCGCGGCGAACCCACCGCCGAGGACTGGGCGCAGGCGGCGGGCACCATCGCGTACGAGATCGTCACGCGCATCGGAACCCGCGTTCCGCGCGTCTATGTGAACGAGTGACGCGACCGTGTGACGCGAGCGAGGGACGTCAGCGTGTGATGCGAGCGAGTGACGCGAACGTGTGACGCGAACGTGTGACGCGAAGAAGTGACGTGCGTGCGCCGGTCGGGCCAGTGACGCGCGTCCGGGTGAAACAGCGGCCGGCGGGTATCCGCACGGCGGCCCGGCGAAGAGGAGCGGTGTACGTGAGCGAGAGCAACGGGGAGGCCGTCGCGGCGGCCGTCGCCTCCGCCACCGAGGCCGCCGCCGGCGGCTGGCGCCGGGCGACCGGCATCGCCGGGGTCGCGGTAGGCGTGGTCGCGGCGGGCGCCGCGGCCGGCGTGGCGATAGAACGGCTCACCGTCGGCCGCGGGATGCGCCAGAAGGCCCGGCTCGCCCTCGACTCGGCGGGCCCATACGGCGGACTGCGCGGCACTCCCGGCAAGGCGTACGCCGATGACGGCACCGAGCTGTACTACGAGGTCGACGACATCGACCCGGAGGCCGAACCCGCCGGCGCCCGGCGCCGCAGACGGCTGTTCGGCCGCAAGGCGCCCGCGCCCGTCACCGTCGTCTTCAGCCACGGCTACTGCCTCAACCAGGACTCCTGGCACTTCCAGCGGGCGGCCCTCAGAGGCGTCGTCCGCACCGTGTACTGGGACCAGCGCAGCCACGGCAGGTCCGGGCGGGGCGTGTCCCAGACGCGGGACGACAGGCCGGTCACCATCGAGGAACTGGGCCGCGACCTGAAGGCCGTCATCGACGCGGCGGCGCCCGACGGCCCGATCGTGCTGGCCGGCCACTCCATGGGCGGCATGACCGTGATGGCCCTGGCCGACGCCTGCCCCGACCTGATCCGCGAGCGCGTCGTCGGCGCAGCCCTGGTCGGCACGTCCTCCGGGCAGCTCGGCGAGGTCAACTTCGGGCTCCCCGTGGCCGGTGTCAACGCGGTCCGGCGGGTGCTGCCGGGCGTGCTGAAGGCGCTGGGGCAGCGGGCCGAACTGGTGGAAAAGGGACGGCGGGCGACGGCCGACCTGTTCGCCGGGGTCATCAAGCGGTACTCGTTCGCGTCCCGGGACATCGACCCGGCCGTGGCCCGGTTCGCCGAGCGGATGATCGAGTCGACGCCGATCGACGTGGTCGCCGAGTACTACCCGGCCTTCAACGACCACGACAAGACCGAGGCACTCGCCCACTTCGCGGGTCTGCCGGTGCTCGTACTGGCCGGGGTGCGGGACCTGGTCACCCCGAGCGAGCACAGCGAGGCGATCGCCGACCTGCTCCCGGACGCCGAGCTGGTGCTCGTCCCCGACGCGGGGCACCTGGTGATGCTGGAGCACCCGGAGCTGGTCACGGACCGCCTCGCCGACCTGCTCGCCCGCGCGGGCGCCGTGCCGGCAGCGGCTACCGTGGAGGGCTATGGAAGCACCAGCAGCAGCGCAGGACCCGGCTGAGCCCTCCGGGTCCCCGGCGGGCGCCCCCGGCGTCGAGATCACCGTCACCTCCCCCGAGCAGATGCGGGAACTGGGCCGCAGGCTCGCCGATCTGCTGCGCGCCGGTGACCTGGTGATGCTCGACGGGGAGCTGGGCGCGGGCAAGACGACGCTGACCCGGGGGCTCGGCGAGGGCCTCGGCGTGCGGGGCGCCGTCACCTCCCCGACCTTCGTGATCGCCCGCGTGCACCCCCCGCTCGGTGACGGTCCGCCGCTCGTCCACGTGGACGCCTACCGGCTGTCCGGCGGGCTGGACGAGATGGAGGACCTCGACCTCGACGTCTCCCTGTCCGACTCGGTGATCGTGGTCGAGTGGGGCGAGGGCAAGGTCGAGGAACTGACCGAGGACCGGTTGCGGGTCGGGATCCACCGGGCCGTCGGCGACACCACCGACGAGGTGCGGCACGTGACACTGACCGGCTTCGGCGCGCGCTGGGCCACGACCGGCCTGAGCGTCCTCGCGGTCTGACGACCCCGTGGCGCCCTTCCCCGGGGGAGGCCCCGGGGATGTTCCGACACGATGTCGGCAAGATGTTGCGCTGGGGGTCTTGTGCGTGGTCACATGGTACCCGGTCCGTAGTTAGGCATGCCTTACTGCGCTCGCCCCCGACCTTCAGGAGGCGTCCATGTCTCAGCTCCAGCCGCAGGCCGGCCCGAGGCCCCAGTCACCCGCGCCCACCGGGGTGCCGATGCGTGATCTGCTCGCGTCCTGCGCCGCCGCGACGGCGGTCTCGACGCCGCCGCGCGCACCCGGGTCCGCGACGTGCCGGCCCGTCCGGGACCATCGCGAGGCCGCCTGACCCCGCCCGCCGCCGGGGGCCGTCAGCGGACGACGACGATCTGCTGTCCGATCGTCGCGAACTCCCACATCGCTTCGCCGTCCGCGCGCGACTCGCGGATGCCGCCGGTGCGTTCGCCCGGGTCGGGCTTCGCCGTCGAGCCGTCGACCGCCGCGCTGAACCCGATGACCACGCCCCCGGTACTGGTGAAGCGCACCACGTGCTCGACCGGGACGCCGTCGGACCCGGTGATCCGGTTGGACCGGGACGTGACCGTATAGCCGCCCGGTGAGGGGTCGACCGTACTGGGCGTGACCTCGAAGGTGCGCCGCACCCTGTCACCGGCGCCGACCAGCCACACGCGGTCGTCGTCCACCGAGTACACCACCCGCTCACCCCTTCCCGACCCCGCGGGCAGGGCGCCGGGGTGCCGCCGGTCGCGCGGTGCCTTCGGGGCGCCCGGGGCGGGGGAACTGCTCGCGCCGGTCCGGTCGAGGTCGGCCGGGGCGCCGACGGACGCCTGGTGGGCGAGGACGCCGATCGTCACGAGGGCCGCCGTGGTGAGACCGGTGACGAGACCGGCGCTGCTGCTGATCACTGGCGACCACCTCGTGCGTCGTACTCGTGCGTGCTGCGTGCTGCGTGCTGCTTCTGCGTGCTGCGTGGTGCGTGCTGCGTGCTGTGCTTGCGTGCTGCTTCTGCGTGGTGCGTGCTGTGCCTGTGTCCTGTGTCGCGCGCCCGGCGTCCTGTGTCGCGCGCCCGGCGTCCTGTGCGGGCGTGGAGCCTCGCGCTTCCGCTCCGGGTGACGGTAGCAGTACGTGAGCGGGTGGACGCGGTGCGCGACACGGGGTGGCGGCGGGGCGGCAGGACCGGAAAGGGCCGAGCGCGCCGGGGTCGTCCACAGGGCGTCCGACACGGGTCTCGCGGCGCCGTAGGCTGTTTGCGTGCTCTTGCTCGCTCTGGATACCGCCACGCCCGCCGTGACCGTCGCGCTGCACGACGGTACGGACGTCATCGCCTCGTCGAGCCAGGTGGACGCACGCCGGCACGGCGAGCTGCTGCTGCCCGCCGTCGACCGGGTGCTCACCGAGGCCGGCCTGCGGCTCGACGCCGTCACCGGCATCGTCGCCGGTACCGGCCCCGGCCCGTACACGGGGCTGCGCGTCGGCCTGATGACCGCTGACGCCTTCGGACTCGCCCTCGGCGTGCCCGTGTACGGCGTGTGCACGCTGGACGGCCTCGCCCGCGCCGCCGACCTCGCGGGCCCCTTCGTGGTGGCGACCGACGCCCGCCGCAAGGAGGTCTACTGGGCGCGGTACGCCGACTCCCGGACCCGCCTCACCGACCCGGCCGTCGACCGTCCCGCCGACATCGCCGAGCAGGTGGCCGGACTCCCCGCCGTCGGTGCGGGCGCGCTGCTGTACCCGGACACCTTCCCCCGGGCGCACGAGCCCGAGCACGTGTCCGCCGCCGCCCTGGCCCGGCTGGCCGCCGAGCGGCTCGCGGCGGGGGAGGAGCTGCCCGCGCCCCGGCCGCTGTACCTGCGCCGGCCCGACGCCCAGGTCCCCAAGAACTACAAGGTGGTCACCCCCAAGTGACCGGAGCGACCGAGCCCGTGACCCCGCCCGCGCGCGCCGGGCTGCGCGAGATGCGCTGGTGGGACATCGGCCCCGTGCTCCGGCTGGAGCGGGAGCTGTTCCCGGAGGACGCCTGGTCGCGGGGCATGTTCTGGGCCGAGCTGGCGCATGCGCGCGGGCCCGGGGCGACCCGGCGGTACCTGGTCGCCGAGGAGGACGGCCGGGTCGTCGGCTACGCGGGCCTGGTCACCTCGGGGGAGCAGGCCGACGTGCAGACCATCGCCGTCGCCCGCGACCACTGGGGCACCGGCCTCGGCGCGCGGCTGCTGACCGAGCTGCTGCGGGCGGCGACCGCCTTCGAGTGCACCGAGGTGCTGCTGGAGTGCCGGGTGGACAACACCCGCGCCCAGCGGCTGTACGAGCGCTTCGGCTTCGAGCCCATCGGCTTCAGGCGCGGCTACTACCAGCCGGGCAACGTGGACGCCCTGGTGATGCGCCTGACCGACCCTTCCACCCCCGTACCGGGAACCGAACGAGGAACCGACAACCATGGCTGACTCACGCGACGAGCCTCTCGTGCTGGGGATCGAGACCTCCTGTGACGAGACCGGCGTCGGTGTCGTACGCGGCACCACCCTGCTGGCCGACGCCGTCGCGTCCAGCGTCGACGAGCACGCGCGCTTCGGCGGGGTCGTGCCCGAGGTGGCGAGCCGCGCCCACCTGGAGGCGATGGTCCCCACCATCGAGCGCGCCCTGAAGGAGGCGGGCGTCGGCGCCCGCGACCTCGACGGCATCGCCGTCACCGCCGGGCCCGGACTCGCGGGTGCCCTGCTGGTCGGCGTCTCGGCGGCGAAGGCGTACGCCTACGCGCTGGGCAAGCCCCTGTACGGCGTCAACCACCTCGCCTCGCACATCTGCGTCGACCAGCTGGAGCACGGCCCGCTGCCCGAGCCGACGATGGCGCTGCTGGTCTCCGGCGGTCACTCCTCCCTCCTGCTGTCCTCGGACATCACCTCCGACGTCCGCCCGCTGGGCGCCACCATCGACGACGCGGCCGGCGAGGCCTTCGACAAGATCGCCCGCGTGCTGAACCTGGGCTTCCCCGGCGGCCCGGTCATCGACCGGTACGCGCGCGAGGGCGACCCGGACGCGATCGCCTTCCCACGCGGGCTGACCGGTCCGCGCGACGCGGCGTACGACTTCTCCTTCTCCGGGCTGAAGACGGCCGTGGCCCGCTGGATCGAGGCGAAGCGGGCGGCGGGGGAGGAGGTGCCGGTGCGCGACGTGTCGGCCTCCTTCCAGGAGGCGGTCGTGGACGTGCTGACCCGCAAGGCGGTGCGGGCCTGCAAGGAAGAGGGCGTCGACCACCTGATGATCGGCGGCGGCGTGGCCGCCAACTCCCGGCTGCGGGCCCTGGCCCAGGAGCGCTGCGAGGCGGCCGGCATCCGGCTGCGCGTGCCCCGCCCCAAGCTGTGCACGGACAACGGCGCGATGGTGGCGGCGCTCGGCGCCGAGATGGTCGCCCGTAACCGGTCGGCCTCCGACTGGGACCTGTCGGCCGACTCCTCCCTCCCGGTGACCGACCCGCACGTGCCGGGACGCGGCCACCCGCACGGTCGCGGCCACGACCACGTGCACGAGGTCAGCAAGGAGAACCTGTACTCGTGACCGTCGCCCTGATGTGGGAGGCGCGGGCCGTGCCCGGCGGGGGCGGGGAGCTGCTGGCCTGGGCCCGTCGCCAGAAGCTCCCCGTCCCGCCCCTGCGCCGGGAGACCCTGCGGGCCCCGCAGGACCGCGTCCTGGTCATCACCTGGTGGGACGCGCCGTACGACGCCGAGCTGCCGGAGCTGCCCGAACCGGACGGGGGCCTGGTCACCAGGGCGGTGCACCGGTGGCGGTTCGAGTCGGCCGGGAGCGACGGGAGCGACCCGAGCGACGGGAGTGACGGCCGTGACGTGGGTGACAGGAGCGACGGCAGCGACTGAGGCGACGGGAGTAACTGGAGCGACGAGAGCGACCGAAGCGACGGAAGCGACCGAAGCGACGAGAGCGACCGAAGCGACGAGAGCGACCCGGAACACCTGGAGTGGCCGAAGCGACGGCGGCGGCCGGCGCGGCTGACGCGTCGCCTTCCGGCCGGGAGAGGCCAGGGCGAATGGTTCGACACTCGAACCGAATGTTCCGAAGGGCTGCGGGTGTCCGGACCCTTCGTCAGACGGGCAGGTGGGGATACGATCGCCGCCATGACATCCCCGCAGCCCGCTGAAACCCGGACGCAAAAGCGGTCCGCGCAGACCGCGACCCTCGCCGAGATCGCGCGCGAGGCCGGTGTGTCGGCACCGACTGTTTCGAAGGTGCTCAACGGCCGCGCCGACGTCGCCCCGGCGACCAGGGCCCGTGTGGAGGAGCTGCTGCGCGCCCACGGCTACCGGCGCAGGCGGGCCGAGTCGACCCGCTCGCCGCTGATCGACCTGGTCTTCCACGAGCTGGAGAGCGCCTGGGCGATGGAGGTCATCCGGGGGGTGGAGAACGTGGCCCGGGACGCCGGGCTCAGCGTCGTGCTCTCCGAGAGCGCGGGCCGCCTCACGCCCGGCCGGACCTGGGCCGACCAGGTCGCCGCCCGCCGTCCGCACGGCGTGATCCTCGTCCTGTCCGGCCTCGACGAGGCCCAGCGGGCGCTGCTCACCAGCCGTTCCATCCCGTTCGTGGTGATGGACCCGGCCGGCGACCCGGGCGCCGACGTGCCGTCCATCGGCGCCACCAACTGGCAGGGCGGACTCGCCGCCACCCGGCATCTGGTCGACCTCGGCCACACCCGCATCGGCGCGATCAGCGGGCCCACCCGCATGATGTGCAGCCGCGCCCGCGTCGACGGCTACCGGGCCGCCCTGGAGACGGCCGGGCTGCCGGTCGACCCCGACCTGATCGCGACTGGTGACTTCCACCACGAGGCCGGCTACCGGCAGGGCCTGGAACTGCTGCGCCGCCCGGACCGGCCGACCGCCGTCTTCGCCGGCAACGACCTCCAGGCGCTCGGGCTGTACGAGGCCGCCCGGGAGCTGGGTCTGCGGATTCCGGAGGACCTGAGCGTGGTCGGGTTCGACGACCTGCCGGTGGCCCGCTGGGTGGGGCCGCCGCTGACGACCGTACGCCAGCCGCTGATGGAGATGGCCGAGGCGGCGGCGCGACTGGTCCTGGACCTCGCCCGGGACGACGGGTCCGCCTCGGCGACCCGGGTGGAGCTGGCCACCAGCCTGGAGGTGCGCAGCAGCACGGCGCCGCCCCGGGCGCTTCGGGAGGCTTAGACCGCCACTGTCGCCGCTCCCCGCCCGAAACGTTCGGCGGCCGTTTCCGAATTCTGAGAATTTCCGCAGAAGCCCGCCCCGCATGTTCCTGATTAAACAATTCGGACTTATGTTCCTTCCTGCGGGGCATTCGGACGGGGACCGAACGGGACGACACGGGCGGGGGCTGACGCATGGTGGCGCGGGAGGGGCAGGAGGAGCGGAGCGGCCGTTCGAAGGGGCTGAAAGCCGTCGGTCTCGCACTGGTCGGCGCCCTGCTGCTCGGCGCCGCGGCGGCGGGCTGGGCCTACTGGCACCTGACCGGCAACATCAAGAGCGTCGACATCGACAGCGCGCTCGGTGACGACCGCCCCGCCCGCCCGGTCACCGCCCCCTCCGCCTCGCCCGCCACGTCCCCCGTGCCCACCGGCGCCCTGAACCTCCTCGTCCTCGGCTCGGACTCGCGCAGCGGCGAGGAGAACCGGGAACTCGGCGGCGGCGACAGCGGAGGCGCCCGCTCCGACACGGCGATGGTCGTCCACCTGGACGCGGGCCGTACCGCCGCCACCGTGGTCAGCATCCCGCGCGACACGCTCGTCCACCGGCCCGCCTGCCCGCTGCCGTCGGGCGGTGCGACCCGGGAGGCGAGCGGAGCGATGTTCAACACCGCCTACGAGCTGGGCGGACCGGTCTGCGCGGTCAAGACCGTCGAGTCGCTCACCGGCGTGCGCATGGACCACTACATCGAGATCGACTTCTCCGGCTTCGCCGAGCTGGTCGACGCGCTCGGCGGGGTCACGGTCACCACGGATGTGGACATCGACGACGACAGGAGCCACCTGCACCTGGACGCCGGCACCCATCACCTCGACGGCACCCAGGCCCTCGGCCTGGCCCGCACCCGGTACGGGCTGGAGAGCGGCAGCGACCTCGCCCGGATAGAACTCCAGCAGAAACTGGTCAAGGCCCTGCTGGAGCGGATCTCCGCCACCGACCTGCTCACCGACCCCGCGCGGCTGTACCAGGTCGCCGACGCGCTCACCGGCAGCCTCACCACCGACACCGGACTTGACTCCCTGGGCGAGCTGACCCGCCTGGGCCGCAGCCTCGGCGGCCTCACGGCCCAGGACGTACGCACGCTGACGATGCCCGTGCTGCCGGCGCCCTCGGACCCCAACCGGGTGGTGGCCGACGAGCCGGACGCCACTGACCTGTGGAAGACACTGCGCTGAGAAAGCGGTGAAGAGGGAAAAGACGAGCGGGAAATCCCGCGGCGGATGTCGATCCACCGGCGGTTCGTTCGACGCAAGGGGTGAGAGGCCGGGGAGGAGCCCCGGCCGCCGGACCCGAGGAGCCACCATGCCCCGCTACCTGTCCCTGATCCGCATCGAGGAGAACGACGCCCCCGCCGGCGGCCCCAGCCCCGAGCTGGTGCAGCGCATGGAGAAGCTGATGGAGGAGATGACCAAGGCCGGCGTCCTGCTCGACACGGCCGGGCTGACCCCGACCGCCCAGGGCACCCGCGTCCACTACGAGGGCGGGCAGCTGTCCGTCACCGACGGGCCCTTCACCGAGTCCAAGGAGGTCGTCGGCGGCTACGCCCTGCTCCAGGCCAAGGACCGGGCCGAGGCGGTCGAGTGGACCAAGCGGTTCCTCAAGGTGCACGAGGAGCACTGGACGGTGACCTGCGAGGTGCGGGAACTGATGGAGGGCTGAGCCCCGTTTGGCCACGAGGCCCTGAGGGTGTTGCATGGTGGGCTGTGGAACCGCAGCCCACCGAGGCCCTCGAGACCGTCTTCCGGCTGGAGTCGCCGCGCGTCATCGCCGCCGTCACCCGGCTCGTGGGGGACGTCGGCATCGCGGAGGAACTCACCCAGGACGCCCTGGTCGCCGCCGTGCGGCAGTGGCCCGGGGACGGCGTGCCCGACAACCCGGGCGCCTGGCTCATGGCCACCGCCCGCCGCCGCGCCGTCGACCTGATCCGGCGCCGGGAGAACTACGCCCGCAAGCTGGCGGAGATCGGCCGGGACCTGCCCGCCTCGGCGCCCGCGCCCGAGGAGCCCGCCGACCCCGAGGACATCGACGACGACCTGCTGCGGCTGGTCTTCACCGCCTGCCACCCGGTGCTGTCCGCCGAGTCCCGCATCGCCCTCACCCTTCGCCTGCTCGGCGGCCTGACCACCTCCGAGATCGCCCGCGCCCGACTCGTCCCCGAAGCCACGGTCGCGCAGCGCATCGTGCGCGCCAAACGCACCCTGGCCACGAAGAACGTCGCCTTCGAGGTGCCCTACGGCCCGGATCGCGCGGCCCGCCTCGGCTCGGTCCTTGAGGTCATCTACCTGATCTTCAACGAGGGTTACGCGGCCACCGCGGGCGACGACTGGCTCCGCCCCGGCCTGTGCGAGGACGCCCTGCGCCTGGCCCGCGTGCTCAGCGCCCTGATGCCGAAGGAACCCGAGGTCCACGGCCTGGCCGCCCTGCTGGAGTTCCAGGCCTCCCGCACCGCCGCCCGCACCGGGCCCGACGGCGAGCCGGTCCTCCTGAAGGACCAGAACCGCCACCGCTGGAACCGCATGCTCATCGCCCGCGGCATCACCGCCCTCGACCACGCCCACACCACCACCGGCTCCGCCGCCCCGGGCCCGTACGTCCTCCAGGCCGCGATCGCCGCCTGCCACGCGACGGCCGGGACCTACGAGGACACCGACTGGCCGCGCATCGCCACGCTCTACGGCCTGCTCGCGGCGCGCACTCCGTCCCCGGTCGTCGAACTCAACCGCGCGGTGGCCGTCTCCATGGCCGAAGGACCGGCCCCCGCCCTGGTTCTCGTCGACGCCCTCGCCGCCGAACCCGCCCTGCGCGGCTACCACCTGCTCCCCAGCGTCCGCGGCGACCTCCTGCTCCGCCTGGGCCGCACGGCCGAGGCGCGCGCGGAGTTCGAACGGGCGGCGTGTCTGACCCGCAACGCACGCGAACGCGCCCTGCTGACCCGCCGCGCCGAGGAGGCGGCCGGTTAGGAGGTCTCGTCCGGACGCCGCCGGGACCGCGGTGCCGGGCACGCGGCGGACCCCGCGCGGGCCGGCCGCGAGGCACCGTGGCCCGGAACCGGCCTGATCCGGACGGCACCCCCTAACGCGCCGGGTGCCCGATCAGCATCGTCGGCGCCCCCGCGACCCGGGTCAGGAAGACGGTGGCCGCGTGCGGCCCCTGCGGCCTGACCTTCCCGCGCAGTTCCTCCGGCCCGACCGCCGAGCCCCGCTTCTTCACCGTCAGCGTGCCGACCCCGCGCTCCCGCAGCAGCGCCCTCAGCTTCTTGACGTTGAAGGGCATCCGGTCGGTGATCTCGTACGCCGTGGCGTACGGCGTCGGCAGCAGCTCGTCCGCGGTGACGTACGCGATGGTCGCGTCGAGCAGCCCGCCGCCGACCTGTCCGGCGACCTCGGCGACCAGGTGGGCCCGGATGACGGCGCCGTCCGGCTCGTACAGGTACCGGCCGGGCGTGCGGACCTCCGGGTCGGGCAGGCCGGTGCCGGGCAGGGTGCGGGGGCCGGGCAGCAGCGTGGCCCGCACCGCCCCCGGCGCGGCACCGGTGCCGAACCACAGCACGGCCTCCTTCACGTCCCCGCCGTCGGAGATCCACTCGGCCCCGGCGTCCTCGGGCACCGCCTCGTGCGGAATGCCCGGCGCGACCTTCAGCGCGGCGGCGCGGGACGCCGCACGGGCCGCCCGGACGGCCCAGGACAGCGGCGGCGAGTACGCCTCGGGGTCGAAGATCCTGCCGCGCCCGCCCCGCCGCGCGGGATCGACGAACACGGCGTCGTACCCGTCCGTGTCCACCTCCGTGACATCCGCCTCGCGCACCTCGACCAGGTCACCGAGCCCCAGCGCGTCGGCGTTGGCGCGGGCGGCCGCGGCCGTCGCCGGGTCGCGGTCGACGGCCAGCACCCGGATCCCGGCGCGGGCCAGCGCGATCGCGTCGCCCCCGATCCCGCAGCACAGGTCGGCGACGGAGGTGACGCCCAGCGCCGCGAACCGCCCGGCCCGGTACGCCGCCACGCTCGCCCGCGTCGACTGCTCGACCCCGTCGGGTGTGAAGAACATCCGCCCGGCGTCCTCGGCCCCGAACTTCGCCACCGCCCGCTGCCGCAGCCGCGCCTGCCCGAGCGCCGCCGACACCAGCTCGACGGGGTGCGTGCGCCGCAGCCGGGTGGCGACCGCCAACTCCCGCTCCGGGTCGGTGTCGCGCACCTCGTCGAGGAGCGCGCGGCCTTCGTCGGTGAGCAGGGCGAGGAGGGAGTCCAGGTCGTTCACCGCCTCATTGTGGGCCAGTCGGTGGACGCTGTGCCTCCGGCGCGGTGTCGGGCCGGTTCCGGCGGCCGGGGACTGCGAGGATCCGGCACCATGCGAGAAGTCGTACAAAATGACAAAAGTCGGGCGTCGCGCGTGTCCCGGGCCTCTCGTCCCGTTCTCCGCAGGCGCGGAGCGATCGCCACCGCCGTCCTCGCCGTCGCCGGCCTCGCCGCCGGCTGTGCGCACGACGACGCCGGCGAAGCGCGGGGCGCCTCCGGCCGGCAGCCCCTCCAGGCGCCCCCGGCCCGCGCCCTCGACGGCTACGCGTCCAAGCTGCGCGCAGCCCAGGCCGCCCGGGCCGCCGCCGCCAAGCGCTGGAACCTCAGGAAGGTCCCGCTGGCGGCGCCCGCGCCCCCCGCGAAGAAGCCGGAGATCAAGGCCCGCGAGGGCTTCGAGGTGGACGGCCAGGAGCAGGAGGGCCTCCCGCCGGTCTTCACCACGGTCCCCACCAAGGAGAAGATCGTCTTCCTCACCATCGACGACGGCGCCGAGAAGGACCCGGCCTTCCTGAGGATGATGAGTGAGCTGAAGGTCCCCTACACGGTCTTCCTCACCGACAAGGAGATCAAGGACGACTACGGCTACTTCGAGAGGATGCAGGCCCGCGGGATCACCCTCAACAACCACACCCTGAGCCACCCCTACCTCCCGGCGCTCTCCTACGAGGAGCAGAAGCGGGAGATCTGCGGCATGCAGGACGTGATGGAGAAGCACTACGGCAAGCGCCCCGTCCTCTTCCGCCCGCCCTTCGGCAACTACAACCGCGACACCCTGCGCGCCGCGAAGTCCTGCGGTATCGAGTACGCGCCGATCTGGAGCGAGGAGGTGTACGTCGACCACTGGGAGTACCGCGAGTGGGACCAGGACCTGCACCCCGGCGACATCGTCCTCACCCACTTCCGGGGCACGGACGACTGGGACGGCACGATGACCGACATGGTCCGCCGCTTCCTGAACCGGATCACCGCCGAGGGGTACGCGGTGGCCCGCCTGGAGGACTACCTGTGAGGCGAGGGCGGTTCCGTCCGGCCGGCACCGCCCTGGCCGCCCTGGCCGCCCTCCTGCTCGCCGGCTGCGCCGAGTTCGCCGCCCCCGCCGAACACGCGGCGGTCGCCGGGGACCCCGCCCGGGGCGGCGACGGGCGCAGCGACCAGGGGAGGGCCCTGCCGCCCGTCGTGGACCACGTCCGCACCACCGACCGGGTCGTCTTCCTCACCTACGACGACAGCGCCGAGCGCGACCCCGGCCTCGCCGACCTGATCCGCGAACGGCGGCTCCCGGTCACCCTGTTCCTCACCGACACCGTCGCCGGACCGGCGTACGGCGACTTCGCCCGGCTGCGGTCGGTCGGCGCGAGCCTGCAGAACCACACCCTCGACCACCGCACCCTGCGCGGCCTGCCCTACCCCGGCCAGCGCGCCGAGATCTGCGGTCAGCAGGCCAAGCTCAGGTCCCGCTTCGGTGTCCGCCCCCGCCTCTTCCGGCCGCCGCACGGCACGTACGACACCACCACCCTGCGTGCCGCCGCCGACTGCGGCATCACCGCCCTCGTCCTGTGGCGCGCCACCCTCGACACCGGCGGCACCCTCACCTTCAGCCGCGGCGACCACCGCCTCCACCCCGGCGACATCGTGGCCGTCGGCCCGGACCACCCGACGGCCGCGCACCTGCGGTCCCGCACAAAACGTTTGCTGAGGACGATCGAGGAGCAGGGGCTGAGGGCGGCCCGCCTGGAGGACTACCTCTGACAGCGATGATGCTCGCGGTGACGCCGCTGGTGGGTCTGACCTCTCGGCGTCGGCGGGTACCTCGGCCGCCCGGCGTCTGAGGGCGAGGCCGCTCAGGCCGGAAGCGGGGCCCGGGGGCGGCGGTTCCCGCGACGCGCGCACCCGCGGCGAGTGCGTTTCGAGGAGGCGTGAGCACGGGAAATCCCGCCGACGCGCCGTCGGCATTGGCACTCAGCTTGACCGAGTGCTAATCGCAGTCATAGTCTCGGCTCTGGCACTCCCCACCGGAGAGTGCCAACAACGCGACGGGCAGGTCCGGCACCCGCGACGACGGATCGACCTGGTCGCCACCTCAGACAGTTAACCCCGTGAGATCTCCGAAGGGGGAGGTCGGATCGTGACGACCACCAGCTCCAAGGTTGCCATCAAGCCGCTCGAGGACCGCATCGTGGTCCAGCCGCTCGACGCCGAGCAGACCACGGCCTCAGGCCTGGTCATTCCGGACACCGCCAAGGAGAAGCCCCAGGAGGGCGTCGTCCTGGCCGTGGGCCCGGGCCGGTTCGAGGACGGCAACCGTCTTCCGCTCGACGTCAGCGTCGGCGACGTCGTGCTCTACAGCAAGTACGGCGGCACCGAAGTGAAGTACAACGGCGAGGAGTACCTCGTCCTCTCGGCCCGCGACGTGCTCGCGATCGTCGAGAAGTAGAAGTAGCACCTCACTTCACCGAAGCACCTTGCTTTTCTGCTGCGCCCCTGACTCCCGCTACCACCAAGAAGCCGGGCGCCGGGGGCGCAGTGCCGTATAACCCCAAGATTTCCGGAAGAGGGCTCACGCTCCCATGGCGAAGATCCTGAAGTTCGACGAGGACGCCCGTCGCGCCCTCGAGCGCGGCGTCAACAAGCTCGCAGACACCGTGAAGGTGACGATCGGCCCCAAGGGCCGCAACGTCGTCATCGACAAGAAGTTCGGCGCCCCCACCATCACCAACGACGGCGTCACCATCGCCCGCGAGGTCGAGGTCGAGGACCCGTACGAGAACCTCGGCGCCCAGCTGGTGAAGGAGGTGGCGACCAAGACCAACGACATCGCGGGTGACGGCACCACCACCGCCACCGTGCTCGCCCAGGCACTCGTCCGCGAGGGCCTGAAGAACGTCGCCGCCGGTGCCTCCCCGGCGCTGCTGAAGAAGGGCATCGACGCGGCCGTCGCGGCCGTGTCCGAGGAACTCCTCGCCACCGCCCGCCCGATCGACGAGAAGTCCGACATCGCCGCCGTCGCCGGTCTGTCCGCCCAGGACCAGCAGGTCGGCGAGCTGATCGCCGAGGCGATGGACAAGGTCGGCAAGGACGGTGTCATCACCGTCGAGGAGTCCAACACCTTCGGTCTGGAGCTGGACTTCACCGAGGGCATGGCCTTCGACAAGGGCTACCTGTCGCCGTACTTCGTGACGGACCAGGAGCGCATGGAGGCCGTCCTCGACGACCCGTACGTCCTGATCAACCAGGGCAAGATCTCCTCCATCGCGGACCTGCTGCCGCTGCTGGAGAAGGTCATCCAGGCCAACGCCTCCAAGCCGCTGCTGATCATCGCCGAGGACCTGGAGGGCGAGGCGCTCTCCACCCTCGTCGTCAACAAGATCCGCGGCACCTTCAACGCGGTGGCCGTCAAGGCCCCCGGCTTCGGCGACCGCCGCAAGGCGATGCTGCAGGACATGGCCGTCCTCACCGGCGCCACGGTCATCTCCGAGGAGGTCGGCCTCAAGCTCGACCAGGTCGGTCTCGACGTGCTCGGCACCGCCCGCCGCATCACCGTCACCAAGGACGACACCACGATCGTCGACGGTGCCGGCAAGCGTGACGAGGTCCAGGGCCGCATCGCCCAGATCAAGGCCGAGATCGAGAGCACGGACTCCGACTGGGACCGCGAGAAGCTCCAGGAGCGCCTCGCGAAGCTGGCCGGCGGCGTGTGCGTGATCAAGGTCGGCGCCGCCACCGAGGTGGAGCTGAAGGAGCGCAAGCACCGTCTGGAGGACGCCATCTCCGCGACCCGCGCCGCGGTCGAGGAGGGCATCGTCTCCGGTGGTGGCTCCGCGCTGGTCCACGCCGTCAAGGTCCTCGAGGGCAACCTCGGCAAGACCGGCGACGAGGCCACCGGTGTCGCGGTCGTCCGCCGTGCCGCCGTCGAGCCGCTGCGCTGGATCGCCGAGAACGCCGGCCTGGAGGGTTACGTCATCACCTCCAAGGTCGCCGAGCTGGACAAGGGCCAGGGCTTCAACGCCGCCACCGGCGAGTACGGCGACCTGGTCAAGGCCGGCGTCATCGACCCGGTGAAGGTCACCCGCTCCGCCCTGGAGAACGCCGCCTCCATCGCCTCCCTCCTCCTGACGACCGAGACCCTGGTCGTCGAGAAGAAGGAAGAGGAGGAGCCGGCCGCCGGTGGCCACAGCCACGGCCACTCCCACTGAGCGCTGCGCTGAGCTGAACGGTGCCCGGTACCCCCTCGGGGGTGCCGGGCACCGGGCGTCTCCGGGCACCGGGTCCGCGTCCGCCCCGCCGGGTCCACTGCCGGGTACGGCACCGTTGTGGAGGCCCGCCCGCGCCCGCGCCCGCTCGCGGAGCCGCCCGTCGCTACGGCCCCGCGTCTCCTGCGGTGCGCGTCTGCGCACCCGGTGTCACAGCATCCGGTGCCACAGCACCCGGTGTCACAGCAGCCCGCTCAGCGGCAGGACACGCTCGGCGAGCCGCCCGCGCAGCCTTCCCCCGGCGGTGTCGCCCTCCGCGAGCCAGTCGGCGGTGACCAGCGATCCGGCGTGCCCGGTCACGTCCTCGGGCCGCAGGGCGCAGAACGATGCGGCCGCGTCCAGGTCGAGACCGTCGTCCGAGGCGCTCGCGAGACGGCCGTCCGGACGGCTGTGGGCGGCGGTGTACACGGCGAGGAGCCGGGTGGCGGCGGCCGACTTCCTCTTGCGGAGCTTCCGGTCGCCCACCGCCTTCTGCGCCCACCCCGAGAGCCTCGCACGGGTGACCTTGCCGAAGGAGAACGGGCGGGGCCCCAAGGCCAGCAGAGAGGGGACGGTGACCTGGGTGGGCTCCTCGGGCCGGGAGGCCAGCGCCTCCGCGACGGTGACCGTCTCCGGCAGCCGCAGCCAGCCGACGTCGACGAGTTGCTCAAGCACCCGCTCGGCGTCGCCCGGCAGCCAGCCGTTGAGATCCTGCCCGGTGACGTTCCCGGTGCCGGCCCGCGCGGCCCGCAGGGTGAGCATGAGCACCGCCAGCCGCGCCTCGGCCCCGGGGAGCGGGGCGTGGACCCGGACGTGGTCCAGCACGCCACGCGCCTGGGCGGCCTGAGTCCGGGTCAGCAACCGCTGGACCACCGGCCCGCTTCCGTCCACCGCGACGCCGAGACGGTTCGCGTTCATCTCGCGGGTGGTCCGCGCGGCCGCCTCCGCCCGCTCCGCCTCCTCGCGCAGGGACGCGTCGCCGGTGACGGTGGCCCACACGGCGAAGGCGCGGGCCTTGCGGTCGTGGAGTTCGGCGAGGACTGCGAGGTCGGGTTCGGGCCGCCGCTGATACGCGCGGAACGCGTCTCCGAGGTCGATGAGCTCCAGCCGCAGGACATCGGGCCGCAGGTCGTACGGCACGATCCGCTGCGCGATCTTCCCCCACGGCTTCTTCTCGCGCCGGGACGACGCTCCACGCGGCGCGGCGCTGCGGGCCTGGGGCAACCGTGTGGGACCGGTGCCGGGAGACGGGGTGCCGGACGCGGCGGAGGGAGAAGAAGAGGGGGCGGGGCAGGGGGAGGGCGTTGGGCCGCCGTCGGAGAACATCGGCGCCGCGCCGCCGCCCGCGGGCCTCCGGTCCGCCCCGACGGCAACCGCGTGCCGCGTCCCGTCCTCCGTCACCCTGTCCGTACGCCTCCTCCGGTCGGTGCCGTCGACGAACAGCTCGCCCCGGTCACCCGTGCCCGCACTCACCCGATGCCGCCCTCTCCCTTGCCGACCTGCGACCTCCCGCAACGCTGCGGGCGCAGCCACCTGACGCTACGTCGCCCCCGCACACGACGTGAGGCACGGACGGGGGTAGACCACACGTTCGGGTGACGATCCTTGGCCGGAGCCGGAGCCGGAGCCGGAGCCGGAGCCGGAGCCGGAGCGGACGCGGCAGCGAGTCCGCCACCGCGATGCGGGAAGGGATGCGGCGCGTGCCCCCCTACCGCGGCCCGTACTTCCGCCCCGTCCGCGAAGTGATCCCGCCCAGCAGTCCCCGCGGCACCAGCTTCGCCGCGCCCATCAGCGTCTTGTAGCGCGGGTCGGGGATCGACAGGGACTTGCCCCGGGACAGGTCGGCGAGGGCCGCCGCGACGACGTTGTCCGCGTCGAGCCACATCCAGTTCGGGATGCTGTCCGTGCCCATGCCGGCCCGCTCGTGGAACTCCGTGCGCACGAAGCCGGGGGCCAGGGCCATCAGGCGTACGCCGCTGCCCGCCAGATCCCTCGCCACACCCTGGGTGAACTGCACGACCCACGCCTTGGAGGCGCCGTAGGTGCCGCGCGGGACGAAGGCGGCGACCGAGGCCACGTTGACGACGCCGCCGCGGCCCCGCTCCCGCATCGCCTCCACCCCGGCCGAGGTCAGCCGGAGCACCGCCTCGCAGTGCACCTTGAGCATGGTCAGCTCGTCGGCCATGGGGACCTCGAGGAAACGGCCCTTGCTGCCGAACCCGGCGTTGTTGACCAGCAGGTCGACGGGGTTCCTGCGCGCACCCAGCCGGGCGGCCACCGCGTCGATGCCGGCGTCCGTCGACAGGTCCGCCGTCAGCACCTCCGCCTCGATGCCGTGCCGGTCGTGCAGTTCGGTGGCCTGTTCGCGCAGCCGCTCGGTGTCGCGGGCCACCAGCACCAGGTCATGGCCGTCGGCCGCCAGCCGGCGCGCGAACGCGGCCCCGAGGCCCGCCGTCGATCCCGTAATCAATGCCGTTGTCATGGCGCAAGGTTATGGGTCCGGAGCAAGTAGGTCCGCTTGGCTCAGCCGCCGTACTGCGCCACGTACTTCCGCGCGGACGCCAACGCCTCCGGGTGCAGCGCCCCGCCCGCCGCGAGCAGCCGGGGGAGCAGCTCGCGCTGGGTCGTCACCGCGCGGAACTGCAGGGCCACCGTCACCTCGTGGTCGGGCCGGTGCACGATCCGCACCGCGTCGCCCGCCCGTATCTCCCCGGGCTCCAGCACGCGGAAGTACGCGCCCGGCGCGCCCTTCTCCATGAAGCGCTTCATCCAGCGCTGCTCACCCAGGTGGCCCTGGAAGGTGCGGCAGGGGATGCGCCCGGACGTCACCTCGAGCAGCGGCCCGGGACCGACCCGCCAGCGTTCGCCGATGAGGGCGCCGGAGAGGTCCAGGCCCGTGGTGGTGAGGTTCTCGCCGAACGAGCCGTTCGGCAGCGGACGGCCCAGTTCGCGTTCCCAGTCGTCCATGTCCTCGCGCGCCATCGCGTACACCGCCTGGTCGTCGCCGCCGTGGTGGCGGGTGTCGCAGACGGTGTCGCCGGCCAGTCCGCTCGCCCCGGACCCCTTGGCCCCGGGCGCCGCCACCCGCACGGGTCCGTCGGCCGGCCGCTTGTCGATGCCGGTGACGCCCTCGGGCTGGTCCGTGTAAGGCACCGCCTTCGCGCGGCCCAGGTTGACGGACAGGAGCCTCATGGCGGAAAGGTTCATGGAGGAACCGTAGGACACCGATTGTCAAAGCGTCGACGCGGTATTCGGCGTCCGGCCAAAGAGTCGCTTATCCTCGGCGGTGTGATCGAGGCTCGTCATCTCCGCGTGCTGCGCGCCGTGGCATCGACCGGTTCCTTCTCCGCCGCGGGGCGCGAGCTGGGCTGCACCCAGCCCGCCGTCAGCCAGCAGATGAAAGCTCTGGAGTCCTCCGTCGGCACACCCCTGCTGGTGCGCACCGGACGCGAGATGCGGCTGACCCAGGCCGGTGAGGCGCTGGTGCGGCACGCCGCCGGGATCATCGCCGGGCTCACGGCGGCCGAGGAGGAGGTCGCCGCGATCGCCGGGCTGCGCGCCGGGCGGGTCCGGCTGGTCTCCTTCCCCAGCGGCAGCTCCACCCTCGTACCGACCGCGCTGGCCGCGCTGCGCGCCGCGCACCCCGGCACCCGGGTCTCCCTGGAGGAGGCGGAGCCGCCGAGATCCGTGGAGCTGCTGCGCGAGGGCGACTGCGACGTGGCGCTCGCCTTCCGCTACGAGGGCGCGGCCGGCGCGGAGGAGTGGGACGACCTGGTCGTACGGCCGCTGCTGACCGACCGGCTCGTGGCGCTGGTCCCCGAGGGCCACCGGCTCGCCCGCACGGAGGCCGCCGGTCCGGTGGGCATCGGGGAGCTGGCCCGCGAGTCCTGGATCGCGGGCTGCCCGCGCTGCCGCGGCCAGCTGGTCGAGGTCTGCGAGGGCGCCGGATTCAAGCCCCGCATCGACTTCGCGACCGACGACTACCCGGCGGTGGCCGGCCTGGTCGGAGCCGGCCTGGGCGTGGCCGTCCTGCCCCAGCTCGCCCTCGACTCCGTACGGCCCCGGGGCGTGCGCACGGTCACGCTGGAGCCGGCCGTGCGGCGGGAGATCGTCGCGCTCACCCTGCCCGACCTGGCCCAGGTGCCTGCGGTGACGGCGACCCTGAACGAGCTGGCCCGGGCGGGCGGGCGACAGTCGGCGGCGCGCTGAGGGCGCACACCGTGGCGGCGTGAGCGGCCGTCCGTGTGCGGTGGTCCACCCGGCAAGGTCCTCCAGAGAAACGTTCCTTCAGTGAGGCGCCGCCGCCTCTCCGCCGACCGGCGCCGATGCCGTCGCCGCCACCAGGCGGTTGCGGGCCCGTCCCATGAGCTCCTCGCGCTCGTCCTCGGTCAGCCCGCCCCACACGCCGTACGGCTCACGCACCGCCAGTGCGTGCGCCGCGCATTCGGCGCGGACCGGGCACCTCATGCAGACCTCCTTGGCCGAGTTCTCACGAGCGCTCCGCGCCGCACCGCGTTCGCCCTCCGGATGGAAGAAGAGCGAGCTGTCCACCCCACGGCACGCAGCCAGGAGCTGCCAGTCCCACAGGTCCGCGTTCGGTCCGGGAAGGCGGGAGAAATCTGCCATTGCGTGACCCCTTGATGCCGATATGGGTAGATGTGGGGACCTCCAGCATCCCCGACCGTACAACTACGATCTAAGGAGATGAAAATATGACTCATTGCGAATCTAGTCGCAGACACCAGCGAAGTGGAAGAAAAGCGGCTGAATGGGGCACCGCGTGTGAGGAAACGGGGCGGGTCCGACGCGCATGTCTGCTGCGTGGCCGCCCCCTCACGTAGAGTGCCGAAGACGACACACAGCCCCGTAACTCTTTCGAGTGACCATCGTTGAGAGTGCGGAGGCGGTTGAAGGAACAAGTGCTCGGGCGGGCGTCCGGGACGGTCGACCGCACAGGTGACGATTTCGTACCAGCCTGGAGGCTCAACGTGACGCGCATCAGCTGCGGAGGACGGCCATGACTTCCGTTCTCGTCTGCGACGACTCCCCGCTTGCCCGAGAGGCGCTCCGCCGCGCCGTCGCGACCGTGCCCGGCGTCGAGCGCGTGACGACGGCCGCCAACGGCGAGGAAGTCCTCCGCCGCTGGGGCGCCGACCGCTCGGATCTGATTCTGATGGACGTGCGCATGCCCGGTCTGGGCGGCGTCGAGACCGTCCGGCGGCTGCTGTCCGCCGACCCCGGCGCGCGCATCATCATGCTCACCGTCGCCGAGGACCTGGACGGCGTGGCCCTCGCGGTCGCCGCCGGCGCCCGTGGCTATCTGCACAAGGACGCCTCGCGCGCCGAGCTGCGCGCCACCGTGACGCAGGCCCTCGCCGACCCGACCTGGCGGCTCGCCCCGCGCCGGCTGCGATCGGCCGAGATGGGCGCCGCGCCCACGCTCACCGCGCGGGAGATCCAGGTCCTGGAAGGCATGAGCCACGGCCGCTCCAACGCGGAGATCGGCCGCGAGCTGTTCCTCTCCGAGGACACCGTCAAGACCCACGCCCGTCGGCTCTTCAAGAAGCTCGGCGCCTCGGACCGGGCGCACGCGGTGGCGCTCGGCTTCCGGTGGGGCCTGGTCCGCTAGGAGCACCCCGTGCGGTGGAGGCCCGAAGGGCCCGTCGGGGACGCGCTGATCCCCGCTTATCGCGAGGTGAGCGGGGGTGACAAGGCGACCCGCCGGGTGCCCGCTGCTCGTTTCGCCGCGGATGACGCATCCTTGAGGTGTGGAGTTCCTCGGGGACGAGTCGGTCGAGCGGAAGGGGAGGGCGCAGGGGATGAGTTCCGGCGCACCTGCTCATAACGCTTCGGTGCACAACAAGGGGCACGGAGCCACGGATCGGACGGCCGCAAGGCACCATGGACCGATGCGTGACGACGAGGCGCCCCCGAACCAGGGGACGGTCGGTGGGCTCGTCCACCGCGCCGTCGACGGGGACGAGCAGGCCACGCACGACCTGCTCGCCCATGTCCACCCTCTGGCGCTGCGCTACTGCCGCACGCGGCTGTCCCGCCTGCCCGGCGACGCCCGGCACTTCGTCGAGGACCTCGCCCAGGAGGTCTGCGTCGCGGTACTGCTCGCGCTGCCCCGCTACAAGGACACCGGGCGTCCCTTCGAGGCGTTCGTCTTCGCCATCGCCGCCCACAAGGTCGCCGACCTGCAGCGCTCGGCGATGCGGCACCCCGGTTCGACGGCCGTCCCGTCCGACGAGATGCCCGAGCGGCCCGACGACTCGCTGGGCCCGGAGGAGCGCGCGCTGCTCAACAGCGACGCAGCCTGGGCCAAGAAACTGCTGGCCAACCTGCCCGAGAACCAGCGCGAGCTGCTCCTGCTGCGTATCGCGGTCGGGCTGACGGCCGAGGAGACCGGGCAGATGTTGGGAATGTCACCAGGAGCCGTGCGGGTCGCACAGCACCGGGCGCTGAGCCGGCTGCGGGCGCTGGCGGAGCAGTAGTCCGCGCGGTGGACGGGCGGCGCGACCGCTTTCCGCAATACCTCGTACGAAACTACGAACGTCGCACGCGCTCCTGATCGTGGAATGACCCACGTCCACTTCCCGTTAGCATGGACATCCGCACCGATCAAGGCCATTTGGGGAAGGTGTCATGACTGCAAACGTCGACGGAGTGCCCGAGAAATTCGCGACACTCGGGCTGACCTACGACGACGTGCTGCTGCTGCCGGGCGCCTCCGCGGTGCTTCCGAACGCGGTCGACACCTCGTCCCGCATCTCCCGCAACGTGCGGGTCAACATCCCGCTGCTCTCCGCGGCGATGGACAAGGTGACCGAGTCCCGGATGGCCATCTCCATGGCCCGGCAGGGCGGCGTCGGCGTCCTGCACCGCAATCTGTCCATCGAGGACCAGGCCAACCAGGTCGACCTGGTGAAGCGTTCCGAGTCCGGCATGGTGGCCAACCCCATCACCATCCACCCGGACGCCACCCTCGCCGACGCCGACGCGCTGTGCGCCAAGTTCCGCATCAGCGGTGTCCCGGTCACCGACGGCGCGGGCAGGCTGCTGGGCATCGTCACCAACCGCGACATGGCCTTCGAGACCGAGCGTTCCCGGCGGGTGCGCGAGGTCATGACGCCGATGCCGCTGGTCACCGGCCAGGTCGGCATCTCCGGTGTGGAGGCCATGGAGCTGCTGCGCCGCCACAAGATCGAGAAGCTGCCGCTGGTCGACGGCGACGGCGTCCTCAAGGGCCTGATCACGGTCAAGGACTTCGTGAAGGCCGAGCAGTACCCCCACGCCGCGAAGGACGCGAGGGGCCGCCTGCTCGTCGGTGCCGCCGTGGGGGCCAGCCCCGAGGCGCTCGACCGCGCCCAGGCCCTCGCCGAGGCCGGAGTGGACTTCCTGGTCGTCGACACCTCGCACGGCCACAACAGCAACGCCCTCAGCTGGATGTCGAAGATCAAGTCCAGCGTCGGCGTCGACGTCGTCGGCGGCAACGTCGCCACCCGTGACGGTGCCCAGGCCCTGGTCGACGCCGGTGTCGACGGGATCAAGGTGGGGGTGGGCCCCGGCTCCATCTGCACCACCCGCGTGGTCGCCGGCATCGGCGTCCCGCAGGTCACCGCGATCTACGAGGCCTCCCTCGCCGCCCGGGCCGCCGGTGTGCCCCTGATCGGCGACGGCGGACTGCAGTACTCCGGTGACATCGGCAAGGCGCTGGCCGCCGGCGCCGACACCGTGATGCTGGGCAGCCTGCTCGCGGGCTGCGAGGAGTCGCCGGGTGAGCTGCAGTTCATCAACGGCAAGCAGTTCAAGTCGTACCGCGGCATGGGTTCGCTGGGCGCCATGCAGTCCCGCGGCCAGGGCAGGTCGTACTCCAAGGACCGCTACTTCCAGGCCGAGGTCACCTCCGACGACAAGCTCGTGCCCGAGGGCATCGAGGGACAGGTCCCCTACCGGGGCCCACTGGCCAACGTCCTGCACCAGCTCGTCGGCGGTCTGCGGCAGACCATGGGGTACGTGGGCGCCGCCACCATCGAGGAGATGGAGTCCAAGGGCCGCTTCGTGCGGATCACCTCCGCGGGTCTCAAGGAGAGCCACCCGCACGACATCCAGATGACGGTCGAGGCGCCGAACTACAGCCGCAGCAAGTAAGCAAGCGGGCAGCAGCCTCCCGAGGGCGGCCCCGGACCGTCCGGGGCCGCCCTCAGCAGTGCCCCGCCCCTCCGTCGGGGATACTGGAAGGCGCTGCAACGCATCAGGGAAAGGCCACAGACGTGACTGAGATCGAGATCGGGCGCGGCAAGCGCGGCCGCCGGGCGTACGCCTTCGACGACATCGCCGTCGTCCCCAGCCGCCGTACGCGGGACCCGAAGGAGGTCTCGATCGCCTGGCAGATCGACGCCTACCGCTTCGAGCTGCCGTTCCTGGCCGCTCCCATGGACTCGGTCGTCTCCCCGGCCACCGCGATCCGCATCGGCGAGCTGGGCGGCCTCGGCGTCCTGAACCTGGAAGGGCTCTGGACCCGGCACGAGGACCCGCAGCCGCTGCTCGACGAGATCGCCGGGCTGGACACGGACAACGCGACCCGCCGCCTCCAGGAGATCTACGCGGCCCCCGTCAGGGAGGAGCTGATCGGGCAGCGCATCAAGGAGGTGCGCGACTCCGGCGTGGTCACCGCCGCCGCGCTCTCCCCGCAGCGCACCGCCCAGTTCTCCAAGGCCGTCGTGGACGCGGGCGTCGACATCTTCGTCATCCGCGGCACCACGGTCTCGGCGGAGCACGTCTCCGGCTCGCACGAGCCGCTGAACCTGAAGCAGTTCATCTACGAGCTCGACGTCCCGGTGATCGTCGGCGGCTGTGCCACCTACACCGCCGCCCTGCACCTGATGCGGACCGGCGCCGCGGGCGTCCTCGTCGGCTTCGGCGGCGGCGCCGCCCACACCACGCGCAACGTGCTGGGCATCCAGGTGCCCATGGCGACGGCGGTGGCCGACGTGGCGGCGGCCCGCCGGGACTACATGGACGAGTCCGGCGGCCGGTACGTGCACGTCATCGCCGACGGCGGCGTCGGCTGGTCCGGCGACCTGCCCAAGGCGATCGCCTGCGGCGCGGACTCCGTGATGATGGGCTCCCCGCTGGCCCGCGCGACCGACGCGCCCGGCAAGGGCAACCACTGGGGCATGGAGGCCGTCAACGAGGAGCTGCCGCGCGGCAAGAAGGTCGACCTCGGCACGGTCGGCACCATCGAGGAGGTCCTGACCGGCCCGGCCCGCATCCCCGACGGCTCGATGAACTTCTTCGGGGCGCTGCGCCGGGCGATGGCCACGACCGGGTACAGCGAGCTGAAGGAGTTCCAGCGCGTCGAGGTGACGGTGGCGGACTCGCAGCACCGGCGGTAACCCCTCGGCCGGCGTACCGAAGGGCCCGGAGCACTCCGGACGCTGTGGGTCAACAGCGTCCACTGCGCTCCGGGCCCTTCGCGTGCCCGGCCCCGTCCCGCTCAGAGCCGGTGCGCCGCCCCCGTGGGCGTGGCCCCGCGCGTGTCCAGGAGCAGCTGGGCCTTGACCGACAGGCCCTGGAGGTCGTACGTGCGGTGCTGCTGGAGGAGGATCGTGAGGTCGGCGTCGGCGGCGGTCTCGTAGAGGGAGTCGGCGCGGGGGACGGGGCGGTCGGCGACGTTCCAGGACGGGACGTGGGGGTCGTGGTAGCTGACGGCGGCGCCCATCGACATCAGGCGGGTCGCGATCTCCTCGGCCGGGCTGGCCTGCTGGTCGGCGAGGTCGGCCTTGTAGGTGACGCCGAGGAGGAGGACGCGGGCGCCGCGCGCGGACTTGCCGTGCTCGTTGAGGAGGGCGGCGGCGCGCTGGACGACGTAACGGGGCATCTGGGAGTTGACCTGCTGGGCCAGCTCCACCATGCGCAGGCTGTGCGGGGCCTGGCCGGTCAGGTCCTGGGGGACGGAGTGGCCGCCCACGCCGGGTCCCGGGCGGAAGGCCTGGAAGCCGAACGGCTTGGTCTCCGCACAGCGCAGGACGTCCCACAGGTCGACGCCGAGGTCGTCGCAGAGGACGGCCATCTCGTTGACGAGGGCGATGTTGACGTGCCGGAAGTTGGTCTCCAGGAGCTGCACCGTCTCCGCCTCGCGGGGGCCGCGCGCGCGGACCACCTTGTCGGTGAGGCGGCTGTAGAAGGCGGCGGCCGACTCGGTGCAGGCCGGGGTGAGGCCGCCGATGACCTTGGGGGTGTTGGCCGGGGTGTGGTCGCGGTTGCCGGGGTCGACGCGACTGGGGGAGTAGGCGAGGTGGAAGTCGCGGCCGGCGCGCAGCCCGGAGCCCTGCTCCAGGATCGGGCACAGGAACCGCTCCGTCGTCCCGGGCCGCACCGGCGACTCCAGGATGACGGTGGTGTGCGGGCGCATGTGGGCGGCCAGGGTGCGGGCCGCCGCCTCCACCTGGGTGAGGTCGAGGCCGCCGTCCGCGCCCGGCGGGGTCGGGGCGCAGATGACGGCGGTGCGCACGCGCCCCAGCTCGGCCGGTCCCGCCGGGGTGCGGAAGCCCGTCGCGAGCATCCGGCGCACCTCGGCGGGGGTGAGCGGATCGGCCTCCGGGCCGGTGCGGTAGCCGAGGGTGGGGATGCCTGCGGCGACGGCGGCCTGGGCCAGGGGCAGGCCGTACGGGCCGAGTCCGATGACGCCGAGATCTGCGGGCATGGCGTGGGCCGTCCTTCCCAGTAACCGAAGCGGGGCAGGTGTGCAAACCCGGTGGACAGGATGGGCGAGCACAACGTCAGACTAGGAGTAAATATGACCGATATGCGGGATTGATCCGCCGAGTCTCGGTGAGTGTCGAATGCCGGCGGCCGGCTGCCGGGCGGCCGCGGGCAAGTCGCGGAGAAGGGGTTCACAGGCCGGCCCGCGCGGCGGCCGACGGCGGGCGGGCCGGTCGGAATCTGGGCATGGTGGGTACCAGGAGACGGGCTCGCCCGACGGGTGCGGCCGACGCTACCGACAGCGGGAGGCAGCAGTGAGGACAGCGACCCTGGGGCCGGCGCAGCGCGCCGAGTCGCTCGCGGCCATGGCCGAGCGCGAGCTCGACGTACTGGTGGTGGGCGCCGGCGTGGTCGGCGCGGGCACCGCGCTCGACGCCGTGACGCGCGGCCTGTCGACCGGCCTGGTCGAGGCACGGGACTGGGCGTCGGGCACTTCCAGCAGGTCCAGCAAGCTGATCCACGGCGGCCTGCGCTATCTGGAGATGCTCGACTTCGTGCTCGTACGGGAGGCGCTGAAGGAGCGCGGGCTGCTCCTGGAACGGCTCGCACCGCATCTCGTGAAGCCGGTGCCGTTCCTGTACCCGCTGCAGCACAAGGGCTGGGAGCGGCTGTACGCGGGCTCGGGCGTCGCGCTCTACGACGCCATGTCCATGGCCCGCGGCCACGGCCGGGGCCTGCCCATGCACCGGCACCTGAGCCGCCGTCACGCCCTGCGCGTCGCACCCGCGCTCAAGAAGGACGCGCTCGTCGGCGCGCTGCAGTACTACGACGCCCAGATGGACGACGCCCGGTTCGTGGCGACGCTGGTGCGCACCGCGGCGGCGTACGGCGCCCAGGCCGCCAACCGCGCACGGGTCACCTCCTTCCTGCGCGAGGGTGAACGAGTGGTCGGCGCGCGGGTGCGGGACGTCGAGGCGGGCGGGGAGTACGAGGTCCGCGCCAAGCAGGTCGTGAACGCGACCGGAGTGTGGACCGACGACACCCAGGCGCTGGTGGGCGAGCGCGGCCAGTTCCACGTCCGGGCGTCCAAGGGCATCCACCTGGTCGTGCCCAAGGACCGCATCCACTCCGGCACCGGTCTGATCCTGCGCACCGAGAAGTCGGTGCTGTTCGTCATCCCCTGGGGCCGGCACTGGATCATCGGCACCACGGACACCGACTGGGACCTCGACAAGGCCCACCCGGCCGCCTCCAGCGCCGACATCGACTACCTGCTCGAGCACGTCAACTCGGTGCTGTCGGTGCCGCTCACGCGCGACGACGTCGAGGGCGTGTACGCGGGCCTGCGCCCGCTGCTGGCCGGCGAGTCGGACGCCACCAGCAAGCTGTCGCGCGAGCACACCGTCGCGCACCCGGTGCCCGGCCTCGTCGTCGTGGCGGGCGGCAAGTACACGACGTACCGGGTGATGGCCAAGGACGCCGTGGACGAGGCGGTGCACGGGCTCGACCTGCGGGTCGCCGACTGCGTCACCGAGGAGACGCCGCTGCTCGGCGCCGAGGGCTACCACGCGCTGTGGAACGCGCGGGCGCGGATCGCCGCGCGCACCGGACTGCACGTGGTGCGCGTGGAGCACCTGCTGAACCGGTACGGCGCGCTCGCGGAGGAGCTGCTCGAACTCGTCGCCGCCGACCCCTCGCTGGGCGATCCCCTCGGCGGCGCCGACGACTACCTGCGCGCCGAGGTCGTCTACGCCGCCTCGCACGAGGGCGCGCGGCACCTGGACGACGTACTGACCCGGCGCACCCGCATCTCCATCGAGACCTTCGACCGGGGAACGCGCAGCGCCCGGGAGGCCGCCGAGTTGATGGCGCCGGTGCTCGGCTGGGACAAGGGCCAGGTCGAACGGGAGGTCGAGCACTACGAGAAGAGGGTCGAGGCCGAGCGGGAGTCGCAGCGTCAGCCGGACGACCTGACGGCCGACGCGGCCCGGCTGGGAGCGCCGGACACCGCGGCGCGGTAGGGGCCCTCGGGGCGGGTGTGACGGGAGGTCCGGCCGCCCCGCCGCCCGCACCCGGGTCCGGTGGGCCCCCGTGGCACCCTGGGCGTCGAGCACTTGTCGGGTGAGGGACAATGAAGGCTCTGTCAGGGCGGGTTGCATGAGGGGACGCATGTCGGAGGCGGAGCGGGCGGGGACATCCCGTACGGACAAGAGCGCACGTCTCCTCGCCGGGCGGTACCGGCTGGGAGACGTGCTCGGCCGCGGCGGCATGGGGACGGTGTGGCGGGCCGAGGACGAGACCCTGGGACGCACGGTCGCCGTCAAGGAGCTGCGGTTCCCGGGGAACATCGACGAGGAGGAGAAGCGGCGCCTGATCACGCGCACGCTGCGCGAGGCCAAGGCGATCGCGCGGATCCGCAACAACGGCGCCGTCACGGTCTACGACGTGGTCGAGGAGGACGACCGGCCGTGGATCGTGATGGAGCTGGTGGAGGGCAAGTCGCTCGCCGAGCACATCCGTGAGGACGGCCTGCTGGAGCCCAGGCGCGCCGCCGAGGTCGGCCTCGCCGTCCTGGACGTGCTGCGCTCCGCGCACCGCCAGGGCATCCTGCACCGCGACGTGAAGCCGTCGAACGTACTGATCGCCGAGGACGGCCGGGTCGTGCTCACCGACTTCGGCATCGCCCAGGTCGAGGGCGACCCCTCGATCACCTCCACCGGCATGCTCGTCGGCGCCCCCTCCTACATCTCCCCGGAGCGCGCCCGCGGCCACAAGCCGGGCCCGGCCGCCGACCTGTGGTCGCTGGGCGGACTGCTGTACGCCGCCGTCGAGGGCACCCCGCCCTACGACCGCGGCTCGGCGATCGCCACGCTCACCGCGGTGATGACGGAGAACCTGGAGGAGCCGAAGAACGCCGGCCCGCTGCGGGACGTCATCTACGGCCTGCTCACCAAGGACCCCGCCCAGCGGCTCGACGACGCGGGTGCCCGGGCGATGCTCAGCAAGGTCGTCCACGCCCCGGAGAAGGAGGCCGGGACCGAACCGGTCGACGCCACCAAGGTCGTGCCGCTGCCCCCGCAGCCGGACGAGCGCAGGCGCCGCGACGGCTCCCGGGGCACCGGCGGCAAGCGGACCGAGGAGGTCGGCGAGCGGCTGCGCGGAGCGCTGCGTTCCGTGCGCAGGCCCGCCGTCGGGGCCGGTGCGGCAGACGCCGCGCGGACCCGGGCGGGCGACGGTGACAGGGCGGCGTCGGAAGCGGCGGGTGCGACCGCCGTCCACGGGGCCGCCGGGACGGCCTCCCCCGTGCCGCCGCAGCAACGGGCGGGATCGCCACCGGGTACGCGCGCCGGCGCAGCCACTGGTGCCGTCCCTGGGGCCGGTGGGCCGAAAACCACCGGCAGTCCGCAGAGTTCGGGCTGGCCCGTCGTACCGCCGCCGGACCTGCCGGCCCGGTCCGCGCCCCGGGCGCCGCTCACCGACGTGGTGCCGCGCCGGACGCTGATCATCATCGCGGTGATCGTGGCGCTCGCCGTGCTCGGCACCGTACTGGCCCTCACGCTCGGCGGTGGCGACGACGACAAGGGCGCCGAGGGCGGCAGCGGCGGCAAGGCCGTCGCCTCCGCCGGACCCAGCGGCGACACCAGGCAGGACGAGGGGGGCGGCACCGGTACCGACGGCTCCGCCTCCGAGTCGGCGGCGGACGGGGACGCGTCCGGCGCCCCGGACGCCGGAGCGAGCGCGTCCGGCGGGGCCGGGAGCGGGTCGGAGGACGCCGGGAAGTCCGACGACGAGGACGTGGCCGCCACCCACCGGGGCGACCAGGGCTACCGCATCGGGCTGCCCGAGGGCTGGAAGTACGCCTCCACGGGCTCCTCGGGCGACCGCTTCACCGGGCCCCGCGGTCAGAAGCTGCTGGTCGCCTGGACCTCCACGCCCAAGGGCGACCCGGTCGCCGACTGGAAGAACCAGGAGCGGTACATGGTCCGCTCGAACTACCGGAAGATCCGCATAGAGAAGGTGGGCTACCGGGGCTGGAACGCGGCCGACTGGGAGTTCACCTACACCGACGGCGGCACCAAGTACCGCACCGTGGACCGCGGGTTCGTCGTCAACGGCCACCAGGGTTACGCGCTCATGTACACCGCGAAGGCCGACGACTGGGGCAGCGACCTGCGCCGGGACACCTGGCGGACGCTGTCGAAGACCTTCGAACCCAAGTCCTGAGCGGGCGGGGTCCGGGTTTGTGCCGCCCGATATCCGGCATCAGCTCTTTGCGGGTTGCCCGCGGCACGTATCGTGAGTGGTTGCGGACCGTACGCAGCCGGAACGGCCCGCCGGACGAACGGAATTGACCGACGGCTGCCGGGGGTGGCGACGTGGACGACTACGCGGGACGGGTACTCGCCGACCGCTACCGCCTGCCCCTGCCGCCCTCCGACGAGTACGAACTCACCGAGACCCGGGCCTTCGACACCTACAGCGGGCAGGAAGTCCTGGTCCGCCAGGTGCCGTTGCCGGAGGTCGTCGAGGCCGAGGTGCTCGACGCGGACGGCCTGCCCGACGGCTTCACGGCCCGCGAGGGCGGCGTCCGGCGCCCGGGCAGGCGGTCACCGGCGGCGGGCGGTGGACCCAGGCGGCCGGCCGATCCGGTGGTACGGCGTGCCGTCGAGGCGGCGCAGGCCGCGGCGGCCGTGCCCGACCATCCGCGCCTCGACCAGGTCTTCGACGTCTTCGCCGAGGGCGGTTCGCTGTGGATCGTCAGCGAGCTGGTCGCCGCGAGGCCGCTGGCCGCGCTGCTCGCCGAGCAGGCCCTGACGCCGTACCGGGCGGCCGAGGTGGCCTCCGACGTCCTGCTGGCGCTGCGGGTGCTGCACATGTACGGGTGGGTGCACCGCAACATCACCGCGCGCACCGTGCTCGTCTGCGACGACGGACGGGTGATGCTGACCGGCCTGGCGGTCGGCGCGGCGGAGGAGGCGCTGTGCGGGTACGACCCGGTGCCCCCGCCCGACGAGGAACCCGACACCGCGGCCGGTCCGGACCGAACCTCCGGCCCCGGCGGCGGCGCCGGGACCGAAACGCGCGGTCCCGGCGGCGGCGCCGGGGCGCCGGGCGGTGGTGGGGCCCGGACCGGCGTCTTCGCTCCCGGCGACGCCGACCCCGAGGCCGCCCGGCGGGCCGCCATCGAGGCGCGCGACGTCGGCGGGCTCCCGGGGCCCGGAGGCCGGGAGCCGGGCGGAGCCCCCGCCGGACTCGCGCCCGCGTCGCTGGACGCCGGCGGTGACGCCCGCGCCGCCCGTGCCGGTGCGATCGCCGCGTACCGTGCCGGTTCCCGGGCCGCCGCCCGCATCCAGGAGGCCCAGAACGGCCGTGCGGCCCTGCCGGGCGCCCGCCCCGCCCCCGACGACGCGTCACGGGCCGGTGACCCCGGCGAGGCAGCCGGCGCTGCGTACGGTGAGGGTTCCGGTGCGGCATCGGGCGCTGCGTACGGTGGGGGTTCCGGTGCGGCATCGCACGGTCCGTACGGTGAGGGTCCCGGCCCGGCGCCGCACGGCTCCGCCTCCGGTGGGGCACGTCGTCCCGGCCACGGCGTCGAGGCGGAAGGGACCGCGCGGGACGCCGTGCCCGACGTCGTGTCCGGCGCCCCGGAGTTCGGCGACGGACTCGGTCACGCCGCGCTGCCCGGCGCCGCCCTCCCACCCGGGCAGATCACCGACCCCTACGGCGTGGGCACGGCCTCCTGGTACGACGCCACGCCCCGTACCTCAGGCGATCCGGCGTCTTCCACGCCCCGTGCCCTCGGCGACCGGGCGCTTCCCACCCCCCGCCTCGCCGGTGGTCCGGCGGCCGACGCGACGGGCCCGGTGGCCGGGCGGGCCCGGCCCGGCGCGTGGCAGGAGGAAGCGGCCGACCCCGCGGGACCGCCGCGGGAGCGCGGGACCGCCGCGCGCTGGGACGACCTGGTCGCCCGCGCCCCCGCGCCGCGCGGTCCGGCCACCGCGCTCGACGCCGAGCGGGCCCGGCAGACACGGATGGCCGTGGTCGGGCCGGTGACCGAGCGCTGGGCGCCGGAACAGGCCGGTCCGGTGCACGAGAACTGGCAGCTGGCCGCGCCCATCGGCCCCGCCACCGACCTGTGGGCCCTGGGCGCGCTGCTCTTTCGCGCCGTACAGGGACACGCGCCCTACCCGGAGGAGTCGACCGCCGAGCTGGTGCAGCTCGTGTGCGCGGAGCCACCGGCGTTCGCGGAGGAGTGCGGGCCGCTGCGGCCGGTCGTGGAGTCGCTGCTGCGCCAGGACCCCACCGAGCGCATCGACTTCGAGGAACTGAGTGGCTGGCTGCGCTCACTGGTGCGCTCCGCGCCCGAGCCGGAGGCGGGCCTGCACGTCATCGCCGCGCCGCCCGCCGAGACCGGCCGCCTGCCCATCGTGCGCCGCCGCGGCGAGCTGGTGCGCAGGCGGCGAGCCGGGCTGCCCGCGCACCACGGACGCCACAAGCGGGGCAGGCCGGAGCCCGACCGCTCCCCGCGCGGCCTCGGACGGACACTGCTCCTGCTGATACTGCTGGCGATGGCCGGCGCGGTCGCGTACGCCATGTTCTTCATGCCGAAGGGCGACACGAACGGCTCGGGCACCGCCGACCGGACCGGCGCGGCCGGTGAGGCGAGCCAGGCACCGCCCGCGACGTCACCGGACGCCGGCAGCGAGCCCCGGCCGGACCGGACGTCGCCGGAGCCCGGCCCCGGCGCCTCGCGGACGGCGGGCGGCTCCACCGAGACGCAGTCCAACGTCGCCGACGGGTTCACCCTGCGCAAGGACCCGGAGGGCTTCGGCGTCGCCGTGGCCGAGAACTGGAAGCGCACGCCCCGCAACGGCAGCGGCCAGGTCGTCTACGGCAAGGGCGACTTCGAGCTCGTCGTCGTCCCGGGCCGTGACCGCGCCTCCGAGTTCGGCGACGACCCGATGACCTACCAGCGCGACAGCGAGCCGGAGTTGGCGTCGTACCGTGCCTCCAGCTGGGCCACCTCCAGCGGCCTGAAGACCATCGAGGTCGGCGGACGGGCCATGGCGGAGGGGCAGTTCACCTGGACCGGAGCCGACGGCGGCGAGTTGTACGTGCGCAACGTCGCCATCCTGATCGACGGCCGCTACCACGTGGTGCAGGTACGCGGCCCGGAGGCGGAGCGTGACGAGGTGACCCGGCTGTTCGAACAGGCCTCGGCCACCTACCAGTACACAGGCTGACGGCAGTTCGGCCCGATGGTTGCCTGCCGTCACGGAAAGCGACAACCGTCACAGAGGGGTTTCCATACCACCCCACCCGTTCCCCGGACGGGAGCCGGTCCCTAGTCTGACCCTGACAAGACCATTGCGGGGCAACGTGAATCAGATGCAGGGCCGGCTCGTCGCGGGACGCTACCGGCTCGGGGAAGCCATCGGCAGCGGCGGCATGGGCCGGGTGTGGCGCGCACACGACGAGGTGCTGCACCGGAGCGTCGCCATCAAGGAGTTGACCGCCGCGCTCTACGTCTCGGAGAGCGACCAGGCGATACTCCTGGCGCGCACCCGGGGCGAGGCGCGCGCGGCGGCGCGGATCAACCACTCGGCCGTCGTCACCGTGCACGACGTACTCGAACACGACGGTCGGCCGTGGATCGTGATGGAGCTGGTCGAGGGCCGCTCGCTGGCCGACGCGGTCGGGGCGGAGGAGCGGGTCGACCCGCGGGAGGCGGCCCGTGTCGGCCTGTGGGTGCTGCGGGCCCTGCGCGCCGCGCACACCGCCGGTGTCCTGCACCGCGACGTCAAGCCCGGCAACGTGCTGCTCGCCGACGACGGCCGGGTGCTGCTCACCGACTTCGGCATCGCGCAGATCGAGGGCGACTCCACCATCACCCGGACCGGAGAGGTCGTCGGTTCCGTCGACTACCTCGCGCCCGAGCGCGTCCGCGGCCACGATCCCGGCCCCGCGTCCGACCTGTGGGCGCTCGGCGCGACCCTTTACACGGCGGTGGAGGGCAGGTCGCCGTTCCGCCGCACCTCGCCGCTGACCACCATGCAGGCGGTCGTCGAGGAGGAGGCGGGCGAGGCCCGGTACGCCGGTGCGCTCGCGCCCGTCATCAGCGCCCTGCTGCGCAAGGACCCGGCCGCGCGGCCGGATGCGACCGAGGCCGAGCACCTGCTCGCCCAGGCGGCCGAGGGACGGCGCCCGGACGCGGCCCAGGCATATGTGCCGACCACCCGGCACGCGGGCCCGCCGCGCCAGGGCGACACCCTCCACCACGGCCCGGCGGGCACGGCCAGCGGGACGCCCTACCCGCCGGTGACCGGCCCGGCGGCGGTCGGCCCGACGGCCGCCGGTCACACCACGGGTCACGCGGCGGGGGGCCACCCGGCGCCCGGGCACACCGGGGCCGGCCCCTTCCCGACCGGTCCCACGGCGACGGGGCACGGGCCCGCCGGACCGCCGTACGCGGGCGTTGCCGGACGCCCCCGGCGCGGCCGCCTGCGCACCTTCGCCGCAGTCGTCGCCCTCGCCGCGCTCATCGGTGCCGGTACCGCCGTTGTGCTGCAACAACGCGACGGGGACGGCTCGTCGGCGGGCCCGGACCCCACCCGCTCGCCGTCCGCCTCCGCCTCCGCCTCGGCCACGACCGGCGAGGGCCCGGGCGGCTCCGTTCCGGCCGGCTGGGTGCGCCGCGAAGACCCGTTGGGTTTCAGCCTCTACCTGCCCAAGGACTGGCAGCGGACGGACTTCGACGGCGACAGCGGCGAACTCCGGCAGATCGACTACACCCCCGACGGCGGCGAGCACGTCCTGCGCATATCCGTCGACACCGCGCCCGACTACGACGACCCGTACGCGCACCAGCGGGACCTGGACGCGCAGCTCCTCCAGCGGCTGGTCGACTACAGGCGCGTCACCCTGGAACGCGCCGGCTACCGCGACCGCGACAGCTCCCGGTGGTCGTACACCTGGACCGCGCTGGCGAAGGACACCGCCTTCCCGGGCCCGCGTCGTGCCGTGTCGCAGACGTACATGTCCCGGGACGGCGTCGAGTACGCCCTCAACATGTCGGGACCGGCGAGTGAGTGGCCGGCCACGCAACGGCAGTTCAATGCGGTGCTCCAGAGCTGGCGGGAGAAGACCGGCTGACCCGTGCCGCACGACGGCCGGCGGCCTGCACAACGGCGCCCGCCCGCCCGTCGGTTGTCGGCCACCCGGGTGACAGCGGCCCGGAGCCGGTGCGTCCGGTGGGGCATGATGGGGCGCATGGTGACCGAGGGGGCGGGCGGGCGCGTCATCGCGGGCCGTTACCGGCTCCATGAGCGGATCGGCCACGGCGGCATGGGCATCGTGTGGCGGGCCACCGACCAGCTGCTCGCCCGGGAAGTGGCCGTGAAGGCGCTCCCCCTCGACGAGAGCCTCTCCGCGGCCGAGGCCCGGCGCCGCCGCGGGCGCACCCTGCGCGAGGCCCGCGCGGTCGCGCAGTTGCGGCACCCGCACGTCATCGTCGTGCACGACGTCGTCGAGGACGACGAACGGGCGTACATGGTCATGGAACTGGTCGACGGCGGCTCGCTCGCCGACCGGGTCCTCAGCCGCGGCCCGGTCGACGCCGCCGAGGCCGCGCGCATCGGCATCGCCCTGCTCGACGCCCTGCGCACGGCCCACACGGCCGGCATCCTGCACCGGGACGTCAAGCCGTCGAACGTGCTGATCGCCGAGGACGGCAGGGTCGTCCTCACCGACTTCGGCGTCGCCCAGGTCGCGGGCGCCACCACGCTCACCGAGAGCGGCTCCTTCGTCGGTTCCCCCGAGTACACCGCCCCGGAGCGGATGTCCGGTGCCGGGACCGGGCCGGAGTCCGACCTGTGGTCGCTGGGTGTGCTGCTGTGCGCGATCCTCAGCGGCGCGTCCCCTTTCCACCGCGACTCGCTGGGTGGTGTCCTGCACGCCGTGGTCACCGAGGAGATCCGCCCGCCCGCGCAGGCCGGGCCGCTCCTCCCGGTCGTACGGGGGCTGCTGGAACGCGATCCGCGACGGCGGCTGGACGCGGCGTCCGCGGAGGGGATGCTGCGCGCGTACCTCGGCACTGGCCGTACGCCCGCGACGCCCACGGCGCCCGGGTCCGGCGGGCCACGGCGCGCGAGACGGAGCGTGAAGCGGAGCGTGTTCACGGCGGTGCTGCTGGTCGTCGTGGCGGCGGGCGCGGGCATCTCCGCGGCCGCACTGCTGGCGGACGGAGGCGGCGACGGGGGCGGTACGCCGACGAGCTCGGTGCCCGCGACGCCGACGACGGAGCGGACGCCGCCGTCCGCGTCCGCGCCTGCGTCCGCGTCCGCGCCTGCGTCCGCTTCCGGGACGGCCTCGCCACCCGTCGCCCAGTCCCCCGCGGGCGACCCAAACAGGAGATAAGCGGCACCCCGCGTCACGGGTCTGTGACCACCGCGCACCGGCGGTGGAAACGGACGCGCCCGGCGCGATATTGATGGAGCCATGAGCAGCAACGGGGGACCACTCAGCGAGGCGGACGAGCCGACGAGTTTCGCGCTGCAACCGCCGCGTCAGCCCGCCGCGGTGCCGCATCCGGGCCACCCGTACGCGGCACCCGCCCAGGTCGTGCCGCCGCGGTCGCCCGCGTCCCCGTCGACTCCTTCGGGCGCCCCGTCGTCCGCTCCCTCGGCGGCGGCGCCGGACCCGGGTGCCGGGCGGCTCGTCGCAGGCCGTTACCGGCTGCTCGCCAGGCTCGGGCACGGCGGCATGGGCACGGTGTGGCGGGCGAAGGACGAGACCGTGGACCGCGAGGTCGCCGTAAAGGAGCCCCGCCTACCCGATCACCTTCCCGAACGCGAACGGGACAACGCGTTCGAGCGGATGCGCCGCGAGGCGCGCGCCGCGGCCCGGCTCGACCACCCCGCGGTGGTCGGCGTGCACGACGTGGCGGTCGTGGACGGGCAGCCGTGGATCGTGATGGAACTCGTGCGCGGGCGCTCGCTGGGCGACGCCCTGCAGGAGGGCACGCTCGGCGCGCGCGAGGCGGCCAGGATCGGCCTGGAGGTGCTCGGCGCGCTGGAGGCCGCGCACGCCGCCGGCATCCTGCACCGGGACGTGAAGCCGGACAACGTACTGCTCGGCCGGCACGACCGGGTCGTCCTCACCGACTTCGGCATCGCGCAGATCGAGGGCGAGACCAACCTCACGGACACCGGCGGCTTCGTCGGCTCGCCCGAGTACATCGCCCCGGAGCGGGTGCTGGGCCAGCGCCCCGGACCGGCGAGCGACCTGTGGTCGCTGGGCGTGGTGCTGTACGCGGCGACGGAGGGCGTCTCGCCGTTCCGCCGCAGCAACACCCCCGCCACCCTCCAGTCGGTGCTCAACGCCGTGCCCGCGCCGCCCGCCTCCGCGCAGGGCCCGCTGGCCGAGGTGATCACGGGCCTCCTGGACAAGGACCCGGCGCGCCGCCCGGACGCCGCCCGGGTCCGCTCCCTGCTGGACGCCGCCGCGAACCCGCCCGCGCCGCCGCCCACCCAGGTGGTCCGTTTCGCGGGGCCGGACGGGCAGGACCGTCAGGGCGGGGCCTCCGCGCCGTCCGGTGCGGGGTCCCGCTGGGGCGTCCGGCTGGGCCGCAACGCGTGGATCACCCTCGGCGCGGTGGTCGTCGCGGCGGCGGTGGCGTCGTACCTGGTCGTCGCGGACCCCTTCGCGGGCACCCTGCCGGAGGGCTGGAAGCAGCAGAGGCTCGACCCCGGGATCGGCATGAGCGTGGGTGTGCCCGCGGAGTTCGTGAAGGCGAAGCACCCGGACGACTGGGACGGCACCAGCGAGACGTTCGCCGACCCGAGCGGGGCGGTCACCGTCGTCGTGGACCGGGACATCAAGGCCGACGACAAGGGCAACGAGATCCCGGACACCGCCGGCGCCAACGCCTGGGCCGACTGGGAGATGCTCAAGGACGGCGAGTACTCCTGGAACTTCGCCGACAGGCCCGCCCCCGAGGGCGAGCCGGGCGAGACCACGTACAAGGGGAGGAAGGCCGCCGAGAACACCATCCAGTACACGACCGCGGACCCGCGGAACCCCCGTGCCCGTGAGTTCCGCATCCTGTACTACCGGGCCGGCAACGGTGACATGTACAAGGTGTCGGTCGACTACCCCCGCGAGGGCTACTTCGCCGACGAGGGACGGGAGATCGCCCGGACGGTGGTCTCCAACTGGGAGGTCGGCGAGCTCTGATGGGAGACCGGGGCCGGCTGGTCGGCGAGCGCTACCGGCTGCTGCGGCGCGTCGGGTCGGGCGCGTCGGGCACCGTCTGGCGCGGTTTCGACGAGACCGGGGAGCGCGAAGTCGCCGTCAAGCGGCCGCGGCTGCCCGGTGACCCGGCGGACGAGACCCACCGCCGGGCCGCCCACCGCCTCTACCGCGAGGCCCGGGCCGCCGCCCGCGTCGACCACCCCGCCGCCGTCCGCATCCACGACGTGGTCGTCGAGGAGGCCGCACTCGACGGACTGCCCTGGATCGTCATGGAGTGGGTCCCCGGCGAGTCCCTGCACGACGTGCTCCTGCGCGGTCCGGTGGCCGCGCCCGAGGCCGCCCGCGTCGGCCTCGCCGTCCTCGGCGCCCTGCGGGCCGCGCACGCCGTCGGCATCGTCCACCGCGCGGTCAGGCCCGCCAACGTGCTGCTCGGCCCGCACGGCCGGGTCGTCCTCACCGACTTCGGCACCGCCCGCCCGCCGGACGAACAGGCCCTCCGGGGCGCCGGGCCCGGGGCCGACCTGCGGTCTCTGGGCGTCCTGCTGCACGGCGCCGTCGCGGCCGGGCCTGCCGGGCCGCTGGACCCGCTGATCGACCGGCTGCGGGCGCCGGACGCCGGGGCGCGGCCGGACGCGGAGGAGGTCGCGCGGCACCTGGAAGCGGTCGCCGGGCAGCCGGAGGCGGTCGCCGGGCAGCCGGAGGCGGTGGAGGGGCAGGCGCGGGACCTTCGGCCGGCTCCCGGCCGAAAAGAAGTACTTGGGCCAAACCCTTCCGCGTAACGCCCTGATCAGCGGGTTTGTTGCCAGCGATCACTGGCGTCATGTGTGCACTCGGTGAATCACCGTGAATCCCCATTACCGACGGGTACACAAAGCCCTCGCGGCGTCATACCCTGCGGCTCATGACGGACGCGCAGGCCCCGGAACTCACCGGCACGAACCCTCTCGCCCCCAGCCCGGAGGGCGCCCGCACCGCTGCCGACGTGGTCACGCCCGAGCTGGTGGCCCAGCTCACCAAGGGCGTGGCAGGCTCCGGCCGCACCGCCAACCACACCCCGTTCACCGGCGAGAAGCTGGCCGACCTGCCCGAGTCGACGCCCGAGGACGTGGCGGGCGCCTTCGAGCGGGCCCGAGCCGCGCAGGCCGTGTGGGCGCGCACACCGGTGCGGCAGCGCGCCGCCGTCCTGCTGCGCTTCCACGACCTGGTCCTCGAGCGCCAGGCCGAGATCCTCGACCTCATCCAGCTGGAGACCGGCAAGGCCCGGCTGCACGCCCACGAGGAGGTCCAGGCCGTGGCCGTCGCCGCCCGGCACTACGGCCGCAAGGCGCCCGCCTACCTGCGGCCCAAGCGGCACACCGGCGCCGTGCCCACCCTCACGAAGGTCACCGAACTGCGCCACCCGCGCGGCGTCGTCGGCCAGATCGCCCCCTGGAACTACCCGCTGGAGCTGTCCGTCGGCGACGCGCTCCCCGCCTTCGTCGCGGGCAACGCGGTCGTCATGAAGCCCGACACCGAGACCTGCCTGACCGCACTGTGGGCCCGTGACCTGCTGATCGAGGCCGGGCTGCCCGCCGAGGTCTTCCAGGTCGTCCTCGGCGAAGGGCCGGTCGTCGGGCCCGAGGTCGTCAGGCACGCCGACTACGTCTCCTTCACCGGCTCCACCCGCACCGGCCGCGAGGTCGCCCGGGGCGCGGCCGACCGCCTGGTCGGCGTCTCCCTCGAACTCGGCGGCAAGAACGCCATGCTGGTCCTGCGGGACGCCGACATCGACAAGGCCGCGGCGGGCGCCGTGCGCGGCTGCTTCTCCTCGGCCGGCCAGCTCTGCATCTCCATCGAGCGGCTCTACGTCCACGAGTCCGTCGCCGACGCCTTCCTGGAGCGCTTCGCCGCCCGCACCCGGGCCATGCGGCTCGGCACCTCCCTCGCCTACGGCGCCGACATGGGCTCCCTGGTGGGTGAGCGGCAGCTGGAGACCGTCGAGCGGCACGTCGCGGACGCCGTCGAGCGCGGCGCCGAACTCGTCGCCGGCGGGGTCGCCCGCCCCGACATCGGCCCGTACTTCTACGAGCCGACCATCCTCGACGGCGTCGCGGCCCCCATGGCCGTGTGCGCCGAGGAGACCTTCGGCCCGGTCGTCTCCGTCTACCGCTTCAGGACCGAGGACGAGGCGGTCGAGCGCGCCAACTCCACGCCGTACGGCCTGAACTCCTCCGTCTGGACGAAGGACGCCCGGCGCGGCCGCGCCCTCGCCGCCCGGCTGCGCACCGGCACCGTCAACATCAACGAGGGCTACGCCTCCGCCTACGGCAGCGTCCAGTCCCCGATGGGCGGCATGAAGGACTCCGGGCTCGGCCGCAGGCACGGCTCCGAGGGCATCCTCAAGTACACCGAGGCCCAGACGGTCGCCCACCAGCGGCTGCTGCCGATGGCGCCGTCGCTGGGGATGGACGACGAGAAGTACGCGGCCTTCATGAGTCGCAGCCTGCGTCTGATGAAGGCGTTCCGCTTCCGCTGAGCGGCCGCCGCCCGATCCGATCCCGAAACCCCGTTCTCGACGAGGAGAGCACGTGTCGCAGGAGAAGACCGTCAAGACCCGGGACGAGAACGGGTACGACTACGACGTCCTCATAGTCGGCTCCGGCTTCGGCGGCTCCGTGTCCGCCCTCCGCCTCACCGAGAAGGGCTATCGCGTCGGCGTCCTGGAGGCCGGCCGCCGCTTCACCCGCGAGTCGCTGCCGAAGAACTCCTGGGACCTGAAGAACTACCTCTGGGCCCCCGGGCTCGGCATGTTCGGCATCCAGCGCATCCACCTGCTCGGCAATGTCATGGTCCTGGCAGGCGCCGGAGTCGGCGGCGGCTCCCTCAACTACGCCAACACCCTCTACGTGCCGCCGAAGCCCTTCTTCGACGATCCCCAGTGGCGGGACATCACCGACTGGCAGGAGGAACTTTCTCCGTACTACGACCAGGCCCGGCGCATGCTCGGGGTCCGTCTCAACCCGACGATGACCCCTTCCGACGTGCACCTGAAGGCCGCCGCCGAGCGGATGGGCTGCGGCGACACCTTCCACATGGCGCCGGTCGGCGTCTTCTTCGGCGACGGCGAGGACGCCGACGGCACGGCGAAGGCCGAGCCGGGCCGACAGGTGCCCGACCCCTACTTCGGCGGCGCCGGCCCCGACCGCAAGGCCTGCAACGAGTGCGGGGAGTGCATGACGGGCTGCCGGCACGGCGCGAAGAACACCCTCAACGAGAACTACCTGTACCTCGCCGAGAAGGCCGGTGCCGTCGTCCACCCGATGACGACGGTCGTCTCCGTCACGGACGACTCGCGCGGCGGCTTCGCCATCGCCACGCTCCCCACGCACCGGCGGAAGAAGGCCGCGGGCCGCACGTTCACCGCCCGCCGGGTCGTCATCGCCGCCGGCACCTACGGCACCCAGACCCTGCTGCACCGCATGAAGGCGGGCGGCCGGCTCCCCCACCTGTCCGACAGGCTCGGCGAGCTGACCCGCACCAACTCGGAGGCCCTGGTCGGCGCCCAGACCGACGACCGGCGCTACCGCCACGCCACCGGCGCCCCACGCGCCGACTTCACGCGCGGCGTCGCCATCACGTCCTCGATCCACCCGGACGCCAACACCCACATCGAGCCGGTGCGTTACGGCAAGGGTTCCAACTCGATGGGCGGCCTGTCGATCCTCCAGGTCCCCTACGCCGGGCAGGCCGCCTCGGGCGCGTCGCGCGTCCTGGGCTTCCTGGGCCACGCCGCCAGGCATCCCCTGCTGGTCCTGCGTTCCCTGTCCAACCGCAAGTGGTCGGAGCGGACCATCATCGGCCTGGTCATGCAGTCCCTGGACAACTCCCTGGCCACGCACCTGAAACCGACGGGCGTCGGCAAGGGCCTGCTCACCGCCCGCCAGGGCCACGGCTCGCCCAACCCCAGGCAGATCAAGGCCGCGACCGAGGGCGCCTCCGCACTCGCCGCGGAGATCAACGGCTTCGCCGGTTCCAACGTCGGCGAGCTGATGGGCACACCGCTCACCGCCCACTTCCTCGGCGGCTGCCCGATCGGCGCCTCCCGCGAGACCGGCGTCATCGACCCGTACCACCGGCTCTACGGCCACCCCGGCATCTCCGTCGTCGACGGCGCCGCCGTCTCGGCCAACCTGGGGGTCAATCCGTCCCTGACCATCACGGCGCAGGCCGAGCGGGCGATGTCGTACTGGCCGAACAAGGGCGAGAGCGACCCGCGTCCCGCGCAGGGCACCGCGTACGAACGCCTGGCCGCCGTCGCGCCCAGGTTCCCGGCCGTCCCGGAGAAGGCCTTCGGCGCGCTGCGGCTTCCGTTCCTGGACGTGCCCGCTGTGCCGCCGAAGAAGGAGCGGCAGGCGGACCAGCAGTAGCGGTGGAAGAGGTGAGAGGGGCCCGCACCCCCCTCCGAGTGCGGGCCCCTCTCACCCAGCCTGTGTCACGCCGGGAGCGGGGGTGCCCGCGTCGTCCGTTTCGCCCGGGGACTCCGGGGGCTCCGGGGACTCCGGCGAGCTGGTGGAGGTGCTCGTCGAGCCGCTGGGAGCGGGCGTGGTCTCGCTCGTCGACTCGGCCCGGGACGGCGGCTGTCCTGCGGACGGGGCCGGGTCCGTCCCGCTCGGGGAGCCGTCCGACGAGGCGGACGGGGACGGCGTCGTGCCGCCGCCGGCACAGGCTCTCGGGGCCGTGAGCAGTGCGGCGGGGGCGATCGCTGCCGTGGCGGCGGCCGCGGCCAGGGCGCGGCGAGGCTTCATGCCTGTTTGATCAGTGGAACCCGTGCGGGGTTGTCCCCGTGTTCACGGAATCCTCATGTGGCCTGCGTCACGGAGGTGGCGTGACGAAGAGCCCCGCGGAGCCGGAGCCACGGGGCCCTTCCTCGGCCGGCACAGGCGTCAGGGAGGCGCCGGTGCCTCGCAAGCGACGCCGGGGGGTTGCGTCGCTCGCCTCGAATGGCAGTGCGGTCGAGTGGGCTGCGCAGAGGACAAGGCCCTTGTCCCGCCCGTACCGCACCGTGCTGGACGGGGAGGGCCTTCGCAACCGTTCGGTCCTGATGCGGACCCGTTCCGTCGGCCGGCCCCGGGCGTCCCCGGAGCCGGCCGTTCTCTTGGGTGACCGGGCTGCTGTCCCCTGCCGTCCGGTCACTTCCTGGAGCGAGGTCCCACGACGTACGGCACGATCCGCACGTCTCATCGCTCCAGCGAGCCACGCGTGGTTCTTTCGGGCCCGCCCCTGGCTGACACGGACACCGGGACCAACGAGGCCGCTCGCGCACCGGTCACGCGCCGTACGGGTGAGAAGACGCCCGAACTCGGATACGAGCATGCGGCCGCGTGGGGGCCGCCCTCAGACGCGCCCCCGGCACAGCTCCAGCACCGTCATCGCCAGCGCCGTGCCCGGCTTGCCCAGCGCCTGCCGGTAGTGGTCGAGCACCTCCATCTCGCGGGAGAGGTTCACGCGCCGGCCGCCGGAGGTGATCCGTGCCTCCTGGATGACGGCGGAGACGGCCACCCGTTCCTGGATCAGCCCGATGATCCGGTCGTCCAGGGCGTCGATGCGCTCCCGGGCGCCCGTGATCACGTCGGCGGCCTCGGTGGTGTGGGCGCCGGTCTTGTCTGCTGCGGTGACGGTCATGTCGGTGGCTCCTCGCCGAAAGGGTGGCGGCACCTCGGACCGGCACGGTCCGCACACGCCAGGCGCCCCGGACCTTGTCGGCCCGGGGCGCCTGGGAAGTCGCTCGTCAGTTGCTCAAGCAGCACGACCATGGCAGCCGGTGGGCCGGTTGCCATAGGTAAACAGGAACGCCTGGTGCTTGAGCATGGGGCCAGTATGCCCCGGCGACGGTCGGTGTCCAAGCGGGTTCGCATGGTGAGACGCGTGGGGGCCCGGGTGGGCGGGTGACGGCGACACCGCGGACGGCCCGCGGGAGGGGCCGCGGGACGGGCCGCGGGAGGGGCCGCGGGACGGGCCGCGGGAGGGGCGCGGGAGGGCCGCGGGAGGGGCCGCGGGAGGGGCCGCGGGAGGGCCGCAGGACGGACCACGGGAGGAACCGCGGGCGGGACGGTAAGCGGGACGGTGGGCGCGGGGCCGGGTCACCTGCCCAGCTCGGTAGAATCGGGAGCACAAGCTCCCCGCCCGACCGCCGGAAGGCACCCCGTGTCATCAGCGACTCCCGCTGCCGCCGCCCCCGACACCGTCCTGGTCGTCGACTTCGGCGCGCAGTACGCCCAGCTCATCGCCCGTCGTGTCCGCGAGGCGCGGGTCTACAGCGAGATCGTGCCGAGCTCCATGCCGGTCGAGGAGATCCTCGCCAGGAATCCGGCGGCCATCATCCTCTCGGGCGGCCCCTCGTCGGTGTACGAGCCGGGCGCCCCGACCCTCGACCGCTCGCTGTTCGAGGCGGGCGTCCCCGTCTTCGGCATGTGCTACGGCTTCCAGCTGATGGCGCAGATCCTCGGCGGCACGGTCGACAACTCCGGCGCCCGCGAGTACGGCCGTACCGACCTGTCGGTCTCCAAGCCGTCCTCCACCCTCTTCGAGGGCACTCCGGCCGAGCAGGCCGTGTGGATGTCGCACGGCGACGCCTGCTCCGCCGCCCCCGAGGGCTTCACCGTCACCGGTTCCACGGACGTCGTCCCGGTCGCCGCCTTCGAGAACGACGAGAAGAAGCTCTACGGCGTCCAGTACCACCCCGAGGTCATGCACTCCACGCACGGGCAGCAGGTGCTGGAGCACTTCCTGTACCGGGGCGCGGGCCTGGCCCCCGACTGGACCACGGGCAACGTCATCGAGGAGCAGGTCGCGGCCATCCGCGAGCAGGTCGGCGACAAGCGCGCCATCTGCGGCCTGTCCGGCGGCGTGGACTCCGCCGTCGCCGCCGCCCTGGTCCAGAAGGCCGTCGGCTCCCAGCTCACCTGCGTCTACGTCGACCACGGCCTGATGCGCAAGGGCGAGACCGAGCAGGTCGAGAAGGACTTCGTGGCCGCGACCGGCGTGCAGCTGAAGGTCGTGGACGCCAGCGAGCGGTTCCTGAAGGCTCTGGCCGGGGTCTCCGACCCCGAGGAGAAGCGGAAGATCATCGGGCGTGAGTTCATCCGCGTCTTCGAGCAGGCGCAGCTGGAGATCCTCCAGGAGGACGGCCCCGAGGTCGCCTTCCTCGTGCAGGGCACGCTCTACCCGGACGTCGTCGAGTCCGGCGGCGGCTCCGGCACCGCCAACATCAAGTCCCACCACAACGTGGGCGGGCTCCCCGACGACATCGAGTTCGAGCTGGTCGAGCCGTTGCGTCAGCTGTTCAAGGACGAGGTCCGGATGGTCGGCGCCGAGCTGGGCCTGCCCGAGGAGATCGTCCAGCGCCAGCCCTTCCCGGGCCCCGGCCTCGGCATCCGGATCGTCGGCGAGGTCACCGAGGAGCGGCTCGACCTGCTCCGCGAGGCCGACGCCATCGCCCGCGAGGAGCTGACCGCGGCCGGTCTCGACCGCGACATCTGGCAGTGCCCCGTGGTGCTGCTCGCGGACGTCCGCTCCGTCGGCGTCCAGGGCGACGGCCGCACCTACGGCCACCCGATCGTGCTGCGGCCCGTCTCCTCCGAGGACGCCATGACCGCCGACTGGTCCCGGCTGCCCTACGAGGTGCTCTCCAGGATCTCGACCCGGATCACCAACGAGGTCAAGGACGTCAACCGGGTCGTCCTCGACGTGACCTCGAAGCCGCCGGGGACGATCGAGTGGGAGTGACTCCTAGCGCCTGACGGTGCGCAGGGGCTCCCCGGGTCGCCAGATCTCGACGACGAGGTACCTGTCGTCCTCGACGCGGGTCCGCACGACCTCCGTCAGCTCGGTACGGAAGAGGTGGAACGGCTCCGGCGGTTTCACCTCCTCCGCGTATCCGGCCCGTGCCCCGGCGTCCTCGACCTCCACCGCCCGGCCGCCGATCCGTACGTCCCCGCCGCCCATGCCGGCGCCGTCCCCCGGGTTCGCCTGCAGGGCGAAGCGCGGGTCGCGGTGCAGGTCGAGCGCCTTCAGTGAACCCGGCATCATGCCGAGCCACAGCTCGCCGCCGAGGAAACGCACCTCCAGGCCGGTGGTGCGGGGCGAGCCGTCCTTGCGGAGGGTGGCGAGGACGTGGTGCGTGTACGCGCCGAAGCGCGCCCCGACCGTGTCGGCCGGGGCGGGTACGGCGGTGGCGAAACCGGCCCAGTTCACAGGGGTGCCTGAGGTCATACGCCGAGTGTGAACCCGAAAACCGACACCCTCTGTCGTCTATTGGCTCCGGTACTGTCCTCCCGGCCGCACCGCGGGTAGCTTCCGGCCCGTAAGACACACGCAGTACCGGTTCCCGTAGGACACAGGCAGGACAGAGGACACATGCACGGGACGCCCGGGGCCACTCCGCCCCCGCCGCTGCCCACCGACCGGCTGCGGTTCGCGATGCCGCCGAGGCACGACTCGGTCGAGGACGAACGCCGGCACCGCAAGGAACGGCTCGCGGGCGCACTGCGCGTCTTCGGGCGGTACGGGTTCGAGGACGGGGTCTCCGGGCACATCACGGCCCGCGACCCCGAGTACAGCGACTGCTTCTGGGTCAATCCGTTCGGCATGCCCTTCGCCCACATCAAGGTCAGCGACCTCGTGCTGGCCAACTCCGAGGGGCAGGTCGTGGAGGGCGGCCACCATGTGAACCAGGCCGCCTTCACGGTGCACTCCCAGGTCCACGCCGCCCGCCCGGACGTCGTCGCGGTCGCCCACTGCCACTCGGTGCACGGGCGCGCGCTCTCGGCCCTCGGCGACCTGCTCGACCCGATCACACAGGAGAGCTGCGCCTTCTACGAGGACCACGCCCTGTACGACACCTACTCGGGCGTCGCCGTCGACGCCGAGGAGGGCCGGCGCATCGCCCGGGTGCTCGGCTCCGGCAAGGCACTGGTGCTGCGCAACCACGGGCTGCTGACGGTCGGCGACTCGGTCGACGCGGCGGCCTGGTGGTTCCTGTCGCTGGAGCGGTCCTGCCAGGTGCAGTTGACGGCGAAGGCGGCGGGCCGGCCGGTGCTGATCGACCACCGGCAGGCCGTGGCGACCCGGGAGCAGCTCGGCGGCGACCTGGTGGCGTGGATCAACTACCAGCCCCTGTGGCAGGAGGTCAGCCGCCGCGAACCGGACCTGCTCGACTGACCGTTCCGCTCACCGCGACCACGCCGGTCGTGGCGCGTTGTCCCGGGCCTCTCGCGGCCGGGTCAACACCGCGCTCCGCGCCTCACCCGCGCTGAGCAGAGGTAACCGGGGGCGCCGGGCGCGCAAGGGTCCGGGTACGGCACAATTCGCTGTCGTCCCATGGGACTTAGAAGCTCTCACGGTTTCTTGTCCACAGTATCTTCCACAGTTTCTTTTCGGTTTGTCTCACGGTTTCTTTCGCAGGATGCGGGAAGGCGGGCGTCGGGCGTGGCGGTGCAGGAGGCGAGACGCGGGAGCGGCTCGGACAAGGGCGCGTACGAGGCGGCGCACGGCGGGGGCTGCACCTGTGGGGACTGCCCGCACGGTGCCCGTGCGGGGCACCGCAGGGCGGTCGCCGCGTTCCTGTTGCGGCGCGACGAGTTCGCGGCCGGACAGGGGCTGCCGGCCGCGGTGGCCCACTCGGCCTCCGCCTCCCGCCAGTGGGTCTCGGAGGAGCTGGCCCAGTCCGCGGAGATCGTCGCCGAACGCGGTCGTGCCGAGGGCGGCGCCTGGCTCGCGGGGCTGGGCCGTCGCACGGCGGCCGCCGTGTGGGCGGCGGTCGTCCTGCTGCTGCTCGGGCAGTCGCTCACCGCGGTCGGCGCGGGCTGGACGGCGGCGCGCACCGCCGGGCTCGCGGCGGCGCTGGTGGTGGCCGGCGCGCTGACGGCGGCGTCGTGGTTCCACCGGACCCGGGGCGGGGCGCTGGCGCCGGTCATCGGCGAGGACAACCGCCTGTCCACCTCCCGTGCCGTGGCGGCCGCCTGGGTCCTCTTCGTCGCCTACGCGGTGCTCGTGCTGGCCGGACAGCTGGCGGTGGCCTCGGGCCACGACCGGCGGGACGCGCTGATCTCGGGTCTCGAACTCGGCCGCGGCACCGGTGCGGTGACCGTGCTCGCGGTGGTCTGCGGGATCGCGGTCCTGGTACGGCGGGTGGTCGGACTGCGGGTGCTGGGCCAGCGGCTGCAGAAGGTGCGGGCCGACCGGCCGCGCGCGTCCGACCTGCTGACGGACGACGCGGGCCGCGGGACCTTCGCCGACATCCAGTACGTCGTGATCAGCGCCGTCGCCCTGGTCTTCGCGGCGGTACGGCTGGCCCGGCGCCCGGAACAACTGCCCGACCTGCCGTGGGGACTCGCGGTGGTGGTGCTGGTGTCGGCGGCGACCTACGTGGCCGGGAAGTACGCGGAGGGCGGCCGGCCGGTGATCCTCTCCGTGGTCCGGGCACGGGAGGCCGGCGACCTGGACGCGCCGATCCGCACGGGCGACGACATCGAGATCCGCGGCGCGGGCTTCGTGCCGCCGGGCGCCCAGCGGGCGGACCGCCTGTCCCGGATGGTCGTCCGCATCGGACCGGTCAACGTCCACGTCCCCCTGGTCCCGGTGACGGGCGGCTTCAGCAACCCCGCGGACGACCTGCTGACGGTCCCGGTACCGGCGGACGTGGAACCGGGCCGGGTGGACGTCCAGGTGGTCACCGGCGCGGGTGCGGAGACCAACCGGTACGCGATCGACGTGACGGACTGACACCGGCCCGGCATCACCGGCCCGGTCCGCCCCCGGGACTACAGGGCTCCGGTCCGCCCCCGGCACCTCCGCCCCGGGACTACAGGGCTCCGGTCCGTCCCCGGCACCTCCGCCCCGGGACTACAAGTCTCCGGTCCGCCCCGGCACTACAGGGCTCCGGTCCGCCCGCGCGTCTGCCTTCCGCTCCTCGCCCGCGACGGTCGGCGACCTGTCGGAACCGACAGCAAGAAACCGGCCGCCGGAGGGTTGAGCGGGGCCCCCGTGCCGTACGTATGGTCTGGTGGGGTCTCGGCATGCGCGGTGAGAGGCGGCTGGCAGTGATGACTCACGGTATGCGGACGGATGTCCACACCTCGTCCCGGGGCGGCGGAGACTGGCGGGACAACGCCACCCGGTACGCCCTCCTTCCCCTACGGATCTTCCTCGGTGTCACCTTCGTCTACGCGGGCCTGGACAAGCTGACCGACAGCGCCTTCATGAAGGACGCGGGCGCCGGTTCCGTCGGCGACATGATGCGCGCGGTCCGCGACTCCTCGGCCGTCCCGGCCCTGGTCGACCTGGCACTGAAGAACCCGCCGGGCTTCGGCTACGCCATCGCCCTGGGCGAGCTGGCCGTCGGCATCGGCACCCTGCTCGGTCTGCTCGCCCGCCTCGCGGCGCTCGGCGGAGCGCTGATCTCGCTCAGCCTGTGGCTGACCGTCAGCTGGGCCTCCGACCCCTACTACTACGGCAACGATCTCGCCTACCTCGTGGCCTGGCTGCCCCTCGTCCTCGCGGGCGCCCCGCTGCTCTCACTGGACGCCGCGCTGCGCTCCCGGCGCCGGCGACGGACGGGCGGGTACCGGTAGCCCGGGAGACCCGGGCCGGGCCGTACCGCGCGGGCGCTGTTGGCGCGCGGGCCGGCCCCCGGGCCCCCGGGCACCGTCGTCAGCGGGGGAGGTCCGCCCGGGGCTCGTCCGGTGCCGTCGAGCGGGGCGCTCCGCGGCGACGGCGGACGGTCCGGGCCACGCCCCCGACCGCGCCCGCGAGGCAGAGCCCGCCCACGACGACGGGGATCACCACGAACCACGGTGCCTCCCACAGCCCGCCCGCGTCGCCCGCGTGGATCACGCCGGCCAGGATCAGGAAGACACCGGCCACCAGTCGTCCGGGCTGGAACCTATGACGCAGCACGGGCCACCTCCGCCTGACCGACGCCGACCTGGAGGTCGAGGTCGAGCGTGCCTGCGTCCTCGCCGCCCGTCGTGGGGGACAGGGTGATCTCCTCGTGCCTGCCCGGTGCCACGTCCACGTCCTTCCCGTCGTCGCCGGGCAGCTGGATGTCGCCCACACCCACCTCGACGCTCAGCCGCACGGTCACGTCCCGCGGCACGACGACCCGGATTCGGCCCACGCCCACATCGGCCCGGGTCGTCACCGTCCGCCCCTCGGCCACGTCCAGCCCGGACAGGTCCAGGGTGCCGCTGCCCGCGCCGATGTCGTACTGGTCGCGCACGTCGGCAGCCACCGCGGGCTCCCAGGTGGTCCGGACCCACTCGGTGCCGACGTTCGCCGGAAGCGCGGCCGCTGCGGCCAGCAGGCCCGCCGTGACGACCGCCAGGAAGACCGAGCCGGCGCCCGTGTGCCCCAGGAACGCGCTGACCGCGATGCCGAGACCGAAGACGGCGAGCGCGCACGCCAGACCGGTCTGCAGACTGGTGCCGAGCGGGTGCTCGTCCCAGGTCAGCCGGGTCCCGAGGAAGCCTGCGAGCAGGGCGAGGAGGAACACCCAGCCGCCGATGCCGCGGGGCCCGCGCGTCTGCGGCGGCCGGGAGCGCCGGTCGCCCGCAGCGGTGTGGTCGCGGCGCCCCGGTATCCCGCGGCCGATAGCGACGGCCGCCGCGATGTCACGGTCCCTGGAGTCCGGCGGGCCCCACATGTACCCCGTCCCGCCGTCGTGGGTGCCGTCCTTGACTATGGGACCGCGCCACCAGGACGGCCAGGTGTACATGATCGGGGGCGCCTGGGCCTCCGGCGGCGCGTCGGCGGCGGCCTGCGCGGAGAGCGGGTCGGGCTCGGGGGTCCTGCGCTGCCGCGACCAGTACCCGGCGCCCGCGAGGAGGAGGGAGAGGACGACGGCGAAGGTCAGCACGCCGCCGTTGTTCAGCATGGTGAGGAAGATCCCGCAGCCGACCAGGGCGAAGAGCACGGCCGCCAGTGCCTGGCCGTCCACCCGGCCGGTCAGCAGCTTGCGCACCTCGTTCTCCTCCTCGTCCTCGTAGGGGACGAGGAGCCAGGCGAAGCCGTAGAAGATGAGGCCGATGCCGCCGGTCGCGGAGAGCACGGCGAGGGTGATCCGGAAGATCACCGGGTCCAGGTCGCACTGCCGCCCGAGGCCGGCGCACACCCCGGCGAGCGACTTGTGCCGCCGGTCGCGCCGGAACCGGTGCGGCGGCCCGGGGGCGTCCGTGCCACCGGCCGCGCCCGAGCCCGCCGCGGCACCCGCGGCGTCCTGCGGGCCCGTCGCGGCGTGCTCGTGATCTGTCATGAGTCCATGGTGACGGGCGCGGCGCCGTGACGGCAGTCGGTTCGACCCTGGTCGGACCCTGATATCGGCCCTGACCCCGTGGCCGGGGAGTGTTCGAGACCTCCGCGGCCCGAAGATCAGGGGTGATTGGGGGAACGACCCTGATGCTCCGGCTTCCGGACCCGTGTGAATATCGGTGTCATGCCGGAAGCCGCAGCAGCACCCGTCGTCGAACCGCGGCCGCCGCGCAAGCTCTACCGAAGCAGCGACGGACGCTGGCTCGGTGGTGTGGCGCGGGGGCTCGCCGGGCACCTCGGGCTGCCCGTCGTCTGGGTACGGTTCGCCTTCGTCGGCCTGTTCATGGCCGACGGCCTGGGCGCGCTGCTGTACGCGGCCTTCTGGTTCTTCGTGCCGCTGGGTGTCGGTGGCGTCGAGGCGCAGAAACCGCCGTCCCTCGTCACCTCCGAGACCTCGCCGGACGGCCGCCGCAGACTCGTCGCCCGCAGACCGGACAAGGGGCAGATGGTCGCCCTGCTCCTCATGGTCGTCGTGGCCCTGGTCTTCGTGGGCAATGTCGACCTCGGCGGCGGCGCCAGGGCCTACCTCTGGCCGACCGTGCTCGTCGGCGCCGGCGTCGCCCTCGTCTGGCGCCAGGCGGACAACGCGCGCCGGGCCCGCTGGGCCGAGGTGGGACGCCAGCGGCGCACGGTCACCCTGCTGCGCTCGGTGGCCGGCGTCCTGCTGGTGACGGCCGGTGTCACCGGCATCTTCGTCCTCCAGGGGTCCGCCGCCCACCTGGGCTCCGTTCTCCAGGCGGCCCTCGCCGTCCTCGTCGGCATCACGCTTCTCGCCGGCCCCTACCTGGTGCGGATGACGCAGGACCTCTCCGAGGAGCGGCTGATGCGCATCCGCGCGCAGGAGCGTGCCGAGGTCGCCGCCCACGTCCACGACTCCGTGCTGCACACCCTGACCCTGATCCAGCGCAACGCGGAGAACGCGGGCGAGGTGCGCCGCCTGGCCCGGGCCCAGGAGCGCGACCTGCGCTCCTGGCTCTACAGACCCGAGGGCAACGGCAAGGACGAGGACGACGAGCCCACCACCCTCGCCGAGGCCGTGAAGCGCAATGCCGCGGAGGTGGAGGACAAGCACGGCGTTCCCATCGAGGTGGTCGTCGTCGGCGACTGCCCGCTCGACGAGAGGACCAGCGCACAGATGCAGGCCGCGCGCGAGGCGATGGTCAACGCGGCCAAGTACGGTGGCGAGGGCGGCGCCGTGCAGGTCTTCGCCGAAGTCGAGGGCAGGACTGTCTTCGTGTCCGTCCGGGACCGCGGCCCCGGCTTCGACCTCGACTCGATACCCGCCGACCGCATGGGCGTCAGAGAATCGATCATCGGCCGCATGGAACGCAACGGCGGCACGGCGCGGCTGCGCGCGGTGCCGGACGGCGGCACGGAGGTCGAACTGGAAATGGAGAGGGCGGAGAAGACGTCATGAGCGACCCGACCGAGGCGAACGGAACGGCGGGAGTGGGCGAGGGGTCCCGGCCCCGGCAGCCGGCGAACGGCGGCGCGGGGGAGCGCCACGTGCGGGTGGTGCTCGTCGACGACCACCGCATGTTCCGCACCGGAGTGCAGGCCGAGATCGGCCAGACCGCCGAGACCGGGGTCGAGGTCGTCGGCGAGGCCGCCGACGTCGACCAGGCCGTCACGGTCATCACCGCGACCCGCCCCGAAGTGGTGCTCCTCGACGTCCACCTCCCCGGTGGCGGCGGGGTCGAGGTGCTGCGCCGCTGTGCGCCCCTGATGGGGGACACCGAACGGCCCGTACGCTTCCTCGCCCTGTCCGTCTCGGACGCGGCGGAGGACGTGATCGGTGTGATCCGCGGCGGCGCCCGGGGTTACGTGACCAAGACCATCACCGGCACGGACCTGGTCAACTCCGTCTTCCGCGTCCAGGAGGGCGACGCAGTCTTCTCCCCGCGCCTGGCGGGCTTCGTCCTCGACGCCTTCGCCTCCACCGACGCCCCGCCGGTCGACGAGGACCTCGACCGGCTCACCCAGCGCGAGCGCGAGGTGCTGCGCCTGATCGCGCGCGGCTACGCGTACAAGGAGATCGCCAAGCAGCTCTACATCTCGGTGAAGACGGTCGAGTCCCACGTCTCGGCGGTCCTGCGCAAACTCCAGCTGTCCAACCGGCACGAGCTGACGCGGTGGGCGACGGCACGGCGACTGGTGTGACGGCGAGGACAGGTGCCGGATGACGCCGCCGGGCGGGTGCGAGGCTGCTTCGAATTCGGTGGACGCCCTTTGAGCGAGTCGGCGAGCATCCGCAGGTGACAGATGAATTCGACTACCGGGGCCCGTCCACGCGGAGCCCGAAGCGTGTCCGTTTTGTCGAGCTATCCGGCGGGGCGATGTCCGCTTTGCTCGATGCTGACCTGTCCGAAGCCGGTAGGGTTGCCGGGGTTTCGCTGACCGAGTACTTCGTGACCGACAGAGCACGGTGGCTATGGCGGTTCCGGCTCGCCCAGATGGCCGCCGATCCCGGCCAGGCGCGGTGGATGGTGCGACAAGCGGTCATCGGCGACGAGGGTCTCGTCGTCGGACATGCCGGGTTCCACGGACCACCTGATGAGGTCGGCATGGTCGAGATCGGCTACTCCATTGCTCCCGCCTTCCGTCGCCGGGGATATGCCCGGTCCGCGCTGATCGAGTTGCTCCGCCGGGCAGCGGCCGAAACCCCGGTCACGACCGTGCGGGCGACGATAGGCCCCGACAACGTGGCGTCCCTAGCGACGATCTCGGGCTTCGGCTTCGTCGAGGTCGGAGAGCAGTGGGACGAGGAGGACGGTCGCGAAGTCGTCTTCGAGGTTCCTGTCCGCCGGGTTCCACGCGCAAGATGGGAGGGTTCACGGCGGAACGATGAGCTATGACGTGAGTGCCGCCTCGGACCACACCTCTTTGCCGACGCCGTGTTCCCTCGTCTGTGCGCCCCGGTCGGCCGCCAACGCTGCCACCAGCGCGAGACCACGGCCCGACTCGTCGCCCGGGCAAGCGGTGGCCGTTCCGGGAGGGTGGTATCGGCGTCCGTGACCGTGCTGCGGAGGCGATCGGCACTGAGGACGCAGCGGTCCGGATCTCACGGCCGGCCGGGGCCTTCGCGTGGCGGTACGCGCTCGTCATCAGACAGCAGCCCACTCCACCTCTGTCATGTCCGAGGGATGCCGCCGAACACGTTCCGGGTGATCAGCCGCATTCCCGAACCGGTGAGCGCCACCATCACACGTCGGTGCGGCCGAGTTGAACTCCACCGGCGCGAGTGCGTACAACCGCGGCAACAGGGTCTCCGGATCTCGGTTGGCTCCGCGACCCCGAGCTACCAAGAGGCCCTGCCTTCATGTCCACGGCCAGTAGCGATCACCCGATCGAGGTTCCCGTTCGACGCAGAACCCTCAGGAGCGGAGGGACAACAGCTACCGATGACGACCCCGAGTGTGACTTGACGGCTTTGATCCGCAGATCGCCCTGGGAGACGGGTCGCGCCTACTTCGCCCGCTGGCAGAAGGACGGGACACTCTCGGACGACTCAGTGGCCGGCAAGCGGAAGTTGATCCGCCCCCTCGAAGGCCGCAGCACCGAGCCGACGGCCTGCATCGTCGACGCTCAGCGCGTCAAGACCTCCGCTTGGTGGCTGGCTCACGGCGGACGATGACACGCGATTCCCGATCGAACGCGACTCGTGCAGCTTTTGGTCGTTATACGGACGACCGCCTGCCTGTTTGGTAGCGAATCCCCTGTTGCGTATCTTCTGGAGCTTTGCCATGACTGTGGAACTTCACGCTACCGAGCCGCTTCCCTGCTCGGCGGCTGATGGTCTGCCCGGAGACGCGGTGGCTGTGGTGGGCGTCGGCCTACGCCTTCCCGGCCGGATTCGGTCCTTGAACGGTCTGTGGGCGGCCCTTGAAGGGGAACGGGATCTGGTGGGGGAGGTTCCCGCCGACCGGTTCGACACCGGAGCCTTCGTCGTGACCGGCGCCGGGCGGGCGGGGAAGTCCTACACAGCCGCGGGCGGGTTTCTCGACGATGTGGCGTCGTTCGACGCCGGCTACTTCGGTATCGCTCCCAAGGAGGCCGCCCGCATCGACCCCCAGCAGCGGCTCCTGATGGAGTGCGCGGTCGAGGCGTTCGACGACGCCGCGATCGACCCCGCTGCGCTGGCCGGCAGTGATACAGCCGTGGTGATCGGGGTCTCCTCCCACGACTACTCCGATCTGCAGGCGCGGCGGCTGCGCACGTACAACCCCTACACCATGGGGGGTTCGGCAGCCTGCAATACCGCCAACCGTCTCTCGTACGTCTTCGACTTCCAGGGGCCCTCGAACGCGGTGGACACCGCCTGCTCTTCGGCTCTGACCGCGGTGCACCATGCGTGCGAGGCGCTGCGCACGGGTCGAAGCCCGCTGGCGATCGCCGGTGGGGTGAACGTGTTGTTGAGCCCTGCGGGTTTCGCGGGTTTCTCAGGCGCCTCGATGCTGTCGCCGACAGGCCGGTGCCGGCCGTTCTCGGCGTCGGCGGACGGGTACGTGCGCTCGGAAGGCGCGGGGGTGCTGCTCCTGAAGCCGTTGTCCGCGGCGCTCGCGGACGGGGACCGGGTGCATGCGCTGATCCTCGCGAGCGGCATCAACGCCGATGGACGGACTGCTGGTCTGGCATTGCCCAGCGCCCGTTCACAAACGGCGTTGCTGCAGCGGGTGTACGCAGGCGCGGGCATCAAACCCAGTGATGTGGCGTATGTGGAGGCTCACGGCACGGGGACTCAAGCGGGTGACCCGGTCGAGTGTGATGCCCTGGGGCGGGCACTGGGCGCTGGTCGGACCGGCGGTCCGCTGCTGGTGGGATCTGTGAAATCCAACATCGGACACATGGAATCCGCCGCAGGTGTCGCGGGCCTGCTCAAGGGGTTGCTGGTGCTGCGGGAGGGCAGGATCCCGCCGACGCTGCACGGTGTGCCGCAGAACCCCGCGATCGACTTCGCCGCTCTGGGGCTGGAACCCGTCGTGGAAGCGCGGTCGCTGCCCAGGACCGGTATGGGGGTGGTGGGCGTCAACTCCTTCGGCTTCGGCGGCGCCAACGCCCATGTCGTCCTGGCCGCGCCCCCCGCACCCGCGCGGCCGTCGGGCCGGAAGTCCGTCGCGCAGGGCACCCGTCTGCCGGTGGTGGTCTCCGCCCGCACCGCGCAGGCGCTTCGGGACGCCGCGCAGGACTGGGCCGCTCACTTCGACGACCAGGCGCGGCAACACCCCGAGAGCACCGGTCAGCGCTTCTACGATGCCGCGTTCACCGCCGGCCGCCGTAGGGCTGGGCGGGAGCAACGCATCGCCGTCCTCGCCGAGGACCCCATCGGGGCGGCGGCCGCGTTGCGCTCGGTCGCTTCGGGCAGGCCGGCTGCGGCAGTCGCCGTGGAAGAGGCGGTCGTGCGCGGTCGCGTGGCGTTCGTCTTCAACGGCAACGGTGCCCAGTGGGTGGGCATGGGAGCCGAGTTGCTGAGCGGGGACGCGGCGTTCGCCGCCGAGGTGGCGGCTGTGGATCGCGAGTTGGCGCCTTTGCTGGGTTGGTCGGTGGAGGCGGAGCTCGCGACGTCGGCGGATCCGGGACGCTGGGAGCGGACCGAGGTGACGCAGCCGTTGCTGTTCGCCGTGCAGGCTGGTGTGGTGGCAGCGCTCGCCGCGCGCGGAATCGAGCCTGTAGCGGTCATGGGGCACAGCGTGGGCGAGGTCGCGGCAGCCTATTGCGCGGGGGCACTGACCCGATCGCAGGCGTGCCGGGTGGTTGCCGAACGCTGCCGCGCCCAGGCGGCGACGGTGGGCGCGGGCCGGATGGCAGCGGTGGGTCTCGGCGGGGAGGCGGCGCGGAAGCTGCTTGCTGACGAGGGGTACGCCGCGCGCTTGGTGGTCGCCGCCGTCAACTCGGATCAGGATGTGACGATCGCGGGCGAGGCGGCAGCGTTGGAAGCGCTCGGTGCCCAGTTGGATGCCGAGGGCGTCTTCTTCCGTGACCTGGGCCTGGACTACGCCTTCCACACCCCCGCGATGGACAGGATCCAGGAGCCGCTGGCCGAGGCACTGGCCGACCTGCGTCCGGCGAAGTGCCGTATTCCGCTCATCTCCACCGTGACGGGGCGCTCGGTGAAGGGTACGGAGCTGAATGCGGCGTACTGGTGGCGCAATGTGCGCGAGCCGGTCCGCTTCGCCGAAGCCGTCGGTGTGCTGGTCGACCAAGAACTGCGGTGCGACGTCCTGGTGGAGGTCGGCCCGCACCCTGTACTCAGCGGATACCTGCGTCGTGTGGCGGCGAACAACGCGCAAGACGTCGCCGTCGCCTCGACGATGTCTCGCGTCCAGCCCGGCCCGGCAGCCCTCGACGCGGCGCTCACTCGTCTGCTGGCGGTCGGCGCGCAGGTCGACTGGAAGGTCTTCTTCCCGCAGCGGGGCGCGGTGGTCGACCTGCCAGTCTACCCGTGGCAGCGCGAACGGCACTGGAACGGCCATCCGGACTGGTGGCTCGAAGAGTCCGGGCAGCAGCCGTCCACCCCGGTGCGACAGCCGCTCCTGGGCACTCGCCAATCGGTCGCGAACCCCGCGTGGCGCCAGCAGGTCGATCCGGATGCCTTGGCGTGGATGGCCGACCATACCGTCCAAGGAACTGTCGTGTGGCCGGCGGCGGCCTACACCGACATGGCACTGGCCGCCGGCTTCGAGGTGTTTGAAGCACCCGCCGAGATCACCGGCCTGACCTTCGACAGAGCCCTGGTGCTGCCGTTCGACGACCCGGACATGGACGTTCACCTTTCGACAAGCCTGGGCTCTGATGGTGCCTTCGCGGTGAGCAGCCGCAGTGGCGAGCACCAGGACTGGAGCGAACACGCACGCGGACGCGTGCGGCGTCTGCTGCGCGACCAGCCGCAAGCCCTTGCCGTCGGCGACATCCGTTCCCGCTTGACGAGGCTGCTGTCCCCGGCGGAGCACTACGGCGCCTGTGCCCGCGCCGGTCTGCCCTACGGCCCCGCCTTCCGACCGCTTACCGCCTTGCACACCGGAGAGGGGGAGATTCTCGCGGAGTACGCGGCCACGATGGAGGCGGCCCCCGGCCACCAAGCCCACCCGACTGTTCTCGACGGTGCCTTGCAGGCGGGTATGCCCCTGCTCGCCGCCGTCAACGACGACTCCTGCCCCTACCTGCCCTCCGGAATCGAGACGGTGCGCTGCTGGCGCCCGATGCCTGCACAGGGGCTCATTCATGTGCGGGCCCGGTCGGGCAGCAGGCAGGAAGCCGTCTGGGACATCACCGTCAGCAACCTCGACGGAACGGTCGCCCTGGAACTGCTGGGCTGTCATCTGCGCCGCTTCGAGGCGGGCGGCAGGCGCCAGCCCCAGCAACTGACCGAAGTCCTGCGCGCCGCCCCCCTGCCGGGAGAGGCCGCGCGGCCGGCGCCTCTGCCCGCGCCGGCGGATGTCTTCGCCGCCTGCGTGCAGGAGATGGCCACGCTCACCGCGGCGTGGACGGCGAGTCCCTACGACCAGTTCCGCACGAGGGTCATGGAGGTGGCCGGGCACTTCACCGGCGCCGCAGTACGCGAATTGCTCCCCGGCGCCCGGGCAGTAACGGTCGAAGCACTCATCGCCTCTGGCGCGGACGCCAAGTACACCCTGCTCCTGCGCACGCTTCTCGACACGGCCGCCGAGCACGGGGTGCTGCGACGTGAGGGACCGGGCCGCTGGCGTCTGGCGAAGGAGCCCGCCCCGGAGCCGCTGTTCGCCGCGCTGCTCGGTGATTTCCCGGGTGAGGCCGCAACGGCGCTGGCCTACGGGGCATGCGGACAGCATCTCGCGCGCGTCCTGCGGGGGCAGAGCGACCCTCTCGAACTGCTTTTCTCCGAGACGGATTCCATGGCGGACCGCTTCTACGACGGCGCGCCCATTCTCGCCTACCACGGTCGGCTCGCAGCGACGCTGATGGCGAGCGCCATCGCCCGCTGGCCGCAGGACCGCCCCCTGCGCATCCTGGAAGTCGGCGCGGGCACCGGCGCCACCACAGCCGCCCTGCTGCCTCACCTGCCGCGCGAGCGCGCCCACTACACCTTCACCGACGTCTCCTCCGCCTTCTTCCCTCAGCCCAAGAGCCGCTTCGCCGCGTACGACTTCGTCGACTACCGGGTCCTGGACCTCGAATCAGAGCCCGTTGAACAGGGTTTCGCCCCTTCCTCCTTCGACATCGTGGTGGCCTCCAACGTCCTGCACGCCACGACCGACCTCGCTGCCACGCTGCGCCGAGTCGCGAACCTGCTGGCCGACGGCGGACACCTGCTGGCAGTTGAGAGCCACAGTCACGAGGCTCTCGCACCGGTCTTCGGGCTGCTGGACACGTTCTGGTCAGCGACCGACCGTGACCTGCGGCCCGACGGGCCGCTGCTGGCACACGACCGCTGGAAGGACATCCTGCACGCGTCCGGGTTCACCGGCACCGCCCAGACGGGAGACCCCGCGTCGTTCGCGCTGAGCGACCACTCCGTCCTCCTCACCGCCCGACGGCCCCGCTCCCACCCCCCTGCCCCAGCTCCCCGCATCGAAGCGCTCCCCGCCCGCCGGTGGCTCGTGGGCGCCCTGCCGGGTTACCGGCAGGGCCCGGGCCCGGCACAGAGCTCGGTGGTGACCGCCCTGCGCGGCCGCGCGGCCGCCGAGGCCGTCCAGGCGACGTCTGTCGACGACACCACCGCGTCGTGGCAGGGTCTGCTGTGCTCGGAGCAGCCACCGACCGACCTGGTTCTGTTCTCTGAGGAAGGCAATGCCGCGTCACCGGCCGAAGCGACCGACGCAGCGGTACGCCACCTAGCGGTCTTCCGGGCTCTGAGCGCCGCCTGCAAACAGCACACCCCTGCCCGCGACCTGAACGTGTGGCTGATCGCCACCAGCTCCCGGGCCGCCGTATCCGCGCCGCCTGCGGCGGAGTACGGCGGTGCATGGGGAGGCGCGCGCACGCTGGCGAACGAGCACCCGGAACTGAAGGTCCGCAGGATCGCCCTCACGGGAGCGCGCAGAGAGGGGCAGCACAAGGAGCTCGCTGACCGTGTGGTGGAGGAGTTGCTGGCCCGGCCGGAAGAAGACGAGGTACTGCTCACCCCCGCCGGCCGGTTCGCCACGGTCGTGCGCCCCCTGTCCCCGCCGGTGACCGGGAGCGGTTCCAGCAGCTACACCCTCACCCTGGACGACCCCGGCCTCCATTACCGGCTGACCTGGCGGCTCGCCGAAGTGCCCACACCCCAGGCCGGCGAGATCGTGATCGCTGTCGCTGCGGCTGCCCTGAACTATCGCGACATCATGATCGCCACAGGCCGTGTCCCGGCCGTCGCGTCCAGCCGGATGCCGCACACCGCGGACGTCGGCCTCGAATGCGCCGGAGTGGTCAGTTCCGTGGGGCCCGGCGTTACCCACGTCGCCGTCGGCGACCGCGTGGCGGGGCTGGCGCAAGGCTGCTTCGGTACCCACGCGCTCGCACGTGCCGACCGCGTCATGGCGCTGCCGACGGAGATGAGCTTCGCAGCCGCCAGCACACTGCCCGTGGCATTCGCCACGGTGCACCACAGTCTGAACCACTTGGCCCGCCTGACGCCCGGCGAGACGCTGCTGATCCATGGAGCTGCCGGCGGAGTGGGGCTGGCCGCCCTGCAGTACGCGCGCCGCATCGGAGCCCAGGTCATCGCGACCGCCGGCACACCGGCCAAACGAGACCTGCTGCGTCTGCTGGGCGTCGAACACGTGCTGGACTCGCGTCGGCTCGACTTCGCCGAGCAGGTCAAAGACCTCACCGGCGGAGCGGGAGTCGATGTGGTCCTCAACTCGCTCGCCGGGGAAGCCCTGGTGCGCAGTGTGGGCCTGCTCAAGCCCCACGGCAGGTTCCTCGAACTCGGCAAGCGGGACTTCCTCCTGGACAGTTCGCTGCCACTGGCCCCCTTCCTGCACAACCTGACCTTCTTCGGGGTTGATCTCTCCCCCATGATGAGCGGGCCCTCGCCCCTGATGGACCAGCACCTGAGCACCCTCACCAAGGCCGTTCACGCCGGCGACTACACGGCGCTGCCCTACCGCAGCTACCCCGCCCACCGCATCGACGAGGCGTTCACCAACCTCCAGCACTCCCGGCACACCGGCAAGATCGTGGTCACCTTCGACGGGGACGTACCCCTACACCACCCAGCCGACCGGCCGGTACTGGACCCTGACGCCACCTATCTCGTCAGCGGCGGCCTCGGCGGCTTCGGCGCCGCGACCGCACGCCACCTGGCCGCCCGCGGGGCACGCCACCTCACCCTGATCAGCCGCCGCGGCGAGAACGCACCGGAAGCCGCCCAGCTCCTGGCCCACCTGCGCGGCTGCGGCACCCACACCGCCGTCCATGCGGCGGACATCAGTGACGAAGCCGCGCTGCGCCGCGTCCTGGACGACATCGACACCTCCGGGCGACGGCTGGCGGGCGTCATCCACGCCGCCATGGTCCTCGATGACGCACCCCTGGCCGAGCTGAACGACGACCGCCTGCGCGCCGTCCTCGCCCCCAAGATGACCGGCGGCCTGCTCCTGGACACCCTCACCCGCGAGCGCTCACTGGACTTCTTCGTCGTCTACAGCTCGGCGGCCGCCCTGGCAGGCAACATCGGGCAGGCGGCCTACGTCGCGGGCAACCTCGTCCTGGAAGGACTGGTCCGGGACCGCCGAAACGCGGGTCTTCCGGCCTTTGCCGTCCAGTGGGGAGCCATCACCGACAGCGGATACGTACACCGCAACGGCCGCTCCGAGGAGATGACGGCAATCGGCCTCGGCCACCTCACCGCCGCCGACGCCCTCACCCGCCTGGACGAGTTGCTGAGCCACCCCGCCGCCACTGCGGCCGTCGGCTTCTTCGACTGGGACAGGCTCCAGCAACACGTGATGCCCACCCTGACCGCCCCCCGCACGGCCCCTCTCCTCCAAGGCCGCCGTGACAGTGACACCGCGGATCAGTGGCGGGACACGCTGGCCGCCACCAGCGCCGCCGGGACCGTACGGGTGGTCGAAGACAAGCTCGCCCAACTCCTGGCCGCCATCCTGCAGACGACCCCCGAGCGCATCGACCGCTCCCGTCGACTGGACCTGCTCGGCGTCGACTCCCTGATGGCCGTCGAGCTTTCCGGCGCAATCGGCAAGAGCATCGGGTGCGACCTGCCCGTGGTGGAGCTGACCGGGGCCGCCCATCTGACCGACCTCGCACTCCGTGTCCTGGCCCGCCTGGGCAACCCCGCCCGCACCGGCAACTGAACTCCCCCGGGCTGTGCCAAGCCGGCGCGGCCCCGGGCCCCTCGCCTTCCGAACGGACACAGAACCGTGACACCGCGCCTTCCCCATACCGGGGAGCCTTCCCTGGCCTCGCTCACCGACCGGCCCGCCGCTGAACTGCGACTACTGTGCCTGCCGCCCGCAGGCGGCGGCCCCAGCTTCTACCGTCCCTGGGCAGAGCATCTGCCCGAATCCGTAGACCTGTGGGCCGTCCGGCTGCCCGGCCGCGGCGCTCTCGCCGACCATGCCTCTCTCACGGACCCCCACTACACCACCACGGCCCTGGCAAACCTGATCCACCAGAGCGACGACGACCGGCCGTACGCACTGTTCGGCCACAGTCTCGGCTCCCTGCTCGCCTACGAGACCACACGTGCCCTGGTCCGCGCCCGCCACCGCCCGCCCGTGCTGCTCGCACTCTCCGCCCTGCCCGCACCCCACCTGGACGCCTTCGTCACCGCACTGTCCGCAGTCCTGCTGGACGGAAGACAAGGCGCCGCCAGGCTCCTCGGCCCCATCCCCGACGAACTCCTGGACGACCCCCGGATCCTCGCCGCCGCCTACACCCCGATCCTCGCGGACCTGCTCCTCGCCCTGCAGTACCGACACCAGCCCGAACCACTGCTGGACCTCCCCGTCGCCGTATACGGCGGCCAGGACGACCCGATCGCCCCCATGGAACGACTGCGCACCTGGGGCGACCTCACCACCCAGCCCGTATCCCCACGGGTCTTCCCAGGCACGCACAACTACCCCGACCGACAGATCAGCGCCCTGACCGGCCGGCTGTGCAAGGACCTCCACGCCGCCACCCGCTACCCGCTGACGGCACCGTGAACGATCAAGTGACACGCACGAACGAGTCTCGCCGCTGGTCCGCGACGCTCACCGTGTGCCTGGGCCTGTTCCTCCTCGCCATCGACCTGACAGTCCTGAACGTCGCCGTCCCCGACCTCCACACCGATCTCCGGCCCTCGATGTCGCAGATCCAATGGATCATCGACGGCTACGCCCTCGTCCTTGGCGGCAGTGTGCTGGCAAGCGGGTCCCTGACCGACCGCATCGGACGCCGCCGGGCCTTCACCACCGGCCTCCTGCTGTGCGCCACGGCCTCACTCCTCGGAGCCCTCGCACAGGAACCGGAGCAAGTCATCGCGGCCCGCGGAGCCATGGGCGCCGGTGCCGCCCTGCTGATGCCCGCCACGCTGTCCATCATCCACCAGCTCTTCCCCGAGCCCGAACTACGGCGCCGTGCGATCGCCCTGTGGACGGCAGTGATCGGCGTCGGGGGACTGACCGGACCGGTACTCGGCGGCTGGCTCGTCGAACACTTCTCGTGGCGCGCCGCGTTCTGGATCAACCTGCCCGTCGCGGCCATCGCCATCACGCTCGCCCTGATCCTCGTCCCGGAGTCGCGCGCACCGCACACCCCCGTCGACTGGCCCAGCATCGTCTTGTCCGCCGCCGGCCTCCTCGCACTCGTCTGGGCGTTCATCGAAAGCCCCACGCACGGCTGGACCAGCACGCCCGTCCTGACCGCCTTCGGCACGGCGGCCCTCCTGCTCACAGGATTCATCGCACGCCAGCACCACGCCCGGTTCCCGATGCTTCCCATCTCCCTGCTGCGTATCCCATCGATCAGCATGGGCGCCGCAGCACTGGCACTGATGTCCTTCGCCTGCTTCGGAGCGCTGTTCGTCGTCACCCTCTACCTCCAGGGCGTACTGGGCTACACCCCCTGGCAGGCCGGGGTACGGACGCTGCCGCTCCCCGCCGGGCTCGTGCTGGGAGCGGCTGCCGCCCTGCCGCTCGCGACCCGATGGGGAAACCGCCTCCCGATCGTCACGGGCCTACTCGTCACCACAGCCTCGTTCGCCGTTCTGGCGACCACAAACGCCACCTCCGGCTACGATCACCTGATCGTCTTCCAGGCCGTCGCCGGCGCAGGAGCCGGACTGACCGTCGCAGCGGCAACGGAAACGGTCATGGGCGCCACCCCCGGCGAAAAGGCCGGCCTCGGCTCAGCCATCAACGACGCCACACGCCAAGTCGGCTCCGCCCTCGGTGTGGCCGTACAGGGATCCCTCCTGGCCACCCTCTACAGCGACCGGCTGAGTAACCGGCTCACCGGTACTGATGTGCCCGCGCACCTCGCCCAAGCCGCCACCGAAAACGTCCTCGCCCCGCTGACCCTCGCACCCCACCTGGCGAGTCCCGCACGCGAGCACCTCCTCACTACAGCCCGTGAGTCCTTCACCGAAGGACTCACACACACCGCCCTCCTCGCCGGACTGGTCACCTTCCTCACTGCCGCAGCCGCCGCATACTGGCTGCCCGCCCGCCCAGCACACTCCCAACGAGCCACCCCCTCCCTACCAGCAGCCCTGACTGACCTGTGAGGTTCAGCCCGCGTTCTCGATCACGCTCGGGAGCACGAACAAGGCCACGTAGACCGGACGATTCACCACCTGCCCGTCACGCACCTGACGCAGGCCCTCACAGCCGGCCTGCCCGACGCCGTCCACGCTCCCCGTGGGTTCGTCGCCCGTCGACTGCGGGACAAGCTGCCGTCCATGCCCACGCCCATGCCCCATCGCCCTTCGCGGTCCCGGACGCGCGAGCCGACGCCCGCGAACCCCGCCTCCTCGGCCGCCTTATGCCGGAGTGCACCGAGTGCGGCGTCCCGGGCCGCCCCGCTGCCTTCGTTGGCGGCCTGTGCCGAGGCTGCCGTACCGCCGGATCGAGCCCCAGCGGGCAAGGCCCCCCCCACGCGAGGCGGCCCTACCGAATCCCGGCGCCCTCGCACGCGAGGCCGCGCTCGCCGCCCGTAGCCGTAGCCGTTGACAACAGGCCACCTGCCGCCCCACGGTCACACGACCCGCGCCGCCCCCGCGAACGGCATCGCGTCGACGGGGGCGACCCGCACCGGTGCCGACGGGTTCGGGGCGTGGATCATCTGCCCGTTGCCGACGTAGATGCCGACGTGGCTGATGCCCGAGTAGAAGAAGACCAGGTCTCCGGGGAGGAGTCCGGACCGTGGGACACGGCGGCCCGCGTCGATCTGGGCGTAGGTCGTACGGGGGAGGGAGACGCCGGCGGCGCGGTAGGCGGCCTGGGTGAGGCCGGAGCAGTCGAAGGCGTTCGGGCCGGTCGCGCCCCATACGTAGGGGCTGCCGAGCTTCTGGTAGGCGTAGGCGACGGCCGCCGCGGCACGGGAGTTGGGCGCCTGGGCGGAGGCGGTCAGGCCGTCCCGGGGGCCCGGTGCGGAGCGGGAGACGCGGTCGCCGGTGCCCCGGCCCGGGCGGCCGCGTTCCTCGGCGGTCAGCCTGGACAGCAGGCGGCGGGCCGCCGCCAGCTTGCCGGTGACGGTCTCGCGGTGGCGTTTCAGCTCGGCCCGGCGTGACTTCAGCGAGGTCACCTCGACGCGGGCGGCGCCGCGCAGTTGCCCGATGTCGCGGAGTTCCTCGCGCACGCGGCCCAGGGTGGCCGTCTGCCGGCTGCCCGCGCGCTCGACGAACGCGGCGCCGTCGAGGTAGCGGTCGGGGTCGGCGGAGAGCACGAGTTGCAGGGCGGGGTCGAGGCCGCCGCTGCGGTACTGCGCCGCCGCGGCCGAACCCAGCGCCTCCCGTGCCGAGTTCAGCCGGTCCTCCTTGCGGGCGGCCTCGTCCCGCAGTTCCTCCAGGCGGTGTTCGGCGGCGTCCGCCTTCTCCTTCGCGCCGTTGTACTTCTCGGTGGCGACCTCCGCCTCCTGGTAGAGCTTGTCCACCCTGGCCCTGACCTGTGCCGCCGTCGGCTGCGGATCGGCGTGTCCGGTCCCGCCCAGGCCCGCCGCGGTGGCCGCCCCCGCGAGGGTGATCGTGGCCGCCGTACGGGCTCTGCCGCCGCCCGTCGCGCGCTGTCGCGGCCTGCGGTGCGCTCCCACCTGCGATCCACGTCCTTCCGTACGACTCGACTCCGGCCCGCGCCGGGTCGGCTCCGGTCCGCTCCGGCTGCCTGAGGAAGGACGCTAGGCGTGCCGGTAACGGCCCGGTGACGGGATGTGCGGAAGTGGCGCCAGTGGATCGGACGGAGACCGTATGTGACCGCAACGCCGCCCGGCGGGCGTTGTCTTCACACAGGGTGATGACCGATCTGCCGGTCAGGGGGCGGGTGGGGGACGTGAGCTGTTATGGGACACGCGACGGGCCGGTGTCCGGGCGCGTCCGGCCCCTCATTAGGCTCCGGCTCCATGGACGTACTCCTCCACATCTTCGTCGGTCTGCACATCATCGGCATCGCCGCGCTCCTCGGCGGCTTCCTGACCCAGCTGAAGGCGATGGGCCGGGGCACGGCCCGCTTCACCCCCGCGATGCTGCACGGCGCGCTGACGATGCTGGTCACCGGCGCCGTCCTGATCGGCCTCAACCAGGCCCAGGACCACTCCGTCGACAACGTCAAGATGGGCGTGAAGCTCGCCGTACTGATCGTGATCCTCGGCCTGGTCTACGTGAAGCGCGACGAGGAGAAGGCGGACAAGACGCTGTTCGGTCTGGTGGGCGCGCTGACCCTGGTGAACGTCTTCATCGCGGTGCTGTGGACCTGACCGCCCCGGTGCCCGCCCCCGCGGACCGCAGCGTGGCCCGGGCCCGGACGACCGCCCCCGCCGCGACCGCCAGCCACCCGGCCACCGCGATCCACAGCAGCGCCCGGCCGGGCCCGTCCAGCCACGGGACGCCGACGACGGCGGCCACGGACAGCGTCGCCGCCGCCGTCATGCCGAGCGGGAAGGCGGTCGACCAGCGGCGCGCGTCGTAGCGGACGCGGGGCCAGACGATCTCGGCGGCCACGAGTACGGCGTACCAGGCGAGGTCGAGGGCGAGCAGGAAGACGGTCAGGTCGTGCAGAACGGCGTTGTCGTCGGCGTTCCACAGGTACATGCCCGTCCCGGCCGCCGCCAGCAGCTTGGCGCCGGCGAGGGCCGAGATGGCGAGCGCGCCGCCCGCCACCCAGTGGTCCCCGGCGCCCCTGGCCACCTGCCGCAGATCGAAGCGGAACAGCGCGATCAGATAGAGCACGATCCCCAGCCAGAACGGCACCAGGGCCGCGTGTGCCAGCCAGGCCGTCGAGGTGGCCGCGGCCAGCGTGGCGCCCAGGACGGCGAGCCCCTCCGTGGCCACGCAGCCCAGGAACACCGTCCCCGGCATCCTCCGTCCCCAGCGCCGCACCACCAGGACCAGCAGCCACGGCCACAGCAGGGCCGCCAGCGCCAGCAGCACCGCCGCCAGGAGCGACCAGCCCAGCAGGGAGAAACGGGTGCCGAGCACGGTCGTCGCGGCGACGGCGGTGAGCGCGCCCGGCGTCCCCGCCCGCTTCATCCACCGCGCGCGCTCGGCCAGCAGCAGGTAGCCGAAGTTCGCCGCCAGCGGCAGCCAGGCGGCACAGGCCAGCACCAGGCTGATCCGGGACAGGGCCTCGCGGCCCGTCAGATGCAGGGCGACCGACACGATGCCGGTCGCCATCACCGCGGCCCCGGCCGCCGGTGGGCGCTGCGCCCACCAGGCGCGCAAGGGAGAGCGAGGAGTGCCGGACGACATGCCCCGATGCTAGAGAGCCGCGCCGGTCAGGCCGGGCGCACCACGCTGTGGATCGCGGACTCGCCGTCGTAGAAGACCGACTCCTCGCGGACGTACGCGCCCGGCTTCGGGGCGTGGATCATCATGCCGTTGCCGATGTAGAGGCCGACGTGGCTGATGTCGTCGTAGAAGAACACCAGGTCACCGGGTTGCGCCTGGGAGACGGAGACGGTCGTGCCGGCCTCGACCTGGTCGTAGGTGGTGCGCGGCAGCGTCACGCCCGCGGCCTTCCAGGCGGCCTGGGTGAGGCCGGAGCAGTCGTAGGAGCCGGGGCCCGTGGCGCCCCAGACGTACGGCTTGCCGATCTGGGCGCGGGCGAAGGCGAGCGCCTTGTCGGCCTTGGTCCCGGTCGGGGAGTCCGGCGTCGTCGGTCCCGAAGCACCGGTGCCGCCGGAGGGCTCCGGGGTGCCGGACGCACCGGAGCGGGCGTCGTCCTCCTGCCGCTGGGCGGCCTCCTCCTGCCGCCTGCGCTCCTCGGCCTGCTGCTTCGCCAGCTCGGCGGCCTTGCGGGCGGCCTCCTGCCGCTTCTTCTTCTCGATCGCCGCGAGCCGGGCCTTCTCCTCGGCGGTCAGCTCCGACAGCAGCTCGCGCGCCGTGGCGAGCTTCTTCTGGACGGTCGACTTGGCCGTCCTCAGGTCGTCCTGCGAGTCCGTGAGCGTTTCGAGGCTCGCGGTGGCCTCCCGACGCTTCCGCATGGTCTCGGACTGCTGGGTGACGTAGTCGTCGACGGCGCTCTTCTGGCGGCCGGTGAGCCGGCTCATCAGCTGGTTCTGGTCGAAGTAGTCCTGCGGCGAGTCCGCGAGCAGCAGCGTCGCGGTCTCGGGGACCGACGCCCCCGTGCGGTACTGGGCGGAGGCGAAGGAGCCCAGCTCCTCGCGCGCGTCGTTGAGCTTCTGGGTGCGCTCGGCGACGTCGTCGAGGAGGGTGTCGGCGCGTTTGCGCTGCTTGGAGGTCTTCTCCTTGGCCGCGTTGTACTTCTCGGTCGCCGACCCGGCCTGGCGGTACAGGTCGTCGACCTTCTTCTCGACCTCTTCGAGGCTCGGCCGGTCGTCCGACGGCGCGGCGTTGGCCGTCTGGGACAGCAGGGCGACGGAGGTGAGGGCGGCCGTGGCGAGGGCCGGGGTCCGTATGCCTGCGACGCGCGTACCGGTGGGACGCGACTTGCGGTGCGACGCCAAGGGAGGCGACTCCTTCCAGTGCTCCGCCTACCGGGTTAGCTGTCGGGTTCGGGCGGCGGTTCGGAAGGTTTGCCCTACGGCGGCCCCCCTCGTCGAGGGCGGTCGGCCGATTCACCCCAAAGTCTCGGTTGGGTCCCCGGCTCCGGGCGCCGTGCGGGCACGCCGGACTCGGCGGAGGCCGCACGGCCCGGCGAGGTTCGCCGGAGGGGGTCGAGCGGCCTGCCCGCACCGTAGCCAACTCGTGTGGCCGCTGTGAAGGTTGGTGGGTGATATGCCCGATACATTTTCGTTACCTTCTGTGCGGGCGCTCCCGTCCGGCCGCGGGCGTCACTCATCGTCGCCCGTAGCGTCGCAGGGTGTGCCCGGCCGGGATGCGGGCCGTTTTCCGGGGTGGCACCGGGTTGTCGGTGGGGCGCCCTAGACTCGGAGAGCGATGAGCAGCCTCTTTGACGACAGCTTCCTGGCGAACCTCCAGACCCCCCGGGGCCACGAGGAGGAACACCCGCCGCCACCCGAGGACGATCACGGAACGGAGCCGGTTCCGCACGATCTGTTCGGCGGGAGGTTCGACGCGCCGCCGGACCGGGACACCCACTACCGGGACGGTGCCCCGCGCCCCGCTCTGGACGCCGCCGCGCTCCTGGAAGGGCTGAACGACAACCAGCGGGCGGCCGTCGTCCACTCCGGCTCCCCGCTGCTCATCGTGGCCGGTGCCGGCTCCGGCAAGACCCGCATGCTCACCCACCGCATCGCCCACCTGCTGGCCGATCGGAACGTCCACCCGGGCCAGATCCTCGCGATCACCTTCACCAACAAGGCCGCGGGCGAGATGAAGGAGCGCGTGGAACAGCTCGTCGGCCCGCGCGCGAACGCGATGTGGGTGATGACCTTCCACAGCGCCTGCGTCCGCATCCTGCGCCGCGAGTCCAAGAGGCTCGGCTTCACCTCGTCCTTCTCGATCTACGACGCGGCCGACTCCAAGCGCTTGATGGCGCTGGTGTGCCGGGATCTCGACCTGGACCCGAAGCGCTTCCCGCCGAAGTCCTTCAGCGCCAAGATCAGCAACCTGAAGAACGAGCTGATCGACGAGGAGGACTTCGCCGCACAGGCCGCCGACGGCTTCGAGAAGACCGTCGCCCAGGCCTACGCCCTCTACCAGTCGCGGCTGCGCGAGGCGAACGCGCTCGACTTCGACGACCTGATCATGACGACGGTCAACCTGCTGCGCGCCTTCCCGGACGTCGCCGAGCACTACCGCCGCCGCTTCCGGCACGTCCTGGTCGACGAGTACCAGGACACCAACCACGCCCAGTACGCCCTGGTCCGTGAACTGGTCGGCGCTCCCTCGGACCACCCCTTCGACGTGCCGCCCGAGGCCGAGGTCCCGCCCGCCGAGCTGTGCGTGGTGGGCGACGCCGACCAGTCGATCTACGCCTTCCGCGGCGCCACCATTCGCAACATCCTCCAGTTCGAGGAGGACTACCCGGACGCGACGACGATCCTGCTGGAGCAGAACTACCGCTCCACGCAGACCATCCTCAGCGCCGCCAACGCGGTCATCGAGCGCAACGAGTCCCGCCGCCCCAAGAACCTCTGGACCAACCAGGGCAGCGGCGCGCAGATCACCGGCTACGTCGCCGACACCGAGCACGACGAGGCCCAGTTCGTCGCCGACGAGATAGACCGCCTCACCGACGCGGGCGAGGCGAAGGCCGGCGACGTCGCCGTCTTCTACCGGACCAACGCACAGTCCCGTGTCTTCGAAGAGGTCTTCATCCGCACCGGCCTGCCCTACAAGGTCGTCGGCGGCGTCCGCTTCTACGAGCGCAAGGAGGTCCGGGACGTCCTGGCCTACCTGCGGGTGCTGGCCAACCCGGAGGACTCGGTGCCGCTGCGCCGCATCCTCAACGTCCCCAAGCGGGGCATCGGCGACCGCGCCGAGGCGATGATCGACGCCCTGGCCCAGCGCGAGAAGATCGGCTTCCCGCAGGCGCTCCGGCGCGTCGACGAGGCGTACGGTATGGCCGCGCGCTCCGCGAACGCCGTCAAGCGGTTCAACACGCTCATGGAGGACCTCCGTACGATCGTCGAGTCCGGCGCCGGACCGGCGACCGTCCTTGAGGCGATCCTCGAACGCACCGGCTACCTCGCCGAGTTGCAGGCCTCCACCGACCCGCAGGACGAGACCCGCATCGAGAACCTCCAGGAACTCGCGGCCGTCGCCCTGGAGTTCGAGCAGGAGCGGGCCGAGAGCGAGGAGGCCGGCACCCTCGCCGAGTTCCTGGAGAAGGTCGCACTCGTCGCGGACTCCGACCAGATCCCCGACGAGGAGGACGGTGACGGCGTCGTCACCCTGATGACCCTGCACACCGCGAAGGGCCTGGAGTTCCCGGTCGTCTTCCTCACCGGCATGGAGGACGGCGTGTTCCCGCACCTGCGCGCCCTCGGCCAGGCCAAGGAGCTGGAGGAGGAGCGGCGCCTGGCCTACGTCGGCATCACACGCGCCCGCGAGCGGCTGTACCTGACCCGGTCGACGCTGCGCAGCGCCTGGGGTCAGCCGTCGTACAACCCGCCCTCGCGGTTCCTGGAGGAGATCCCGGCCCCCCACCTGGAGTGGAAGCGGACCGGGGCGAACGGTCCTGCGCCCTCCGCGCCCGTCTCGGGCGTGGCGGCCTCGCTGTCGTCGTCCCGCTCACGCTCCTCGGCGTCGGGCGCGTCCGGCTTCGCCACGCGACGGTCCGCCTCCGCCGAGCAGCCGACGGTCTCGCTCGCGGTCGGCGACCGTGTCACGCACGACCAGTTCGGGCTCGGGACGGTGGTCGGGGTCAAGGGCACCGGGTCGAACGCAGAGGCGACAATCGACTTCGGGGACCCCAAGCCGAAGCGGCTGCTGCTGCGGTACGCGCCGGTGGAGAAGCTCTGAGGGTGTGACGAGGGCGGTGCGGTCCCGGGCGGCGGCCCGGTCCGGACCCGGGAGGTGCGGTCTGCTGAGACGTTACGGGGTCACGTCGGGTTGATGCCGTGGCTGCGCAGCCACGGGAGCGGGTCGATCGACGAGCCGCCGGCGGGACGCACCTCGAAGTGCAGGTGGGGACCGGTCGAGTTGCCGGAATTCCCGGAGAACGCGATCGCGTCGCCGGCTTTGACGGTCGTACCGGAGGGAACCTGGTAACTGGAGAGGTGGCAGTACCACGTCTCCGTGCCGTCCTTGGCGGTCACGATCATCATGTTGCCGTACGCGCTGTTGTATTGCGTACGGACCGTCCCGTCGGTCGCGGCCATCACGGACGTCCCGTACGACACGGGGAAGTCGATGCCCGTGTGCACGGACATCCAGTTGATGCCGGCCTGGCCGTAATACGCGCTGAGGCCGTGCTGCGCCACCGGGAGCGCGAACTTGGGGCGCAGCCGCTCCTTGCGGGCCGCTTCCTCAGCCGCCCGCCTCTTCTCGGCGGCCTGCTCGGCCTTGAGGTCGATGCGCTCCTGCGTCCGGCTGGCCCGGTCGGCGAAGTCGTCGGCTCCGGCGGCGAGGCTCGTGAGCTGGGTGTCCAGCTTGTTGTTGGCGGCGGACGGTTTCACCGGCGCGGCCTTCGCGTTGCCCGGGTCCGGCGCGGACGCCGTGGTCTCCGCCCCCTCGTCGCCGGTCAGGCCGCCGACGGAGGCGGCCGCGATACCGGCGACGCTCATCACGCAGGCCGACGGCACGGCGACGGTCAGCAGTGCGGAGCGCTTGGCGGGCCGGCGGCGGCGGGACCGCGTCCCTCCGCGGGAGGCGGTGCGTGCGGACGGGATCAGCGCGGCCGGTGTGAGTTCTTCCTCGTCGTCCAGCAGGGCGGTCACCGTGGGGAGTTCGCCGGTGGCGGCCGGCTCGCCCTCGTAGGAAGAGGGTTCAGCGCTCTCGGGGGCGGGCGGCATGTCCGGCGCGGCGTCGTCCGGCGCGGGGTGCCCGGCGGCTCCCGGCGGGGCCGCGTCCGTCGCCGTCCCGTCGTGGTTCCACTGCGTGGCGTCGAAGGTGCCGGTCTCGAAGGTGCCGGTTTCGAAGGTGCCGGTTTCGAAGGTGCCGGTTTCGAAGGTGCCGGTTTCGAAGGTGCCGGTTTCGAAGGTCTGCGTGCCCCAGTCCCACTGCTGGGTCGGGTCGGCCGGCTCGCCGGACTGGTCCGGCCGGCTCCAGGCGCCGGTGTCCCACTGGCCGGTGGCCTCGGCGCTCTCGGCCTGCGGCGGCACGGAGCCGGGCTGCTGGTAACCGGCCGTCCACGTCGTCGTGTCGTAGGCGCCGGTGTCGTAGGCGGCGTGGTGCTGGGCCGCGTACCCGTCGTAGTGCGGAACCTGCCCGTCGCCCGAGGGCCACTGGGTGGTGTCGTAGGAACCCGTGACCTCGTGGGCACCGGTGTAGTGGCCCGGCAGGCTGCCGAAGAGGGGGTCCGTGTCGAAGGTCGGGGAGACGGTACCGCCGGTGGAGAAACCGGTGGTGTCGTAGCCGCCGCCGTACGTGGTGAGGTCGTCGTAAGGGGCCTCCCCTGCGCCGTACGACGCGTATGGCGCCGAAGCGGCGTCGGAAGCCGAAGCCGGGGTGGGTACGGTCCCCGACGGGTGACGGTCGTTCACCAACTTCTCTTTCGCCTCGACAACAGGGGCTGCCAGAGCAGTGCGGTGACTGTACCCGGCGGTATGCGGGCACGACAATCTTCGCCAGGTTTCGCGCGCGCGGGAAACGGGCAATCGGCCGTGTTTTGGGGGTCGGCGTGCACGAGCTTGGCTTTGTGTTCGACGCTTGTTCGACGCTGAACGGATGTGTCCGACTCAGGCCACCGTCAGTCCGCCCGCCCGTTTGCCCGTCCCCATACCCGCTTGCGCGTCTGTCTCCGCGCCCGTTTCGAGTGCGATGGTGTCGAGTGCCTCCCGAATCCCCGTGGCCACGGCGGGATGGACGGGCAGCGCGAGATGGCCGATGCCGCTGACGCGTACGTTCCGCACGGTCAGGTCCGGGTGGTCGAGGCAGGCCGTCTCCAGCGGGTCCATCACGCGGTCGAGGTCGCTCCAGAAGCTGACGAACCGCGTACGGCAGCCGGGCGTCGGCAGGCTCAGCTCGTCGAGCACCGCCGACCCGGGGCGCATCTGGCGCACGATCGGGTGCGCGTTCGCCAGCGGGACCACCCTGGTGCCGGCGTGCGGGGTGCCGAGCGTCACGAGTGTCCTGACGCGGCGCTCTCCGCCGAGGCGCTGCACGTAGTACCGCGCGATCAGACCACCGAGGCTGTGCCCGACGACGTCGACGCGCTCACTGCCCGTCCGCTCGCAGATCCCCTCGATGTGCCGGCCCAGCAGCTCGGCCGCGGTACGGATGTCGCAGGTCAGGGGGGAGTAGTTCAGTGACTCGATGTCGTGCCTGCCGTGCTGGACCAGGCTGCGGCGCAGCAGCAGGAACACCGAGCGGTTGTCGATGAAGCCGTGCAGCAGGACGACCGGGGGGCTGACGGGGGCCGGGAGCCGGGGGACCGGAGGGGAGGGCAGGGGGTCGGGGGAGTCCGTCGGCGGGAGGACCCGGACCGGATGGCGCTCCTGGATGATCCCCGAGGGATAGAGCAGGAGATGCCCGGCCAGGATCGCGGCCTCCAGGGCGCTTGCCTTCAGGAGGGTCAGGGAAAGCCCGGTCAGCCGGCCCGGAAGGCTCACCAGGTCCGGTACCCCCGGGAGGCCGGGCAGTCCCGGCAAACCGGGCAGAAGACGCTGGAAGAGCGGGAGAAGGGGCAGTGCTGCCGTGGTGACCTTCATGGGCCGACCTCCTGTCGGCACGCGCAGGGACGCCTCTGTCCCCCGTGTGCCCTCGTGGAGCGCCGTGACACCAGTGATTGGTGGTGTTCGCGAGGTTTATTCCTGCGTGTGTGTCGCGGTACCGTGTCAGAGCCTTGTGGGCCCGATGGGTCATGCGGGTCACAGGTGGTCTGTGGTGCCGGTGATACGGCCAAACGGTGACGGGCCCCGCTGCTGCCCTGTCCTGCCCTCGCTGCGGCTCTCCGTGCGCGTGTCGCCGCCGCGCCCTGGAGCGGTGCGCGGCGAACGTGTCCCACCGTGTGATTTCCCCCTCTGTATCCACCGCGAAACTGCCGGGTGCGGGATGCTGGGGATAACGTTCGTTCACTTCCCGGACGCTGTGGTGCGGGGTCTCCGCGCCGCGAGGGTGCGCACTTCGCGCGCTTCGTGCATGAGGGTGCGCACTTCGCGCGCTTCGTGCATGAGGCGCGGCTTCGAGTGCCGTGCTCCTGTGTACGGCATCGGTGAAGTGTGCGGTACTTGTCGGTACGGATGGATGTAGTCGCTTCATGGAGGCAGTGATGGGTGTGGCAGCCGGTCCGATCCGCGTGGTGGTGGCCAAGCCGGGGCTCGACGGCCACGATCGCGGGGCCAAGGTGATCGCGCGGGCCCTGCGCGACGCCGGTATGGAGGTCATCTACACCGGGCTCCACCAGACTCCCGAGCAGATCGTGGACACCGCGATCCAGGAGGACGCCGACGCGATCGGACTGTCCATCCTCTCCGGTGCGCACAACACGCTCTTCGCCGCCGTGATCGAGCTGCTCCGGGAGCGGGACTCGGCGGACATCCTGGTCTTCGGCGGCGGGATCATCCCCGAGGCGGACATCGCCCCGCTGAAGGAGAAGGGCGTCGCGGAGATCTTCACCCCCGGCGCGACCACGGCGTCGATCGTGGACTGGGTCCGGACCAACGTGCGGGAGCCGGCCGGGGCATAACCGCCGTCCGCCCGCTCTGCCGGTGCGGGTCGCGCGGCGGCGCCGAGGCGGGCGCGCCTTGGTGCTGACGCGGCACCCGGGGGTAGTCGTGGGTAGTCGTGGCCGCGGGCGGCGTCCCTCTGGTGCGGGGTCCGGGGCCGGGGCCCGGGCATGGCACGCGCCGCGATGGGCGTCCGGGCCGTGTGCGTCGCACCGTGTACGTCCGGGCCGTGTGCGTCAGACCGTGCTGGTGGGGCCGTGCTCGTCGGGCCGTGTGCGTTGGGCCTTGTCCGTTGAGTCGTCTGCCTCCGGGCCGTGTGCGTCCGGGCCCGTGTGCGTTGGGCCGTGCTCGTCGGGCCGTGTGCGTCGCGGTCCGCTCCGTGTCGACGTGGCGCTCCGTCTACGCCGTCCCCGCCCCGAGTTCCTCGGCCATCGCCGCCCGCAGACGCAACGTCGTGACGAGCCGTTGGAACGCCTCCGCCCAGTACCCCCCGGCTCCCGGCGACGCGTCCTCCGGCTCGTCCGGTATCGCCAGCAGGCCGTCGAGGCGGCTCGCCTCCGCCGGGTCGAGGCAGCGTTCGGCCAGGCCCATGACGCCGCTGAAGCTCCACGGGTAGCTCCCGGCGTCCCGGGCGATGTTGAGCGCGTCGACCACTGCCCTGCCGAGCGGCGTGGCCCACGGCACCCCGCACATGCCGAGCAGCTGGAATGCCTCGGAGAGCCCGTGCGTCGCGATGAACCCGGCAACCCAATCGGCGCGTTCGCCGGCGCCCAGCGTGCCGAGCAGCTTGGCCCGCTCGGCCAGCGACACCCCGCCCGGACCGCCGGCCTCGGGTGCCGTGGGTGCTCCCAGCAGCGCCCTCGCCCACACCCCGTCGCGCTGCCGTACGGCCGCCCGGCACCACGCGGCGTGCAGCTCGCTCCGCCAGCCGTCCGACACCGGCAGAGCGACGATCTCCTCGGCCGTACGTCCCGCGAACCGGGCCGGCCAGACCCCGAGCGGGGCCGCCTCCGCCAACTGGCCGAACCACCAGGAGCGTTCCCCCCGTCCCGCGGGCGGTTTGGCCACCACGCCGTCCCGCTCCATGCCCGCGTCGCACTCGTGGGGCGCCTCGACGACGATCGCCGGCGGCGCGAGGGCGCGGTCGAGGGACACGCACGTCGCGGCTCGCGCCGCCATGCGCGCGGCCAGTGCCGAGTCCGGCAGCGCCGACAGCAACTCCGCCGCCGTGGCCCGTACGTTGCGGCTGCGGTCGGCGAGTGCCTGTTCCAGGAACGGCTCGTCCGCCGGTTCCAGCCCCGTCCGCAGCGAGTCGAGGAACATCAGCCGGTCCTCGGCCCGCTCCGTCGCCCAGGTCGAGGCCAGCAGTTCGCGTGCGCCGACGGGGTCGTGGGCGCGCAGGGAAGCGAGGAGAGTGACCCGCTCGGCGAAGAGGCCCTCGTCCCAGAGCCGTCGCACCCGCTCCGTGGCATCGGGGCCGGGCGGCGCGGTCCCTCCACCGGGCGCCGCACGCAGGGCGAACCGCCAGTCCGGATTCAGCCGGGCCAGCCACAGGGCACGGGGTCCGGCGAACGTCAACGCCGCCGGCCGCAGATCCGTACGCCCCCGCGCCGCGTCCAGCAGCGCCGGAAGCACCTGGGGCGGGGCCGCGAAACCGCGGGCGTTCGCCGTCGCCAGCCACTGGGGCAGCAACTCCATGAGATCGGGCGCACCGCCTCTGCGGCCGCCGCCCGCCGTGCCGGGGCGGTCGGCGAGCAGCATGGTGAGCCGGTGTGCGGCCGCGGCCGGCAGCGGCGGGCGGGGGTCCTCGGGGGCCGGGCCGGGGCGCCGTGCCGCGCGGGCCGGGCGCAGTCCGGCGCGGCGGCGCACGGTCTCCGCGGCCGCCGCGTCCAGCAACGCGGCCGCCGCCCCCGGCCCCGGCTCGCCGCCCGGCGGGGTACGCCGGTCCGTGCCCAGCAGTGCCGAGGTGACCAGCTCCTCCCAGACACCCGGCCCGGAAGCCGCCGCCGACGCGGTGGAGGCCGCTGGTGGGCAGGCCGAAGCCCCCGGTACGGAGTCGGCCCCCGGTACGGAGTCGGCCCCCGGTACGGAGTCGGCCCCCGGCCCCGAGTGAGCCCCTGGCAGTGAGCCGGTGCCCCGCGCGGCAGCGGGGTGGGGAGGGCCGGCGGCCGGGGCCGGGACGGCAGCCCCGACCCCGGCCCCGGCGAAGGCCGCAGCCGCGGCGGCAGTCGTCGGGGCGGGTGTCACATCGCGTCCGGGACCGTTGGTTGCCTTTGCCCGGACGACAGGCCTGGGCACCGTGTCACCCTCGGACTCGGCGCAGGCCTTGGGGACGGTGCCGGTCCGAGGGCCGGTGTCTGCCTCGGGCACCGTCGCGGCCGCGGTCGGGACCGCCGGTGTGCGGACCGCGGGTTCGGCGGACGACGCCGGCACGGCGGTCGACGCCGGTGCGGACGTGTCCGTGGGGGCGGGCGTCCTGGTCATGTGGTTCCCCTCTTTCCATTGCCTGGACGGATCGGTACGGGTCAGGCCAGCGGCACCGCCGGGCCCGGTCCGGCCGGCCAGGCCGTCAGCGGCGTGAAGCCCCGGTGGCCGCACTCGCCGAAGACCGTGACGGGTGCGCCGCCCGACAGGGCGACCAGGCGCCACAGGCCCGGACGGTTTCCCGTGTCCCCGGCGAGCGGCAGCGCCGTGTCCCCGTCGGCGTCCGCCAGCTGCCAGCCGTCCCCGTCCGGGACGGGCACGACGTGCTCCAGGGCCACCGGCACCGAGTCCAGCCACGGGTCGCCGCGGAGGGCCTCGCCGTAACGGTCGGCCGCCCGGGACGTCGTCACCCCCCTCGGACGTATGCGTGCGGGCTCGGGCGGCGCGAACCGCCGGCCCAGGGCCGCTCGCTGCCGACCCGCGCCCGGATACGCCGAGACCTCCGCGTCCAGGGTCAGGCCCACGGGCAGTGCCTGCTCCGGTGCCCGGCCCGCGGCACCGTAGGAGAGGAGCAGCGCGGTGCGGTCCGACTCCGCGCCGTACAACCAGATGCGACGGGTCGTCAGCCGGGCGTCCGCGGTGTCGTACTGGGCGAGGACCAGCCAGTGGTCCCGCAGGGGCGGACCGTCCGCGGACGCGGGCAGACCTACGCGCGAACGGACCGTCGCCGCCAGGTCCTCCGGCAGTCGCTCGCGGCGCAACCAGCCCTGGTCGAGCAGGTGGAGGAGGGCACACGCCTCGAGCAGCCGCACCGGCCAGCCGGGGCCCGACGACGGTGTGGCACCCAGCTCCCTTACGCGCGAGGCCAGCCCCGGTGCCTGGGCGTCGACCATGCGGGCCGCCGTCTCCTCCCACAGCCCGTATCCCGCCTGTCCGACGCCTGCCAGACCGCCGCGCAGGAGGTCCGCGAGCCGCTGCTCCAGCTCCGTCGCACCCGCGGTGATCCGCTCGGCCCGCCGCTCCGCCCGACGCCGCGCCGCCTCCGGGTCACCGGACGCGGCCGCGGGGGCGGGCGGACCGGCTGCCCGCTCCGCCTTGCGTTCGCACCGTCCGGCGATCCACCGCTCCGCCCAGTCCGGCGCCCGGGCCCCCGGCACCACACCGTCTCCGCCCGCCCAGAGCAGCAACAGGCCCAACGCGTGCTTGCACGGGGACTTGCGGCTCGGGCAACCGCATTCGTACGCGGGCCCGGACACGTCCGTGACGTCGACGACCGTCCGATACGGCTGGCTGCCGCTGCCCTTGCACAGTCCCCATACCGCCCCCTCCTCGCTGCTCCCCACCTCGGACCACGGCCCGGCCGAACCGAGCCTGCCGCCCGCCTCGCGTGACGCGGCGTCAGGCGCCAGTGCGAGCACCCGGTCCGCGGTCCAGCGCACCCCCTGCTGAGTCATGCCATCGAAGGTAGGTCCCCCCACTGACATTGATATCGCTGGGCGGGTTCCGGTGGTCGTGGTTCTCCCACCGACTGACGTCCTGCCGGGCTGTCTCCCCGTCGGTCCGTCCGGCCACGCGGCGCCTGTTCTCATGGCTCCGGCCGGGCGGAACAACGGCCCGAATGAAGGTATTTGTGCAGGTCGGAGCGATTGTCAGTGGTGTGGTGCACCGTGGATGACAGATCGGACCGGCCTAGCTGGAGGGGGAGGCAGCCATGCCCGCATTGCCGGAACGGACGTCCGAGGCGGAGGTCCTGCGGCCGCACGCCGAGCACGCGTTCGGGGCCGAACTGGCCGCGCTGGCCGCGCGGGACGACCGCCCGCGTCCGGCCCGCTGGAAGCTGTCGCCGTGGGCCGTCGCCACCTACCTGCTCGGCGGCGCCCTGCCCGACGGCACGGTGATCACCCCGAAGTACGTGGGCCCGCGCCGCATCGTCGAGGTCGCCGTGACCACGCTCGCCACCGACCGCGCCCTGCTTCTGCTCGGCGTGCCCGGCACCGCGAAGACCTGGGTGTCCGAGCACCTCGCCGCAGCCGTCAGCGGCGACTCGACCCTGCTGGTGCAGGGTACGGCCGGCACTCCCGAGGAAGCGGTCCGCTACGGCTGGAACTACGCCCGGCTGCTCGCCCACGGCCCCAGCCGGGAGGCGCTCGTCCCCAGCCCCGTCATGCGGGCCATGGCGGAGGGCACGACCGCCCGGGTGGAGGAGCTGACCCGGATCCCGGCCGACGTGCAGGACTCGCTGATCACGATCCTGTCCGAGAAGACCCTGCCGATACCGGAGCTGGGCCAGGAGGTGCAGGCGGTCCGCGGCTTCAACCTGATCGCCACCGCCAACGACCGCGACCGCGGGGTCAACGAACTGTCCAGCGCCCTGCGCCGCCGTTTCAACACCGTGGTGCTGCCCTTGCCGGAGAGTGCCGAGGCCGAGGTCGACATCGTCACGCGCCGCGTCGGCCAGATCGGCCGCTCCCTCGACCTGCCGTCGGCGCCCGACGGCACCGACGAGATCCGCCGTGTCGTCACCGTCTTCCGCGAGCTGCGCGACGGCCTGACGAGCGACGGACGTACGAAGGTCAAGTCGCCCAGCGGCACGCTGTCCACGGCCGAGGCCATCTCCGTCGTGACCGGCGGCCTCGCGCTGTCCGCCCACTTCGGCGACGGAGTGCTGCGTGCCGCCGACGTCGCCGCGGGCGTCCTAGGCGCGGTCGTCCGCGACCCGGGCACCGACCGCGTCGTCTGGCAGGAGTACCTCGAGACCGTCGTGCGCGAGCGCGACGGCTGGCAGGACTTCTACCGGGCCTGCCGGGAGGTGACCGTGTGAACGGTACGGCGATGCGGGCGCGACACGGAGCGGGGGCGGCGGCAGTGGTGGCCGGCCCGGCGGGGGACGGCGAGGACTCCGGCTGGAGCCGTGGGGGAGGGGGACGGAGTGCCGGGCACTGACCGGGCCGCGAGCGACGGATCCGGCTGGCAGGCCGGCCGTCCCGGGGAGCCCGGTGGCGGGCCGCTGCTGCTGGGCGTACGCCACCACGGGCCGGGGTCGGCCCGGGCGGTGCGGGCCGCGCTGGAGGCGGCCAGGCCGGACATCGTGCTGATCGAGGGCCCGCCGGAGGCCGACGCGCTGATCCCGCTGGCCGCCGACGAGGACATGCGACCGCCGGTCGCGCTCCTCGCCCACGCCGTGGACGAGCCCGGCCGCTCGGCGTTCTGGCCGCTGGCCGAGTTCTCCCCCGAGTGGGTGGCCGTCCGCTGGGCCCTGGAGCACGGCGTCCCGGCACGCTTCATCGACCTCCCGGCCACACACACGCTGGCGTGGCGGGCGGCGGACGATCAGGCGGACGACCGGGACGCGGGGGCGGAGTCCGGTGCGGCCTCCGCCGGTGTCCGGGGCGATCCGCTCGCCGCCCTCGCCGAGGCCGCCGGTCACGACGACCCCGAGCGCTGGTGGGAGGACGCCGTCGAGCACCGGGGAGCGGGGGGCGGGGACGCGCTCGCGCCGTTCACGGCGCTGGAGGAGGCGATGGGGGCGCTGCGGGAGACGGAGGACGGCGGCGGGCAGGACCGGGACCTCGTGCGGGAGGCGTACATGCGGCTCCAGGTCCGGGGGGCGCGGCGGGAGTTCGGTGAGGGTGTGGCCGTGGTCTGCGGGGCGTGGCACGTGCCCGCGCTGCGGCGGAAGGCCACCGTCGCCGCCGACCGGGCCCTGTTGAAGGGGCTGCCCAGGACCAAGGTCGACATGACCTGGGTGCCCTGGACCCATCGCAGACTGTCCCGGGCCGGCGGGTACGGGGCGGGCATCGAGTCACCGGGCTGGTACGGGCATCTGTTCGCCGCGGTCGACCGGCCCGTCGAGCGATGGCTGACGAAGGTGGCCGGGCTGCTGCGGGACGAGGACCGGGCCGTCTCCCCGGCGCACGTGATCGAGGCGGTGCGGCTGGCCGGGACGCTCGCGGTGATGCGCGGGCGCCCGTTGCCCGGGCTGAGCGAGACGACGGACGCCGTGCGGGCGGTGATGTGCGACGGCTCGGACGTGCCGCTGGCGTTGGTCCACGACCGCCTGGTGGTGGGGGACGTGCTGGGTGAGGTCCCCGCGGGGGCGCCCGCGGTGCCGTTGCAGCGGGACCTGGCCCGGAGCCAGCGGCGGCTGCGGCTCAGGCCCGAGGCACCGGAGCGGGAGCTGGAGCTCGACCTGCGCAAGGAGACCGACGCCGGGCGCAGCAGACTGCTGCACCGGCTGCGGCTGCTGGGCGTCGACTGGGGCGCGCCGGCCGCCTCCCGGGGCAGCACGGGCACGTTCCGGGAGACGTGGCGGCTGCGGTGGGAGCCGGAGCTGTCGGTGCGCATCGCCGAGGCCGGGGTATGGGGCACGACCGTGCTCTCCGCCGCGACCGCCAGGGCCGAGGCGGACGCCGTCACCGCCCGGGACCTCGCCGACGTCACCGCGCTCGCCGAGCGCTGCCTGCTGGCCGAACTGCCGGACGCGCTCTCGCCGGTGATGCGGACACTCGCCGACCGGGCGGCGCTCGACACGGACGTCGGCCACCTCGCCCGGGCCCTGCCGGCCCTCGTCCGCTCGCTGCGCTACGGCGACGTGCGCGGCACGGACACCGGCGCGTTGGCCGAGGTCGCCGCGGGTCTCGCCGAGCGCGTCTTCGTCGGCCTGCCCGCGGCCTGTGCCGCACTGGACGCGGACGCGGCCGAGCAGATGCGCCGGCACGTGGACGCCGTGCACGCGGCGGTGGGCCTGCTGGGCGAGGCCCCCTCGCCGGCCCGCGGCGACCTGCGGTCCCGGTGGCAGTCCGTGCTGCGGACCCTCTCCGCGCGGGACACCGTGCCCGGCGTCGTCCGAGGGCGTGCCGTACGGCTCCTCCTGGACGACGGCGGGCTGGCGCCGGACGCGGCGGCACGGCTCATGGGCCTGGTGCTGTCCCCGGGGACGCCACCGGCGGACGCGGCGGCCTGGATCGAGGGCTTCGTCGGCGGTGGCTCGGGCGGCGGCATGCTCCTCCTGCACGACGAGCGGCTGCTCGCCCTGATCGACGCCTGGCTGACCGGTGTGCCGGCGGACGCGTTCACGGACGTGCTCCCCCTGCTGCGCCGCACCTTCTCGGTCTTCGAGCCGGGGGTGCGCCGCAGCCTCGGTGAGCTGGTCAGGCTCGGACCGGAGGCGCGGGGGAGTGTGACGACGGCCGGTTCCGGCATCCCGGGCTTCGCGGCCGGCCTCGACACCGGGCGGGCCGACGCGGTGCTGCCGGTGGTCCGGCTGCTGCTGGGCCGGGACACCGCGCACGGAGCGGACACGACGGACGCCGGCCACGAGAGGACCGGGCCCGGCAGGGGCGGCCGGCCGCCGGGGGCCGACGCAGGCCACCCGGCGGGGGCAGGCCACAAGGACCTGGCGGGGGCCGACGCCGGCCACCTGACGAGAGCCGGCCACAAGGACCTGGTGGGAGACGGTGACAACGACCTGGTGGGGGTGGACGCATGACGACCCAGCCGGAGGCCGGCGCGGCGCAGGAACGGCTGCGGCGGTGGCGTCTCGTACTCGGCGGTGACCCGGCCGACGGCACCGGACGCGCGCTTGCCGGACGGGACGCCGCGATGGACGGCGCGCTCACCGCGCTCTACGGGAAGGGGGACACACCACGAGCGGGGCGGGACCGCGCGGCGGGGCTCGGCGCGTCCGCGCCCGCCGTGGCGCGCTGGCTGGGGGACATCCGGACCTACTTCCCCTCCTCGGTCGTGCAGGTCATGCAGCGGGACGCGATCGACCGGCTCGGGCTCGCCACACTCCTGCTGGAGCCGGAGATGCTCCAGGCCGTGGAGGCCGACGTGCACCTCGTCGGCACCCTGCTGTCCCTGAACAAGGCGATGCCGGAGACGACGAAGGAGACGGCGCGGGCAGTCGTGCGCAAGGTCGTCGAGGATCTGGAGAAGCGGCTCGCCACCCGCACCCGTGCCGCCCTGACCGGCGCGCTGGACCGCGGCGCCCGCACCAGCCGGCCCCGCCACCACGACATCGACTGGAACCGCACGATCGCGGCCAATCTCAAGCACTACCTGCCGGAGCACCGCACGATCGTGCCGGAGCGGCTCGTCGGTCACGGGCGGGCGTCCCGCTCGGTGAAGAAGGAGGTCGTCCTCTGCGTCGACCAGTCCGGGTCGATGGCGGCGTCCGTCGTGTACGCGTCCGTGTTCGGCGCGGTGCTGGCGTCCATGCGCTCGATCGACACCCGGCTCGTCGTCTTCGACACCGCGGTCGTCGACCTCACCGGCCGGCTCGACGACCCGGTCGACGTGCTCTTCGGCACGCGACTCGGCGGCGGTACGGACATCAACCGCGCGCTGGCGTACTGCCAGTCGCAGATCACCCGGCCCGCGGAGACGGTGGTCGTACTGATCAGCGACCTGTACGAGGGAGGCATACGGAACGAGATGCTCAAGCGGGTGGCGGCGATGAAGGCGGCGGGGGTGCGGTTCGTGACACTGCTGGCCCTGTCCGACGAGGGGGCGCCCGCGTACGACCGGGAACACGCGGTGGCGCTCGCCGCGCTCGGCGCACCGGCCTTCGCCTGCACGCCCGATCTCTTCCCGGAGGTGATGGCGGCGGCGATCGAGAAGCGGCCCCTGCCGATACCGGATGCCGGGTGACGATTTGTCGATCCGGGGCGGCCCGTTCCCCAACGGGTAAAACGGATATGACCGACGATCGGTGACGCCGGGGTTGCGCAACCTCCGGATCCCCGTGCGAGTATCGCGCGGCGTGTCGACGCGTTGTTCGACGCGCGGCCCGTTCCGTCGTACGGGAGGAACCTCCCCTCTTGGTCTGGTCAGCAGTCCTGCCCGGTGCCGCTCTGCGCGTCATGCGTACGGCGGCCGGGCGGCGTGCGCTGCGCGTGGGCCTGCTGGTGGGCGGATTGTTCGTGCTCGGGGTGGTCTGCGGACAGCGGGCGGACGCGGCCGGCGGAGCGCCGTCCCCGACGGAGACGGTCGGCCGGGTCCTCGCGACCCCTGCGCAGAGCCCGCGGGGCGTCGGATCGGCCGGGGACGCCGGAAGCATCACGGGTTCGGGCCCCGGCGCGGTTCTCACGGACCTCCGTCCCGTCTCCGGGGACGTCGTCCGGGCCGTGGAGGACCGGGTCGTGCGGCCGGTCGGTGACACGGTGGAGACGCTGACCGAGGAGCTCGGGGCGGTCGCGCGGGCCGAGGTGCCGCCGCTGGAGGCGCTGCCGACGCTTCCGCTCCCTTCCGCGCCCCCGCTGCCGGTGCTCCCGGACCCGGCCGACCCGTCCGACCGGAGCGACTCTTCCGACCGGAGCGTCTCGTCCGACCTGGCCGACTCGTCCGATCCGAACGGTTCCACCGACTCGACCGACGACCTTTCCGGTCGTTCGCGGTCGGCCGTCCCCGAGTCGCGGCCCGATCCTTCCTCGGTGGTGCCGGACGTCTCCCGTTCCGGCGGCCCGCCCGATGCCGTCGGCTCCCGGGTCCGCGACGGGGCCGCAAGCCCGGCACGCGTCGGGTACGGCCCGGAGCCCGGCGGGGACGCGGAGCCCGCCGCGCACGTCGACACCCGCCGAGCCGTGCCCGCCGAGTACGCCCCCGCCCACCGGGCGCCCTCAGGCGATCCCGACGGGGAGCTCGGTACCGCGTCCGGCGCCGACCAGGGGGCGACGCGCCACGGCGACGCGCGCGCGGTCACCCCGGACCACCGGATCCCGTTCCGGCTCGTGCCTGACGCCCCGGAGCACGCCGACGCGGCCGGGGCCGGGGAGCCGTACCGGGACATCCCCGTCTCACCCGCCTAGACGGCCGCCGCCGCACACCCGCCGCACACTCGCCGCACGGGCAGAGAGACCGGCTCACCGTCCGGACGCCCCGCGCCCGCCCTCCCGCGCCCGGCCGCCTCGCGCGCCCGGCATCCGGACAACGGGACCCGCGCCGGTCATCCGGGCTCCGGCGTACCGGACGCCCCGCCCGGCGTACCGGACGCCCCCAGCCGACATCCGGCGCACGCCGCCTCGTGGCCCCGGGCCCCGGGCTTCGTGGGCCGGGACTCGTGACCCGGACGCCCCGGGCCCCGGGCTTCGTGACCCGGGCCTCGTGACCCGGGCGCCCCGGGCCCCGGCGCCGCGCGGCGAGCACTGCGGCAGACACGGACTCCGCGGGGCGGCAGGCCCCGGACGGCCGAAAGCCGTCGGCCTCCGTCCGGCCGAAACCCCGCGGTCCGGGCCGACTGGTCCCCATTGGGGTGGGGACCAGTCGGCCCGCGCCCCGGTGGACCGCACCCGTGCGGCCCGCCGGGGGCGCCCGGGCCTCACCGGGTCAACCCCAGCCCGGTGAGGCCCTTCGCCGGTGCGCCCGGCGCCCTCCTCGCGTCCCGCCCGCCCCTCACAACCGGCACCGCGTGCCAGTGAGCGCGGCATCATGTGACAGGCATCACCGCTCAGGTGTGACCCACGATTTAGAGACCCTCCGCATGCGGCGATAACCTGCGAGACGGACATGCCGCGCGCTCGGACACCGTGTGCGCCCCCCTTGTGACTCACAGCGGACGTCACGTTGCCCTTCGCGGCACGCCCACGCATCCAACGAACCGCGAGATCACTGATAGGGACGGAAGCGCGTGGACCTGTTCGAGTACCAGGCGAGGGACCTCTTCGCCAAGCACGATGTACCGGTGCTGGCCGGTGAAGTCATCGACACGCCTGAGGCGGCGCGCGCGATCACCGAGCGTCTGGGCGGCAAGTCCGTCGTCAAGGCTCAGGTGAAGGTCGGTGGCCGCGGCAAGGCCGGTGGCGTCAAGCTCGCCGCCTCCGCGGACGAGGCCGTCGCCCGCGCGACGGACATCCTCGGCATGGACATCAAGGGCCACACGGTCCACAAGGTGATGATCGCCGAGACCGCGCCCGAGATCGTCGAGGAGTACTACGTCTCCTTCCTCCTCGACCGTGCCAACCGCACCTTCCTCTCCATCGCCTCCGTCGAGGGCGGCGTGGAGATCGAGGAGGTGGCGGCCACCCGTCCGGAGGCCGTCGCCAAGACCCCGATCGACGCGATCGACGGCGTGACGCCCGAGAAGGCGCGCGAGATCGTCGAAGCCGCGAAGTTCCCGGCCGAGGTCGCCGACAAGGTCGCCGACATCCTGGTCAAGCTGTGGGACACCTTCATCAAGGAGGACGCCCTCCTGGTCGAGGTCAACCCGCTGGCCAAGGTCGTCTCCGGGGAGGTCATCGCCCTCGACGGCAAGGTGTCGCTGGACGACAACGCCGAGTTCCGGCACCCCGACTTCGAGGCCCTCCACGACAAGGCCGCGGCCAACCCGCTCGAGGCCGCCGCCAAGGAGAAGAACCTCAACTACGTCAAGCTCGACGGCGAGGTCGGCATCATCGGCAACGGCGCGGGTCTCGTCATGAGCACCCTGGACGTCGTCGCGTACGCCGGTGAGAAGCACGGCAACGTGAAGCCCGCCAACTTCCTGGACATCGGTGGCGGTGCCTCCGCCCAGGTCATGGCGAACGGCCTGGAGATCATCCTGGGCGACCCGGACGTCCGCTCCGTGTTCGTCAACGTCTTCGGCGGCATCACCGCCTGCGACGAGGTCGCCAACGGCATCGTCCAGGCGCTGAAGCTCCTGGAGGACCGCGGCGAGAAGGTCGAGAAGCCGCTCGTCGTCCGCCTCGACGGCAACAACGCCGAGCTGGGCCGCAAGATCCTCACCGACGCCGACCACCCGCTGGTGCAGCGCGTCGACACCATGGACGGCGCGGCCGACAAGGCCGCCGAGCTGGCTCACGCCGCTGCCAAGTAAGCACTCAGGACGAGGACACCAACACACCATGGCTATCTGGCTCAACAAGGACAGCAAGGTCATCGTCCAGGGCATGACCGGCGCCACCGGCATGAAGCACACCAAGCTCATGCTGGGTGACGGCACCGAGGTCGTGGGCGGCGTGAACCCGCGCAAGGCGGGCACCTCCGTGGACTTCGACGGCAACGAGGTACCGGTCTTCGGCACCGTCAAGGAGGCCATCGAGAAGACCGGCGCCAACGTCTCAGTCATCTTCGTGCCGGAGAAGTTCACCAAGGACGCGGTCGTCGAGGCCATCGACGCCGAGATCCCGCTGGCCGTCGTCATCACCGAGGGCATCGCCGTGCACGACTCGGCCTCCTTCTGGTCGTACGCCGGCAAGAAGGGCGACAAGACCCGGATCATCGGCCCGAACTGCCCCGGCATCATCACGCCGGGCCAGTCCAACGTCGGCATCATCCCGGGCGACATCACGAAGCCGGGCCGCATCGGCCTGGTCTCGAAGTCCGGCACGCTGACGTACCAGATGATGTACGAGCTGCGTGACATCGGCTTCTCGACCGCCGTCGGCATCGGTGGCGACCCGATCATCGGCACCACGCACATCGACGCGCTCGCCGCGTTCGAGGCCGACCCCGACACCGACCTCATCGTCATGATCGGCGAGATCGGCGGCGACGCCGAGGAGCGTGCGGCGGAGTACATCTCGAAGAACGTGACCAAGCCGGTCGTCGGCTACGTCGCGGGCTTCACCGCGCCCGAGGGCAAGACCATGGGCCACGCCGGCGCCATCGTCTCCGGTTCGTCCGGCACCGCCCAGGCGAAGAAGGAGGCCCTGGAGGCCGCCGGCGTCAAGGTCGGCAAGACGCCGACCGAGACGGCGAAGCTCGCCCGCACCATCCTGGCCGGCTGACACCGCACCGCCGCGCGTCGCGCGCCGTTGTCACGCCGAGTGGCCCGCCCCCTGTCCACAGGGGGGCGGGCCACTCGGCGTTCCGGGGGCCGCGGCACCCCGTCATTCGAGCTTCGGGCTCAGCCGTTCGGGCCCGTCCTGCAACTGGTCACGCAGCTTCTGCCGCAGCTCGAGTTCCTCGTCCGACAGGGCACCCGGCGCCACCCGGGGCGGCACCCCCCGCACCGCCTCGCCGCGGGACACGGGCGGCTCGTAGTGCGTGGGCGCGGTGCGCACGGTCAGGGCCGTGGTCCCGATGAGGGCGGCCGTGAAGGCGATCGCGGCCCGGGTCCAGAACCGCGTCCGGCGCTCGCCGGCCCGCCGCACCGTCGGCGGTCGCGCCGCCCGCAGCCGCTCGTTCGACGCCAGCTCGGCGAGCCGCCGGTGCAGCACCTGCGGGTCGGCCAGCGCGGGCAGCCGGCCGGCGACGGTCTCGCGGGCGCGCAGCAGCCGGTTCGCCGTCGTCGGGGTGCTCGCCTCCGTCTCCGCCGCGGTCTCGGGCAGGTCCAGGCCCACGCCGTCGTACAGCACGAGCGTGCGGCGGTGCCGCGGGGGGAGCCTGAGCAGAGTGTTCAGCAGGGTGCGGTCGCCGGGGTCGGCGGGCGGCGGCTCCTGGTTCCGGTGCCGCGGACGGAAGCGCTGCCAGGGCGAGAGCGCGTACTCGTACGCCGTCGCCCGTACCCAGCCCACCGGGTCCCGGTCGCGGGCCACCTCGGGCCAGCGCTCCCAGGCGGTCTGGAAGGCCCGCTCCACCGACTCGCGCGCCTGCTCGCGACGGCCGGTCAGCAGGAAGGTCTGCCGTACGAGGGCGGGCGCGCTGAACTCGTACAGCGCGTCGAACGCCTGAGCGGGCGTCAGCGCGACGGGCGCGGGCACGGGCGTGGGCGTAGGCGTGGACACGGGCGCGGGCGCGGGCTCGGGCGGTGACTTGGTCGCCGGTTCCGGGTCCGGCTGCGACTCAGGCTCCCGCTGCGGCCCCGTCTCCTCGGTCCGGTCCGGCTTCGTACGGGCGTCCGGTGCCGGGCTGTCGGTGGCCGTGGCGGCCGCGGTGGCGGTCACGGCCACCGGTACCGGCGTCCGTTGGAGCCCCCGCTTCTTTTCCCGTTCCCGTTCCCGTTCCCGTTCCGGTGTCCGCCCCGCCCGACGTGCCGCGTCTTCCTCGGCCAGCGTTTTCAGCAACCTCGCGTACACCTCCCGTTTCCGGCCTCGCGGAGTCGTGCGGCCGCTCTCCCACGCACGGACCGTCTGTCGGGCGACACCCACTCGGGTCGCGAGCTGAGTCTGGGTCAGCGCGGCGGACTCACGCAGGCGTCGGCGTGCCTTGGGGGGTGGGAGCGGGGTTGCGGGGCTGGGCGTCACAGGATGCCCCTTCGTACGAAAAAGTACATAAACATATATTGAGCGACACAACGGGACTTAGCCCGTTACACCCGGAAAGCGCGTGTCGTTGGGAGCATGGCGGGCGTGATCCAGACGACCGCTCGTCCCGCCCCGCTCTCCCTGCTGCACGCCCGGTGGCGCGACCGGTCGCCCGGGCTGGCCGCCGGCCTGCTGGGCGGCGTGGTCGCGGCGGTGCTGGGCATGTCGGCGTGCGCCGCGCTCGTGACACTGCTGTGGATCAGTTCGCCGTACCCCGACAGCGGACCCGGCGGCACCCTCCACGTCGCCGCGGCGCTGTGGGTGCTGGCGCACGGGGCCGAACTGACGCGTCTCGACACGCTCTCCGGCATCCCCGCGCCCGTCGGCGTCACCCCGTTGCTGTTCCTCCTCCTGCCCGTGTGGCTGCTGCATCGCGCCGCCCGGGACGCCACGGACCCCGGGGACGGCGTGGGCGTGGCCGTGGGGGCGGGAGCGAGGGCGGGGGCCGGGGTGCGCCCGGCGTGGATGGAGGGCGTCCCGGATGCCGGGCCGCCGCCCGTCTCGGCCCGCGTGGCCTGGACGGGGGTCGTCATCGGCTACCTCGCCGTCGCCGCGCCCGTCGTGCTGTACGCGCAGGGCGGCGCGCTGCGGCCCTCGTGGGGGTGGGCGGCGGTGTGTCTGCCGTTGGTCACCATGGGCGCCGCGGGCGCCGGTGTGTGGACGGCGTTCGGCCGGCCGGGCGGGCCGGTGGGGCGGGCACTGCGCGTGCTGCCCCGCAAGCTGAGGGAGCTGCTGGTGGAGCCGGACGCGCGCCTGGGCGCCGCGACGCGCGCCGCGGGCGCCGGCGCGGCGGTGCTCGCCGGGGGCGGGGCGCTGCTGCTCGCGGTGTCGCTGGTGTGGCACGGAGCCGCCGCCGGCGAGGCGTTCCTGCGGCTGACCGAGGGCTGGTCGGGCAGGTTCGCCGTGCTGCTGCTCTGCCTGGCGCTGGTGCCGAACGCGGCGGTGTGGGCGGCGGTGTACGCCCTCGGTCCCGGCTTCGTGCTCGGCGCCGGGCATGTCGTGGCCCCCTACTCCTCCGCGCCCGCACCGCTGCTGCCGCCGTTCCCGCTGCTGGCGGCGGTGCCGGACGCGGGGCCCGGTACGCCGCTGCACTGGGCGTCCGGAGCGGTGCCGCTGGCGGCGGGGGCCGTGGTGGGGTGGTTCACGGCGCGGACGGCCACGGCGGGTGCGCCGGGGGCGGACTCGGACGGCACCCCGCGCGCGTCCTCGGGCGCGACCCCGGGCCGTGCTGACGACACCGGGGTGTGGTCGTGGCGGCGGACCGCTGCCGCCGCCGCCGTGGCCGCCTTCCTGTGTGCGCTCCTCGTCGGCCTGCTGGCCGCGTTCGCGGGCGGGCCGCTCGGGAGTGCCGCACTCGCCCGGTTCGGGCCGGTGTGGTGGCAGGCCGGGAGCGCGACGCTGGCCTGGATCGGGACGGTGGCGGTGCCGGTGGCGGTGGTGGCGCGGACGTGGCGGTGCCGCGGGGCTGCCGCCCGGGAGGCGGCGGCGGGGGTGCCGGCGGGGACCGGTGCGGAGACCGTCGCGGCGGCGGGGGCCGGTGAGGCGGACGACGCAGGCGGGCGCCGGTGGACGCGGGTTTCGTTGCCCCCCGTGGGGCGGTGGTGGAAGCGGGACGCGAAGGGCGGAGGCGAGGCGGGTGAGCGGGAGGGGGATGAGGACGCGGTGCCGTTCGGGTTGTACGACGACCCCGGGGGTGGCGCGGGCGACGGTGCGGTGTACGACTTCCTGCCGGTCGACGCGCCTGTGGAGCCGCCCCGTGGGGGATGAGGGCGGGGCGTCCGGGGGGCCCGCGGGAGTGTCTCGCCCCCCGCCTCCCTTCCCGTTCCCGCCCGCGGGAACTGCCGCCCGGACCGCTTCGGCCCGGGGCGGCGTCGTTCCCGTGCGGTCCTCGAACGCCGGTCGGGCCGGGAGGCTCCGTCCGGCGTCGAGAAGCGGGGGGTCAGTCCTCCGAGCCCAGCAGGGGGCGCAGCTGCTCCGGCAGGTGGCTTTCGCAGGACTGCTTCGCCACGTTGGTCAGGGCGTCGTCGCGGCAGGTGTAGTAGTCGCTGTAGGCCAGCTGGGCGCCGAAGGACACCGCGACCAGGACGACGGCCAGGGACGACGTGACCAGGCCGCTGATCGCGGCGGTGCGCTGCGGGCGGCCCGTCTGCTCGGCGGGCGGGGCCGGGGTGTCCGGGTCGGAGGCGGCGCGGGGCTTGGCCCGCAGCGCGCTGATGCCCCAGTACAGGGCGAGGGCGCCGAGCAGCAGGGCCACGTACGGCCAGGTGAAGAGGGCGAAGAAGAGGGCCCACATGCCGCTCAGCAGGGCGTAGCGGGCGCGCCGCTGGGCGGGGTCCGTCGGGTCCCAGCGCGGGCCCTGGCCGCTGCCCGATCCCTCGGATCCGGATCCGGATTCGGATCCGCCGGGCCGCTCGCCGAAGCCGTCGGGGGACCGGCCGGGCTGCCGGTCGCTCCACTGGCCGCCCCACGGGGAACGCCCGCCGCCGTCCTGGGAGCCGGAGGAGCCCTGGGAGTCACCGTCGCCCGAGGGATGCCGCGGCTGCCAGGGGCGGTCCGGCGTGCCCTCCGGGGGCGGTGCGAACGGATTGTCCTTGTCGGTGGCGCCGTCCCGCTCGCCGTCGTCCCTCCGGTCCGAAGGCCTGTCGGACGGTGACGAGGGGCGCTCCCGCAGCAACACGGTGCTGCGCTCCCCTGGCTGCGCCGACTGCTGGGGGAGGGTGAGCAGTCGCAGGCTGCGGTCCGGCATCAAGTGAGCGTCTTCCCCTTGGCGACAATGAACGGGCGGCTGGTCGAGCGGGCGAACCGGTGGTACGGGCGAACGGTCGCTACGTCTGGTGAACGCGTGACACACGGGCGGCGTTCCCCGTCCGGCTCCACGCAGACGCTACCTTCCGGCCACGCCCCCGTCCCGAGGGGGCCGTCCGGTGTGCCGGTATCGTTGCTGACGGTCGGCCGCTTCGTAGACTTCCCCGTATCCCGGGGCGCGATGCATTCGTACGACCGTACAAAAAACCCGCTTCCCCGAGAAAGGCCCCCACCGTGGCCGCCAAGCCCGTGGCCCAGCGAGCCAGGCGCCTCGTCGTGCTGGTCTCCGGATCCGGCACCAACCTCCAGGCGCTCCTCGACGAGATCGCCGACACCGGCGTCGAGGCCTACGGGGCCGAGGTCGTGGCGGTCGGCGCCGACCGCGACGGCATCGAGGGGCTCGCCCGCGCCGAGCGTGCCGGGGTGCCGACCTTCGTACGAAAGGTCAAGGACCACGGGACCCGCGAGGAGTGGGACGCGGCGCTCGCCGAGGCCGTCGCGGCCCACGAGCCCGACCTCGTCGTCTCGGCCGGGTTCATGAAGATCGTGGGGAAGGAGTTCCTCGCGCGGTTCGGCGGGCGGTTCGTCAACACCCACCCGGCCCTCCTCCCCAGCTTCCCGGGAGCCCACGGTGTGCGGGACGCGCTCGCGTACGGGGCCAGGGTCACCGGCTGCACCGTCCACTTCGTCGACGACGGTGTCGACACCGGGCCGATCATCGCGCAGGGCGTGGTTGAGGTCCGGGACGAGGACTACGAGGACGAAGGTGCCGCTCTGCACGAGCGCATCAAGGAAGTCGAGCGAAGGCTGCTCGTCGATGTCGTGGGGCGGCTCGCCCGCAACGGCTATCGCATTGAGGGACGAAAGGTAGTTATCCAGTGACCGCCACCGCCGAGAGCAACAAGCGGGCCATCCGACGGGCGCTCGTCAGCGTCTACGACAAGACAGGTCTCGAGGAGCTCGCCCGCGGGCTGCACGAGGCCGGTGTCGAACTGGTCTCGACCGGGTCCACCGCCGGGCGGATCGCCGCCGCCGGCGTCCCCGTCACCAAGGTCGAGGAGCTGACCGGCTTCCCCGAGTGCCTGGACGGGCGCGTCAAGACCCTGCACCCCAAGGTGCACGCCGGTATCCTCGCCGACCTGCGCCTGGAGAGCCACCGGCAGCAGCTCGACGAGCTGGGCGTGACGCCGTTCGACCTGGTCGTGGTCAACCTCTACCCGTTCCGGGAGACCGTCGCCTCGGGCGCCACCGACGACGAGTGCGTCGAGCAGATCGACATCGGCGGACCGTCGATGGTGCGCGCCGCCGCCAAGAACCACCCTTCCGTCGCGGTCGTCACCAGCCCCGCCCGGTACGCCGACGTGCTGTCCGCCGTCAAGGACGGCGGCTTCGACCTCGCCGCCCGCAAGCGCCTGGCCGCCGAGGCCTTCCGGCACACCGCGGAGTACGACATCGCCGTCTCCTCCTGGTTCGCCTCGTCCTACGCGCCCGCCGACGACTCGCGGTTCCCGGAGTTCCTCGCCACCAGCCTGGAGCGCTCCCACACCCTGCGCTACGGCGAGAACCCGCACCAGCCCGCGGCCCTCTACACCGCCGGCACGGGCGGCCTGGCGGCGGCCGAGCAGCTGCACGGCAAGGAGATGTCGTACAACAACTACACGGACACGGACGCCGCCCGCCGTGCCGCGTACGACCACGCCGAGCCCTGCGTCGCGATCATCAAGCACGCCAATCCCTGCGGCATCGCCGTCGGCGCGGACGTCGCCGCGGCGCACCGCAAGGCGCACGCCTGCGACCCGCTGTCCGCGTTCGGCGGCGTGATCGCGGTCAACCGCCCGGTGTCCAAGGAGATGGCCGAGCAGGTCGCCGAGATCTTCACCGAGGTCATCGTCGCGCCGGACTACGAGGACGGCGCCCTCGAAGCCCTCACCAAGAAGAAGAACATCCGCGTCCTGCGCTGCCCCGACAGCCCCGCGCACCCCGTCGACGTCAAGCCCATCGACGGCGGCGCCCTCCTCCAGGTCACCGACCGCCTCCAGGCCGAGGGCGACGACCCCGCCACCTGGACGCTCGCCACCGGCGAGGCGCTCTCCGAGGCGGAGCTGGCCGACCTGTCCTTCGCCTGGAAGGCCTGCCGCGCCGTCAAGTCCAACGCCATCCTCCTCGCCAAGGACGGCGCCTCGGTCGGCGTCGGCATGGGCCAGGTCAACCGCGTCGACTCCGCGAAACTCGCCGTGGAGCGGGCCGGCACCGAGCGCGCACAGGGGGCGTACGCGGCCTCAGACGCCTTCTTCCCCTTCCCGGACGGCCTGGAGATCCTCACCGGGGCGGGCGTGAAGGCCGTGGTCCAGCCCGGCGGCTCGGTCCGCGACGAGCTGGTCGTCGAGGCCGCGAAGAAGGCCGGCGTGACGATGTACTTCACGGGCACGCGGCACTTCTTCCACTGAGCCGCACGCGTTGGGCGGCCCGCCCGGCTGCACCCCGGTGCGTTGGGCGGCCCGCCCGGCTGCACCCCGGTGCGTTGGGCGGCCCGCCCGGCTGCACCCCGGTCCACCGGCGGGCCGTTGTCGTCGTATCGCGCCCGGCCGCGCCGCGATCTCCCCGGCGACCCGCGGCACCCCCTCGTGCGCGATGGAGAGTTGGCCGCCGCCGGATCCCGCCCTGCCGGACCCGACGCGATCACCCGTGCCGGTCCTCAGCTGTTCGGTGACGCCGCCGCACGACGGGGCTCGACGATGACACTGCCCACGTCTTCGTCCCACTGCCCACGGATTCGTCCCCTCCCCCGATCGCTCGGGGTCGACCTCCCCCAGTCCGACGACGGGCAGGCTACGGCGGGCGTTCGCGGGCGGCCCAGGCGCCGGGACGCTCGGCGGGGCGCCGTCCACCTCGGAGGTCACAGGGTCACTTCCGCCGCCTTGGCGTGTACTCCTTGAGGTGGTGAGCGACGCGGTCGGCGTAGTCGTGGTACTTCGGGGGAACCCCGCCCGCGTCGTTCACCCTGCGGTACGACGTCCGGTAGGCGACGGCGACCAGTACCCGGCGGTCGCCCGGCAGCCCGGCGGCGAGGCGGGGTGCGATCCAGCACAGATAGCGGCCCATCGCCGGAACGGACTCGGCGGGCGGGAACGGGGGTGGCCGGGACGGACTCGCCCGGTGTGCCGTCCTCGTTCATCCACCAGCGCAGCACGCTCGGGGTCCAGCGGGCGATGCCGTACTCGTCCTTGGCCGGATCGGCCAGGTCGGGATCGAAGTCGCTCTCGACCTTCAGCATGGCCGCGACCAGCGCCGGGCTGACCTCCTCGCGGTCGCAGTCGTGCGCGGTCTCCACGATCAGCAGACGGTAGGCGGGCGGCACGTCCCGGTCGGTGCGCAGCTCGGCCGCGCCGTAGGCGGCCGCGGAGACGCTCGCGGTGCCGCCGTGGTGCGGGCCCGCGGCGGACTCCCGGCCGTCGCCGGTCCGGGTGACGAGGCCGTACCCGAGCGCGGCGAGGGCGGCCGGCCCCGCGGCCGAGGCGGCCAGGACCCTCCGCCGGGGGCGTGCGCGGGGCCGGAGCGAAAGCCTCGCCGGGCCGCTCGCGCTCTCCGTCACGCCCGTCACCCGCCGCAGCAGCGCGTCGGTGCCGATCCGGGCCGCGTGCGTACGGGCCGGGCACGCTCGCACGATCTCCCGCCAGGGCGGGGGAGGTTCGGGCGACAGGCGCAGCTCGTGGGTGCCGCGGGCGTAGGCCACGGCGGCGTCGCGGCGGGCCGCCGGGGTGCCGCCGGGCAGCGGGAAGGACCCGGTGAGCACCAGGTGGGCCAGGACGCCGAAAGCCCACACGTCGGCGGACGGGCGGGTCCGGCGGCCCCGTTCGCCGATCTCGGACCACAGCAGCTCGGGCGGGGTGTGGTCCGGGGTGGAGAAGGCGGGCGTGCAGGCGTGGGTGCCCTCCAGCTCGGCGGCCATGTTGAAGTCGGCGAGCCGTACCGAACCGTCCGCCATCAGCAGCACGTTGGCCGGTTTCAGGTCGCCGTGCACCCAGCCAGCCCGGTGCAGCTTGGCCGATCAGCAGGCCGCCCTCGGGCACGGACCGCCCGAAGACGAGCCGTTCGCCGGGTGCGAGCCGGAGCTGGGTGCGGGTGTGTCCGGCCTCCGGGGGCGGCGGAGGTACCACGATGATGCCGTACAAGGTGCGTCTCCCCGTGCCTGACGGCTACCCGGACCAGACTAGGGCGACGCGTCAGGGCCGTGCCCCCCTCGTACGGGTGAGACACGGCCCTGGGACGTGATCGGCGAGAAAGCGCTCGGCGCTTCTCAGTAGCGGGGTCGCTTGAACCAGGCCGAGCCCTTCGAGTTGCCGACGAACACGGCGATCAGAATGCCGAACACGAGGTGGACGATGCCCGCGATGGTGAACGGGTAGAGGGCGAGGATCGCGGTGAGGATGCCGAAGACCAGGGTGGTCACGCGCAGGCCGTTGCCGCCGGAGTTGAACTTCGCGGCCAGGAACGCCGCCCAGACGCCCCAGACCAGCGCCAGCACCATGAAGCCCCACAGGACACCGGTCGGGTAGTCGGCGAACTCCTCGAACGCGGCGTCGTCCTTGGCCTGGTCGACGGCCGCGGCCGAGATGGCGAACAGCACCGTGCCGATGACCTGGAAGCCCACCATCACCCAGAGCAGCACCCGGGCGGTGTTGACCGTGCCGGGCATGGTCGTGGGAGCGGCGCCGTACGGCTGCTGCACGGGCGGTGCCTGGGGGTAGCCGTAGCCGGGCTGGCCCTGGGGCTGCTGCTGGGGGTAGCCGTGGTCCGGCTGCTGGCCGCCCTGGGGCGGGCCGTAGGGGTTGTTCGGGTCGCCGAAACTCATGGCGGGTGTTCCTCCGTCGCTGTCAAGTGCGGGGACGACGCGCGGCTCGACTCGGAGGAGTTCTTCGTAGCGGTTCGTCCCCCCGGTACGGCCCCGCGGCACTGTGTCACCCAATCGTTCTTGACCGAACTCTTACTTGTCCAGCCCGCCCGCGAGGCGTTGCGCAAGTGCAACAACGTCGATCATGAACGGATACGGCGGGACGTGTCCCGCGGCGCCCTGGAACCTCCGGCGCGGTGCCCGCGTGCCGACCTGATTGGAACCGGGGGCCGGTCATCCGCGAGGATGGGGGTATGACCGCCCAGATTCTCGATGGCAAGGCCACCGCAGCCGCGATCAAGTCCGAACTGGCCGCCCGTGTGGCGGCGCTGAAGGAGAGGGGTGTCACGCCCGGCCTCGGCACCGTCCTGGTCGGTGACGATCCGGGCAGCCAGAAGTACGTCGCCGGAAAGCACCGCGACTGCGCCCAGGTCGGCATCGCCTCCATCCAGCGCGAGCTGCCGGCCACGGCCACGCAGGAGGAGATCGAGGCGGTCGTCCGCGAGCTGAACGAGGACCCCGCCTGCACCGGGTACATCGTCCAGCTCCCGCTGCCCAGGGGCATCGACGAGAACCGCGTCCTGGAGCTGATGGACCCGGACAAGGACGCGGACGGCCTGCACCCGAGGAACCTGGGCCGCCTCGTCCTGAACGAGCCGGCACCGCTGCCCTGCACCCCCAACGGCATCCTCACCCTGCTGCGCCGCTACGGCGTCGAGACCAAGGGCGCCGAGGTCGTGGTCGTCGGCCGCGGTGTCACCATCGGCCGCCCGATGCCGCTGCTGCTCACCCGGCGCAGCGAGAACGCCACCGTGACCCAGTGCCACACCGGCACCCGGGACCTGGCCGCCCACCTACGGCGCGCGGACATCGTGATCGCCGCGGCCGGCTCCCCGCACCTGGTCCGCCCCGAGGACGTCAAGCCGGGCGCCGCCGTCCTCGACGTCGGCGTCTCCCGCAACGCCGAGGGCAGGATCATGGGCGACGTCCATCCAGGCGTCGCCGAGGTGGCCGCCTGGATCTCCCCGAACCCGGGCGGCGTCGGTCCCATGACCCGGGCCCAGCTGCTCGTCAACGTGGTGGAGGCGGCGGAGCGCAGTGCCGGCTGAGGGCACCAACGCCGAGCGGGCGGGCGCCGCGGGGGAGGCGGGGCCCTCGGACACCCCGCGGACCCCGGGAGGCGCGGACGCGTCGGAGAGCGTCAGGGACCCGGGGGTCTCGGCGCACGCCGGACATTCGGGGCACCCGGAGGACGTCACCGTCCGCGACCCCGTCAGCGCGCCCGACGCCCAGGGGCGGCCACGGCGCGTCACGCGCCGGTTCCCGCTCTTCACCCGCGACACCGCCCGCCCCGAGGGCGGCGGCCGGGCCGCGGGCCGTGACGCCCCCGCGCCCGCCCGGCAGTGGCCGGTGCTCACCGTGGTCGTCCTGGTCGGAACCGGCCTGCTGATCACCGGGCTCGGCGTCTTCCGGTGGGGCTTGGTGCTCATCGGCGCCGCGCTGCTGTTCGGCGCCGCGCTGCGCTGGTTCGTGCGGGACGTCGGCATGCTCGCGGTGCGTTCGCGCTTCACGGACATCGTCACCTACGGCGTGCTGGGCACCGCGATCGCCATGCTGGCGCTGATGGCACAGCCGGACGCGCCACTGAAGATCCCGTTCCTGAACGATCTGCTGCACTTCACCGTAAGCGGCTAGGACCGTCGCACCGCTCGAACGACGGCCCGTCCTCACCCCCGTGGAAGGACGGGCCGCCGCCGGTCCCCACCTTCCTGCACGTGGAACGACCTGTTCAACGTCTGCCAGGGCGCTGTGGCACGGAAGTGACCGTTCCGCTACTCCGCTACGCTGCCGTGGGACAGGTGTCCGCCGGTGTGCCGTACGCGACCGGCCAGGTGCGTTCCGTGTGCGGAAGCGGCGGCTGGTTCACTGACCCACCGCCAGGTCGTCCGGTACCGCGGCCGGCGTAGGGGGTTCCGTCCAGGGCCCGGGAAGGCCGGTGGGACACTGGACCACGGGCCGGTGGGCGTGCGACGGTGCACACTCGCGGCCTCTGTGCTCCTGTGCGCCCTCACCCCGGGAACCGAGATATTGATCGGGCGCATCCCTGTGGGTAGCCAGAACGGGCGCGTCCCTGTGGGTAGCCAGAACCGGTACCGCGCGCGGGTCGCCGCACGCGGGGACCAGCGGGGGAACGACCAGCACGTCACCGGGGGGAAGAGGGGGAAGCAGTGCCTCGTTGGAAGGCCTTGCCGGATGAACTCGATCCGCAGATCAGGGAGTTCGCCAGTCAGCTGCGCCGACTCGTGGACCGCAGTGACCTGAGCGTCGCGTCGGTGGCCGACGCCACGGGCTACAGCAAGACGTCCTGGGAGCGCTATCTGAACGGCCGGCTGCTGGCGCCGAAGGGCGCCGTCGTGGCCCTGGCCGAGGTGACGGAGACCAATCCCGTCCACCTGACCACCATGTGGGAGCTGGCCGAGCGCGCCTGGAGCCGCTCGGAGATGCGCCACGACATGACCATGGAGGCCATCCGGATCTCCCAGGCGCGCGCCGCGCTCGGCGAACTGGGCACGCCCGCCACCAAGTCGGGCGGTTCCGGGACCGGAACGGGCGACGGCGGCGGGACCGGCAAGGGGAGCCGGACCGGCCGTCGCGGCGGCGGTGCGTCGGTCGCGCCCGGGATCGCCGGGCCGGCCGGTGTGGCGCCCACACTGCCGCCGACGGTCCCGGCGCAGCCGACGGCCGCCGACAGCCCCGACTCGGCGCTCGGCGCGGTCCGGGGCGGTGGTGGCCCCGGCGCCCCGTCCGTCCCTTCCTCCGGCGGAGCGACCGACGGCAACTCGTGGGGCCTGGCCGGATACCGGGGCCCCGCGCCGACCGGCGACCGCACGGCGGGCTCCGGGAACCCGGCCGGCCCCGGAGAGGCGGCGCGACCGGCCGCACCCGCGCCGATGCCCGGTTTCGGCACGCCGAACGGCCCGGTCCCCGCGGGCGCTTACGGCGATCCCCCGCCCGGCGGTTCCCGTCGGGGCGGACCCTCCTCCGGGGGCGGCGACAAACGGATGACGACCTTCGTCGCGGGTGCCGTCGGTGTGCTCGTGGTGATCGCGGGCGCCTTCTTCCTCCTGAACGACGGCGGTGACAAGAAGGACGAGGGCACCAAACCCTCCCCGTCACCCACCGTGAGCAGCAAGCCCCGGCTGCCGCCGGGCGTGAAGTGCAGTGGCGACGCCTGCACCGGCAAGGACCCGGAGGTCATGGGCTGCGGCGGCGATCTGGTGACCACCGCGGCGACGGCCACCGTCGGCACGGCCGCCGTCGAGGTCCGGTACAGCAAGACCTGCGGCGCCGCGTGGGCCCGGGTCACCCAGGCGGCCCAGGGCGACGAGGTCCAGGTGCGCGCGGGCGGCGAGAACCGGCAGACGGGCACGGTCTCCGGGGCCGGCGACACCAGCGCCTACACCCCGATGGTGGCGGTGAAGTCCGCGGCCGACGCCAGGGCCTGCGTGACGCCGGCCGCGGGCGCCCAGGGCTGCACGCGGTGACCGACGCGGAGACTGAGCGGGCGAACGAGGAAAGTCCGCCCGCGGCAGGCATGCCCCGCGGCCTCACGGGAACGCGACAAGTACCCCCCACGGGAGTCCGGCAACGGCACCCCCGAACGGCGGTCGCCTTCGTCCCCCCTCTCCCGGACAGGCGGCCGCCTCTTTCGCCTGTCCCGCTTGCACGTGCCCGCCGCCGGGCGTGCGGGCGATCCGGGGCGGTCCTGTGGGCCGGGCCACACCGACCCGGACGTGCCGGACACCACGGGCGCGATAGCCTGACCGCTGGATCGATCTCTTGACGCCAAGAGATCGATCAAACGCCCGGGGCAGGGACGCCCCACCGCCAGCTGTCATACGGAGAACGCCATGACCCGCACTCCCGTGAACGTCACCGTCACCGGCGCGGCCGGCCAGATCGGTTACGCCCTGCTCTTCCGCATCGCCTCCGGCCAGCTGCTCGGCGCGGACGTGCCGGTCAAGCTGCGCCTCCTGGAGATCACTCCGGCACTCAAGGCCGCCGAGGGCACCGCGATGGAGCTGGACGACTGCGCGTTCCCGCTCCTTCAGGGCATCGAGATCACCGACGACCCGAACGTGGCCTTCGACGGCGCCAACGTCGCCCTCCTCGTCGGCGCCCGCCCCCGCACCAAGGGCATGGAGCGCGGTGACCTCCTGGAGGCCAACGGCGGCATCTTCAAGCCGCAGGGCAAGGCCATCAACGACCACGCCGCGGACGACATCAAGGTCCTCGTCGTCGGCAACCCGGCCAACACCAACGCCCTGATCGCCCAGGCCGCCGCTCCGGACGTACCGGCCGAGCGCTTCACCGCGATGACGCGCCTGGACCACAACCGCGCGCTGACCCAGCTCGCGAAGAAGACGGGCTCGACGGTCGCCGACATCAAGCGTCTGACCATCTGGGGCAACCACTCCGCCACCCAGTACCCGGACATCTTCCACGCCACGGTCGCCGGCAAGAACGCCGCCGAGACGGTCAACGACGAGAAGTGGCTGGCCGACGAGTTCATCCCGACCGTCGCCAAGCGCGGCGCCGCCATCATCGAGGCCCGCGGTGCCTCGTCGGCCGCCTCCGCCGCCAACGCCGCCATCGACCACGTGCACACGTGGGTCAACGGCACCGCCGAGGGCGACTGGACCTCCATGGGCATCCCGTCGGACGGTTCCTACGGCGTCCCGGAGGGCATCATCTCCTCCTTCCCGGTCACCGCGAAGGACGGCACGTACGAGATCGTCCAGGGCCTGGACATCAACGAGTTCTCCCGCGCCCGCATCGACGCCTCCGTCAAGGAGCTGTCGGACGAGCGCGAGGCGGTCCGCGGTCTCGGCCTGCTCTGAACCTCCGATCCCACCCGCTTCCGGGGCCGTCCGCCGACGGCCTCGCAGGGGCCCCGCCCCGGTTCAGGCCGGGACGGGGCCCGTCCGCGTTCCCGCGTTCCGTGTTTCCGCTTCCGGCGCCCGCGGGGCGTCCCTGTCCGCGAGCTCGGAGAGCGGCCGGTTCTCGCCGGATCCACAAGCACTTCGTCCCTTTTCTTCCTTTCCTCAGTGATGCGTCACACTTTCAGCCATCGATTTGGCATGCATGGGGCGCTGTGGGGCAGGGGCCCACGGTCCCCAGGAGTGACACGTGTGTGACACAGGGGGGTTGATCAGGAACGGAAGGCAATATCGATCATGGCGAACGGAACGGAAACACCGGCAGAGCGGACGCACCGCACCATTCACGCGGGGGGCGAGTGGCTGGAAGCGTCCTCCGGCGCCACGCGCGAGATCCTCGATCCCGCGGACGCCCTGCCGTTCGCCGTGGTCGCGGAGGGCGACGAGAAGGACACCGATCTCGCGGTGGCGGCCGCCCGCCGCGCCTTCGACGCGGGTGACTGGCCGCACACCCCGGTCGCCGAGCGAGCCGCCCTGCTGCGCCGCGTCGCGGACCTCCTCGTGCGCGACCGCGAGCAGCTCGGCCTGCTGGAGAGCCGCGACGCGGGCAAGACCGTCGAGGAGGGCCGCGTCGACATCGACTGCGTCGCCGACGCCTTCCGCTACTTCGCCGACCTGGTCGCGGGCGAGGGGGCCGGCCGGGTCGTCGACGCGGGCTCGCCCGACGTCCACAGCGTCGTCGTGCACGAGCCGGTCGGCGTCTGCGCGATGATCACGCCCTGGAACTACCCGCTCCTCCAGGCCAGCTGGAAGATCGCCCCGGCACTCGCCGCCGGCGACACCTTCGTGATCAAGCCCAGCGAGATCACGCCGCTCACCACGATCGCCCTGATCGACCTCCTGACCGAGGCCGGGCTCCCCACCGGTGTCGCGAACATCGTCACCGGTCCCGGTCACACCGTCGGCGCCCGGCTCGCCGAACACCCCGACGTCGACCTGGTCTCCTTCACCGGCGGCCTGATCAGCGGTACCAAGGTCGCCCAGTCCGCCGCCGTCACCGTCAAGAAGGTGGCCCTCGAACTCGGCGGCAAGAACCCCAACGTCGTCTTCGCCGACGCCTGCGGGACCGAGGAGGGCTTCGACACCGCGGTCGACCAGGCCCTCAACGCCGCCTTCATCCACAGCGGGCAGGTCTGCTCCGCCGGCGGCCGCCTCATCGTCGAGGAGTCGGTCCGCGAACGCTTCGTCGCCGAACTCGCCCGCCGCGCGACGAGGATCCGCCTCGGCCGCGGCACCGAGGAGGGCGTCGAGTGCGGGCCGCTCGTCTCCGAGCGGCAGCGCGCCAAGACCGAGGACTACGTCGCCTCCGCGCTGGCCGAGGGCGCCGAGCTGCGCTGCGGCGGCAAGCGCCCCGAGCCGTCGCCCCAGCGCCCGGAGAGCGGCTTCTTCTACGAGCCGACCGTCCTCGACCACTGCCACCGGGAGATGAGGGTCGTACGGGAGGAGGTCTTCGGACCGGTCCTCACCGTCGAGACCTTCCGCACCGAGGACGAGGCCGTGGCCCTCGCCAACGACACCGAGTACGGTCTGGCCGGTGCCGTCTGGACCGCCGACGCGGGACGGGCCCGCCGGGTCGCGGGCCGGCTGCGGCACGGCACCGTGTGGATCAACGACTTCCACCCCTACCTGCCGCAGGCGGAGTGGGGCGGCTTCGGCAAGAGCGGCGTCGGCCGCGAACTCGGCCCCGCGGGCCTGGCCGAGTACCGCGAGAGCAAGCACGTCTACCAGAACCTCGCGCCGAAGCCCGTCCGCTGGTTCGCCGGCTGACCCACCCGGTCCCCCTCCCCGCTTCCATCCGCTCGCCCCTGGAGTACCTCCATGCCCGATACCCCTTCCGTCTACGACTACGTCGTCATCGGCGGCGGCACCGCGGGATCGGTGATCGCCTCCCGCCTCACCGAGAACCCGGACGTCACCGTCGCCGTCATCGAGGGCGGTCCCAGCGACGTCGGCCGTGACGACGTGCTGACCCTGCGCCGCTGGATGGGCCTGCTCGGCGGCGAGCTGGACTACGACTACCCCACCACCGAGCAGCCACACGGCAATTCCCACATCCGGCACAGCCGCGCCCGCGTCCTGGGCGGCTGCTCCTCCCACAACACGCTCATCGCCTTCAAGCCGCTCCCCTCCGACTGGGACGAGTGGGAGGCCGCGGGCGCCACCGGCTGGGGCACGGTGCAGATGGAGGCCTACTGGGCGCGGCTGCGCAACAACATCGTGCGGGTCGCCGACAAGGACCAGAACGCCATCGCCAAGGACTGGATCGAGGCGGCCAGGACCGCCCTCGACGTCCCCGAGGTGGTCGGCTTCAACGACAAGCCCTTCCACGAGGGCGTCGGCTTCCTCGACCTCGCCTACCACCCGGAGGACAACAAGCGCTCCTCGGCCTCCGTCGCCTACCTCCACCCCCACATCGAGGCCGGCGACCGGCCGAACCTGACGCTGCTGCTGGAGACCTGGGCGTACCGGCTGGAGCTGGACGGCAAGCGCGCCACCGGAGTCCGCGTGCGCACCGAGGACGGCGGGGAGCAGCTGATCACCGCCCGCCGCGAGGTCGTCGTCTGCGCGGGCGCGGTCGACTCGCCGCGGCTGCTGATGCTGTCCGGGATCGGGCCGCGCCAGGATCTCGAAGCGCTGGGCATCCCGGTCGTGCACGACCTGCCGGGCGTCGGCGAGAACCTCCAGGACCATCCCGAGTCGGTCATCGTGTGGGAGACGGAGCGTCCGTTGCCGGAGAACTCCGCGATGGACTCCGACGCCGCGCTGTTCGTGCGCCGGGACGCCGCGCAGGACCTGCCCGACCTGATGTTCCACTTCTACCAGATCCCGTTCACCGACAACCCCGAGCGGCTCGGCTACCAACGGCCCCCGCACGGTGTGTCGATGACGCCGAACATCCCCAAGTCCCGCGCCCGCGGCCGCCTGTACCTGAAGAGCGCCGACCCGAACGAGAAGCCCGCCCTCGACTTCCGCTACTTCACCGACGAGGACGGCTACGATGCCCGGACGCTCGTCGACGGTGTGAGGATCGCCCGGGAGATCGCCGGGACCGAACCGTTCGCGAGCTGGCTGAAGCGGGAAGTGTTCCCGGGGCCCGATGTGACCGACGACGAACGGCTCAGCGAGCTGCTGCGCAAGGCGCACCACACCGTCTATCACCCGGCGGGCACCTGCCGGATGGGCGCCGCCGACGACCGGCTCGCCGTCGTGGACCCCGAACTCAGGGTCCGTGGCCTGGAGGGCGTACGAGTCGTCGACGCGTCCGTCTTCCCGACCCTGCCCTCCGTGAACCCGATGATCGGCGTGCTGATGGTCGGCGAGAAAGCAGCTGAACTGCTGGCCGACACCAGTGAAGGGAACCAGACCCGATGAGCGGCACACCCACAACCAAGAAACCCGGGACCGGGACCGAGCCCGAACCCGGGACCGGACCCGGGACGGACACCGGGCCCGTGGACCCGGCGGGGCAGCCGCCCGTCTTCGGCGTGCGCAACCTGTGGAAGGTCTTCGGCCCGAAGGCCGAGCGCGTCCCCGGCAACCCGGAGTTCGCCGGGCTCTCCCAGACCGAGCTGCGCACCCGCACCGGCTGTACCGCGGCCGTCCGGGACGTCTCCTTCGACGTGCGCAAGGGCGAGGTCTTCGTCGTCATGGGCCTGTCCGGCTCGGGCAAGTCCACCCTCGTACGCTGTCTGACGCGGCTCATCGAGCCGACCTCCGGCACGCTGGAGATCGACGGCGAGGACGTCGTCGCCATGGACAAGAGCCGGCTGCGCGAGCTGCGGCGGCACCGTGCCGCCATGGTGTTCCAGCACTTCGGCCTGCTGCCGCACCGCTCCGTCCTGGACAACGTCGCCTACGGCCTGGAGATCCAGGGCATGTCCAAGGAGCAGCGGCGCGCCCGGGCCATGGAGATGGTCGCCAAGGTCGGCCTGGACGGTCTGGAACAGCGCCGGCCGGTCCAGCTCTCCGGCGGTCAGCAGCAGCGCGTGGGCCTGGCCCGGGCGCTCGCCTCCGACCCCGAGGTGATGCTCTTCGACGAGCCGTTCAGCGCGCTCGACCCGCTGATCCGGCGGGACATGCAGGAGGAGGTCATCCGCCTGCACGACGAGGAGGGCCGCACCATGGTCTTCATCACCCACGACCTCAGCGAGGCCCTGCGGGTCGGCGACCGCATCGCCCTGATGCGGGACGGCGAGATCGTGCAGCTCGGCACCCCCGAGGAGATCGTCGGCTCGCCCGCCGACGACTACGTCCGCGACTTCGTGCGCGACGTGCCGCGCGAGCAGGTCATCACCGTCCGTACGGCCATGCGCCCCGGCGGCTGCGGCAGCCCCGACCACCCCGGCGCCCTCACACCCGACACGGTCGTCGTCGACGCCATCGAAACCGTCGCCCGCACCAGCCGGCCCGCCTGCGTCGTGCAGGACGGCGAATGCCTGGGCCAGGTCGACCACGTGGCCCTGCTGCGGGTCGTGGCCGGACTGGACCGCGAGGAGGTGGCCGCGTGATACGCCACATACGCGGGCCCGCCCCCCGAGGCCGGGGGTGGGCCGCATGAGTACCGTCCTCACCCCCGCCCCGCCGCCGGCGCCGGTGGAACCGGCGAAGGAACCCGATGCCGCCGAGCCGGGTTCGGTGCTGCACCGACCCTGGGTGCGCCGGCTGCTGCCGCTGGGCATCGCCGCCGCCGTCCTCATACCGCTGGCGGCCGTCCTGTGGGGCAGCGGGACCTGGCCGTCCGAGCTGACCGTCGACGTCAGGACGCCGCTGGACCACGCCTACACCTGGGTCGTGACCAACCGGGAGACCAACCCGGTGTTCCTCTACTTCCTGCTGCACCTGAGCAACTGGTCCGACAGCTCGGTCACCTGGATGACCGACCTGCTGGAGACCGCCGGCTGGTTCCCGGTGATCGCGGCCGCCGTGCTGCTGTCCTGGCGGATCGGCGGTCTGCGCGACCGGCGCGGGCTGAAGCTCGCGGGCGTCACGTTCGCCGCGTTCGCGGTGTGCGGCCTGCTCGGCATGTGGGAAGCCACCATGGAGACCCTCGCCCTCATGGCGGTCGCGGTCGCCGTCTCGGCCGTGCTGGGCGCCCTGCTGGGACTCGGCGGCGGCCTGTCGGACCGCTTCGGGCGGATCCTGCGGCCGGTCCTTGACACCATGCAGATCATGCCGGCGTTCGCGTACCTGCTGCCGCTGGTGCTGCTGTTCGGCATCGGCGTACCGTCCGCGCTGATCGCGACGATCATCTACGCGGCGCCGCCGATGGCCCGCCTGACCTCGCTCGGCCTGCGCGGCGCCGACCCGTCGGTCATGGAGGCGGCCAAGTCGCTGGGCACCAGCCCGGTGCAGCGGCTGCTGACCGCGCGGCTGCCGCTGGCCCGCAAGGAGATCCTGCTGGGCCTGAACCAGACGATCATGATGGCGCTGTCGATGGTCACCATCGCCGCCGTGATCGGCGCGGGCGGCCTCGGCGAGGAGGTGTTCCGCGCGCTGTCCACCGTCGACGTGGGCGGGGCGCTCGCCGCGGGCATCCCGATCGTGCTGCTGGCCGTCTGGCTGGACCGCAGCACCGCCGTCGCCGGTGAGCGGCTCAGCGAGGGAGCCGCCCCGGCCGGATCCTCCTGGCTGCACGGCCGGCGCGCCTGGGCCGTGGCGGCAGGCTCCGGCGCCGTGCTGGGCGTGGTCGGCTGGCGGCTTCTGATCGCCAGATGGCCCGAGGCCTGGGAGGTGAACATCGCCCCGCCCGTCAACGACGCGGTCGGCTGGTTCACCGGCCACCTGGCCGAGGGTGTGCCCGTGCTGGGCGGCACCCGGACCTGGGCGGACAACTTCACCATCTGGGTCCTCGACCCGCTCCGGGACGGCCTGACCGGCGTGCCGTGGTGGCTGCTGGTCCTGCTGGCCGCCGTCCTCGCCCTGCTCGCCGGCGGCTGGGGCGCGATGACGACCGCGGCCCTGGCGATGGCCGGTGTCGGCGTGATCGGCGTATGGACCAACTCCCTGGACACCCTGTCGCAGGCGATCGCGGGCGTGGTCGTCACGCTGGTGCTCGGATTCCTGATCGGCGTGGCGGCGGCCCGCCTACCGCTCCTTGAACGCATGCTGCGGCCCGTCCTGGACACCATGCAGACCCTGCCGCAGTTCATCTACCTGATCCCGGTGGTGGCCCTGTTCAACGTGGGCCGTTCCGCCGCCGTCGCCGCGGCCGTGCTGTACGCGCTGCCCGCCGTCGTCCGGATCACCGTGCAGGGCCTGAAGCAGGTCGACGCCGCGACGCTGGAGGCGGCCCGCTCCATGGGCGCGTCCGCCTTCCAGCAGATCCGCCAGGTGCAGGTGCCGCTGGCCCGGCCCGCGCTGATGCTCGCGCTCAACCAGGGCGTCGTGCTGGTGCTCGCCATGGTCATCGTCGGCGGCTTCGTCGGCTCCGGCGCGCTCGGTTACGACGTCGTCTACGGCCTGCAGAAGAGCCAGCTCGGCGTCGGCCTCTCCGCCGGTGTCGCGATCGTGCTGCTGGGGCTCGTCCTGGACCGCACGACACAGCGGCCGGGCGGGAAGACCGGCACCCGCTAGGCCTGCCCGCACGCCCGTCCCCAACCCGGCCCAGCCTCCCGCAGGAACATCCTGCCTGTCCGAAACGAGAGACACGCTCACATGAAGAACCCCGTGATGAACGCCATGAAGAACAGAAAGCACCTCCTGCGTGCCGCCACCGCGACCGCCGTCGTCCTGGGCGTCACCGGCCTGAGCGCCTGCGGCGCCGCCAAGACGGACTCCTCGTCCTCCTCGTCGGGCGGCGGCTCCGAAACGGTCAACATCGCCGTACCGTCCTGGGTCGGCGCCGAGGCCAACGCGGCCGTCGCCAAGTACCTCCTCGAGAACGAACTCGACACGAAGGTCGAGCTGACGCAGCTCGACGAGTCGGTCGCGTTCGACGCGCTCAACAGCGGCAAGTCCGACGCCATCCTGGAGGACTGGGGCGGCGCGCCGAAGAAGGTGAAGCTGTACGTCGACAGCAAGAAGTCCGTCGTCGAGGGCGGCGACCTCGGCGTGGTCGGTCACATCGGCTGGTTCGTGCCGAAGTACCTCGTGGACGAGCACCCGGAGCTGAAGACCTGGGAAGGCCTCAACAAGAACAAGAACCTGTTCAAGACCGCGGAGAGCGGCGACAAGGGGCAGCTGTTGGAGGGCTCGCCGTCGTACACCACCAACGACGACGCGCTCATCAAGAACCTCGACCTGGACTTCAAGACGGTCTACGCCGGTTCCGAGGCCGCGCAGATCACCCAGATCAAGGAGGACTACAAGGCGAAGAAGCCGTTCATCAGCTACTGGTGGACGCCGCAGTGGCTCAACGCGCAGGTCGACCTCGTCGAGGTGAAGCTGCCCGAGTACAAGGAGGGCTGCGACTCCGACCCTGCCAAGATCGCCTGCGGTTACGCCAAGACACCGCTGAAGAAGTACTTCAGCGCCGACTTCGTCGAGAACAACGAGAAGGCGGCCCAGTTCCTGAAGAACTTCAACTGGTCGGCCGACCAGCAGAACGAGGTCGCCGCGATGATCGCCGACAAGAAGATGAGCTCGGACAAGGCCGCCGCGGCCTGGGTCAAGGCCAACCCTGACGTCTGGAAGGCGTGGCTGCCGAAGTAGGTCCTCGGCCGAAGCGAGCCTCGCCGCGAAACGGCGGGCTCACGTCCTGAGTGCCGCGGCGATCTCCCCCAGCGCGGCCGTCGCGCGGCGTTGCAGCCACGGCCCGAACGTGATCCGAGTGGCCCCGAGTTCACCGAGCGCGGTGAGCGAGGGGCCCTCGCCGTTCCACGGGGCGAACACGTTGACGGGCCCCTGGGTCCCGGCCCGCAGCAGCGGCAGCGCGCCGGTGGGGGCACTGATCGGGTACACGCAGTCGGCACCGGCGGCGACGTAGAGCGCGGCCCGCTCGATCGCCGCCCCAGGGTCGTCCACGCCCCTGATGAACGTGTCGATCCGGGCGTTCAGGAAGAGCCGGTCACCGGCCGCGGCCCGCACCTCGGCCAGCCACTCGGCGTGCTCCGCCGGGTCCTTGAGCACCCCGTCGGCGGAGTCCTCCAGGTTGCAGCCCACGGCGCCCGCCTCCAGCAGCCGCTCCACCAGCTCCTTGGGCGCCAGCCCGTACCCGGCCTCCACGTCCGCCGACACGGGTACGTCCACGGCGCGCACGATCCGCGCGACCGCCGCGAACATCTCGTCGGCCGGGGTCGCCCCGTCCTCGTACCCGAGCGAGGCCGCCACCCCCGCGCTCGGTGTGGCGAGCGCGGGGAACCCTGCCTCCGCGAACACCCGGGCGCTCGCCGCGTCCCAGGGACCCGGCAGGACGAGGGGATCGTCCGGAACCCGGCAGTGGTGCAGGGCGCGAAACGCTGCGGCATCACTCACGGTGTGCAACCCCCCGGCGGGACACGGCGGCCGACCATCAGCCGGTTCCAGCTGTTGATGACGGTGATCAGCCCTACGAGGTGGGCCAGTTCGCCGTCGCCGAAGTGTGCGGCGGCCCGCTCGTACACCGTGTCGGGCACGAACCCCCCGGTCAGGACCGTCACCGCCTCGGTCAGCGCGAGCGCGGCCCGCTCCCGCGCGTCGTACAGGTCCCCGGCCTCCTCCCAGGCGGCGAGCAGACCGAGCCGCTGCTCGCCCTCCCCGTTCCCGCGGGCCAGGGCGTGGTGCATGTCCAGGCAGAAGGCGCAGTGGTTGAGCTGCGAGGCCCGGACCATCACCAGCTCGGCGAGCACGGGGTCGCCGAGCCCCTTTCTGGCCGCCGCGCTCAGCGCGGACAGCGCCTGCCCGACCTCCCGGTCCAGCAGCCGGGTACGTGCCGTCACGCGTGCTGACCGGGCGTGTAGTGGCCCGGCGTCAGCCGGCAGGTCACGCCGAACCGGTTCCAGGCGTTGATCACCGTGATCGCCGCGATCAGCTGCGCCAGCTCCGGCTCGTCGAAGTGCCCGGCGGCCCTCTCGTACACCTCGTCCGGCACGAAGCCGTCGGTCAGTACGGTGACCGCCTCGGTCAGCTCGAACGCCGCCAGTTCCTTCTCCGTGTAGAAGTGCCGCGACTCCTCCCAGGCGGCCAGCTGCACGATCCGCTCGACGCTCTCACCGGCCGCGAGGGCGTCCTTGGTGTGCATGTCCAGGCAGAAGGCGCAGTGGTTGATCTGCGAGGCGCGGATCTTCACCAGTTCGTACAGCGCGGGGTCCAGCCCCCGACTGGCGACGGTGTCGAGCCGGATCATCGCCTTGTAGACCTCGGGCGCGTGCTGGGGCCAGTTCAGCCGGACGGGCAGCTCGGAGGCGTGGCCCGTGGTGTTCGTGCCGGCGGCGTCGGTGTCATCGGTGTGCGTGGTCATGCCTTGAGACTAGGAACGAAGCAGCCCAGGGGTATGGTCCACTTCCATGGCGGAATCATGGGCCACTCTCGGCGTCGACCTGCACCTGGAACCCACCGGACCGGGTATTCGCCGCGGCCTGTCCGACGCCCTGCGCGAGGCCGTCCGCACCGGCCGCCTGGCCCCCGGCACCCGGCTGCCCTCGTCCCGCACGCTCGCCGCCGACCTCGGCATCGCCCGCAACACCGTCGCCGACGCCTACGCCGGCCTCGTCGCCGAGGGCTGGCTCACCGCGCGACAGGGATCGGGCACCCGCGTCGCCGAGCGCGTCGTCGCCCCGCCGGCCGGTGCCTCGGCCCGGCGCTCCCGGGAGCACGCCCGCCCCGCCTACGACCTGCGCCCGGGCACCCCCGACCTCGCCTCCTTCCCCCGCGCCCAGTGGCTCAGGGCCGCCCGCCGCGCGGTCACCGCCGCTCCCCACGAAGTCTTCGGCTACGGCGACCCCCGCGGCCGGCCCGAGCTGCGCACCGCACTGGCCGGCTACCTCGCCCGGGCCCGCGGCGTGCGCGCCGACCCCGAGACCCTGCTGGTCTGCGGCGGGGTCGCGCACGGCCTCGCGCTGCTGGCCGGCGTACTGCGGGCGCGCGGCGTGCACACCGTGGCCGTCGAGTCGTACGGTCTCCACGTCCACCGCGACCTGCTCAGGACGGCCGGCCTGCGGACCGTACCGCTGCCCCTCGACGACCGGGGAGCGGTTCCGGGCACGCTCGGCGGCGTGGGTGCGGTGCTCCTGACGCCCGCCCACCAGTTCCCGACGGGCGTCCCGCTGCACCCCGACCGCAGGGCGGCCCTCCTGGACTGGGCGCACCGCACCGGCGGGCTGATCCTGGAGGACGACTACGACGGCGAGTTCCGCTACGACCGTCAGCCGGTCGGCGCCCTCCAGGACCTCGGCCCCGAGCACGTCGTTTTCCTGGGCACCGCCAGCAAGTCCCTCGCACCCGGCCTCCGCCTGGGCTGGATGGCGCTGCCGCCGTCCTTCGTCGGCGACGTCGCGGACAGCCTGGCGAGCCGTACCCCGGGCGTCCTCGACCAGCTGACCCTCGCGCGGTTCCTCGACTCCGGCGACTACGACCGGCACGTCCGGTCCGCCCGCCTGCGCTACCGGCGCCGCCGCGACGCCCTGGTAGCCGCCCTCGCCGAGCGTGCCCCCGGGGTCCGCGTCACCGGCATCGCCGCCGGGCTGCACGCCGTGCTCCAACTGCCGCCCGGCACCGAGCAGCAGGCCGTACGGGCCGCCGCCTGGCACGGACTCGCGGTCCACGGCCTGTCCATGTTCCGGCACCCGGACACGGCCGTCGCCCCACGGGACGCCCTCGTCGTCGGCTACGGCACCCCGCCCGACCATGCCTGGGCGGGGGCACTGGACGCCCTGTGCCGGGCACTGCCGTAAAGTCCACCCGCGACGGCGGGCCGTGCACTCGACCGGCCCAACTGCCGTACATCCGCACGGGCAACGGACGGACAACGGGGAGACAGTGACATGGCGGAGACCCGGCGACGGCTGAGGTCGAGCACCGTGGTGCTCGGCGGCATGGGCGTGCTCGCGGCGGCCCTGAGCGCATGCGGTTCGGACCCCGACCGCCGCTGTGTGGACCGTGACAGCTACGAGTATCCCAACGGCTACAAGGTCGTCGCCGACAAGAACTGCAAGCCGGGTCCGTCCGGAGGTTCGTACGGAGGTTCCTACGGCAAGGGCGGAAAGCAGAAGGGCGCGTCGAAGTCCGCGGGCGACGCCGACTGGTACTACGACGGCGACGTCGGCGACGGCTGGGCCGACTCCGGCACCTTCAGCCGGTCCGAGGCCGTCGACCGGGGCGGCTTCGGCTGCTCGGGCTCCGGCAGCGGCGGCGGCTGAGCCCGCCCGTGGAACGCCGCACGCTCGCCCCGCGCCCCGACTGGCAGCGGACCGTCGAGGAACAGGGGCTGATCTACCCGCTGACCCGCTACCCCGACGACTCCCTGCGCCCCTACTGGGACGAGAGCGCCTGCTACGTCTTCTCGCTGCCGGAGGTCGAGGCTCTGGAGGAGGTCGTCGAGGAACTCCACCGCATGTGCCTGGCGGCCGCCGGGCACATCGTCACCGAGGACCGCTTCACCGATCTCGGCATCACCGACCCGCGCGTCGTCCGCGCGGTCACCGAGGCCTGGCACCGCCGCGCCGAACTCCCCTCCGTGTACGCCCGCTTCGACCTGCGCTACGACGGCACGGGGCCCGCCAAGCTCCTGGAGTACAACGCGGACACCCCGACGTCCCTCGTCGAGGCCGCGTCTGCGCAGTGGTTCTGGATGGAGGACCGCTTCCCCGGCGCCGACCAGTGGAACAGCCTCCACGAGCGCCTCGTCGACGCCTGGAGGAAGCAGGCCGCCCTCCTCCCGCCCGGCAACCCCCTGTACTTCGCGCACTCCTCGGACGACGAACTCGGCGAGGACCTCATGACGGTCGCCTACCTCAAGGAGACCGCCGAGCAGGCCGGCCTGGAGACCGGCTGGATCTCCATGGAGGAGATCGGCTGGGACCGCCTCTCCGGCCGCTTCGTCGACAACGGGCTCCGCTTCATCCGCAGCCTCTTCAAGCTCTACCCGTGGGAGTGGCTCACCACCGACCGCTTCGCCGGCCACGTCCTGGACACCCTCGACAACGGCGGCGGCACCGGCACCACCCTGTGGATCGAGCCCGCCTGGAAGATGCTGCTCAGCAACAAGGCCCTGCTGGCGGTCCTCTGGGAGCTGTACCCCGGCCACCCCAACCTCCTCCCGGCCTACCTGGACGGCCCGCGTGAGCTGGCCGCCACGACGGGCTGGGCCGCCAAGCCCCTGCTGGGCCGCGAGGGAGCGGGCGTGACGATCCACGAGCGCGGCACACCGACCGCCCACCGCGACGAACCCTGCTGCTACCAGGAGCTGGCCCCCCTGCCCGCCTTCGACGGCAACCACGTCGTCCTGGGCGCCTGGGTCGTGGAGGACGAGTCGGCGGGCCTGGGCATCCGGGAGTCCTCGGGCCTGGTGACGGACGAGTACGCCCGCTTCCTGCCCCACGTCATCCTGTGAGCGCCCCGTAGCGGGTGCGCGGCAGAGGGTGCGCGGCGCGCCGGGTGCGGCTTGGCCGCGCGGGCGGGACCGGCCACGAGGGACCCGCGGCCCCGCGACGAACGACGACCGCGCGGGCGCTCCCGCATCGCGGACACCGACAGCACCGCCGCAACCCACCCGGTAGCCTGGCACCGGGCCGTGACTGGCGCGCGAGGATGGGACGAACCATCGGGAAGCGGTCCGAGCGACGAGTGCCGAGCGCCTGGGCCGACCTGAACGCTGATTTCCGACGTCCGGAGGCCCTCATGTCCGCAGAAGCCACCCCCGAGTCCACCGCCTACCGCGCCGCCCTCGACGTCATCCGCGCCGTCGAACCCCGCGTCGCGGACGCCATCGGCCAGGAGGTCGCCGACCAGCGCGAGATGCTCAAACTGATCGCGTCGGAGAACTACGCCTCCCCGGCCACCCTCCTGGCGATGGGCAACTGGTTCAGCGACAAGTACGCCGAGGGCACCATCGGCCGCCGCTTCTACGCCGGCTGCCGCAACGTCGACACCGTCGAGTCCCTGGCCGCCGAGCACGCGCGCGAGCTGTTCGGCGCCCGCCACGCCTACGTCCAGCCGCACTCCGGCATCGACGCCAACCTGGTCGCCTTCTGGGCGGTGCTCGGCGCCCGCGTCGAGGCGCCCTTCCTGGAGAAGACCGGCGTCCGCCAGGTCAACGACCTCACCGACGCCGACTGGGCCGAGCTGCGCCGGGCCTTCGGCAACCAGCGGATGCTCGGCATGTCCCTGGACGCCGGCGGCCACCTCACCCACGGTTTCCGCCCGAACATCTCCGGCAAGATGTTCGACCAGCGCTCCTACGGCACCGACCCGGCCACCGGCCTCATCGACTACGAGGCCCTGCGCGCCTCCGCCCGCGAGTTCAAGCCGCTGATCCTCGTCGCCGGCTACTCCGCGTACCCCCGGCTGGTGAACTTCCGGATCATGCGCGAGATCGCCGACGAGGTCGGCGCGACCCTCATGGTCGACATGGCGCACTTCGCCGGTCTCGTCGCGGGCAAGGTGCTCACCGGCGACTTCGACCCGGTCCCGCACGCCCAGATCGTCACGACGACCACGCACAAGTCGCTGCGCGGCCCGCGCGGCGGCATGGTCCTGTGCGACGACTCCCTCAAGGACCAGGTCGACCGCGGCTGCCCGATGGTCCTCGGCGGTCCGCTCCCGCACGTCATGGCCGCCAAGGCCGTCGCCCTCGCCGAGGCCAGGCAGCCCGCGTTCCAGGACTACGCCCGGCGCATCGTCGACAACGCCCGCGCCCTCGCCGAGGGCCTGGTGCGGCGCGGCGCCACCCTGGTGACCGGCGGCACGGACAACCACCTCAACCTGATCGACGTGGCGTCCTCCTACGGCCTCACCGGCCGCCAGGCCGAGGCCGCCCTCCTCGACTCCGGCATCGTCACCAACCGCAACGCCATCCCGGCCGACCCGAACGGCGCCTGGTACACCTCCGGCATCCGCATCGGCACCCCGGCGCTGACCACGCGCGGCCTCGGCACCGCGGAGATGGACGAGGTCGCGGGCCTGATCGACCGCGTCCTGACCTCGGCGGAGCCCGGCACCACCAAGTCCGGCGCCCGGTCCAAGGCCTCCCACGTCCTCGACGCCAAGATCGCCGACGAGATCTCGCACCGCGCGACCGACCTGGTGGCCGGCTTCCCGCTGTACCCGGAGATCGACCTCGGCTGAGGCCGGCCAGGGCCCTACCAGAGGTCGATCAGCTCCTGACGCGGCTCCCCGCGCGGCGGTCCGGCACGGTACCGGTCCGCCGCGCGGCGTATCAGCAGCGTCCCCGTGACGCCCGCCCCGAGCCCGGCGGCGGCCCACCACCCCCCGTCCCGCCCGCCCTCGTCCCCTCCGGCGCCGGTCCCGTCCGCCGCCGGGAAGCCCTCCTCGGTCAGCCGCGCGTAGGTGTCCCGCGGCACCCGGTGCCAGCGGATGTCGTCGTCCGCCACGTCCGGCGCCGGATCGGTGCGCACCCACGGCGTGCCGTCCTCGGCCAGAAACAGCTGGTCCTGACGCAGCATCGCCACGTCCCCGCCCGGCGCCCGCCGCGTCCGCGGCCACCCCCCGACGCCGGTCAACCCCCACAGCACCGTGAACCGCACCGGGGGACGGTGGTCCCGCGTCGAGTCCTCCGGAACCGGCCCGGTCCGCGAACGCGTCGGGTCGAGCAGGCTCCGCAACCGGTCGAAGTCCCGCTCACCCGCGTGCCAGGACGCGGTGCGCCCTGTCCCGTTCCACACGATCACGGCCATGTCCGGCTCCTCCAGGGGCGCCGTACCGTCCGCCACCGCGGGCTGCGGCACCCCCGCCCACAGCACCGCGGCGATCGCCGCTCCCGCCCACCACCGCACACCGCACCCCTCCCTTTCCCGCCCTTGTTACACCCCTGCGGACGTAAGGGAGCCCTCCGGTACCGAACCAGTGCCCGGCCGCCCCGCGCGGCCTGAGAGAATGGTGAACATGGCCAACGATCGCCCCCGCGTGCTCTCCGGTATCCAGCCGACCTCCGGCTCGTTCCACCTCGGCAACTACCTCGGCGCCGTCCGCCAGTGGGTCGACATGCAGAACACCCATGACGCGTTCTACACGGTCGTCGACCTGCACGCGATCACGGTTCCGCAGGACCCGAAGGAGCTGCGCGAGAACACCCGCGTCGCCGCCGCCCAGCTCCTCGCCGCCGGCCTGGACCCGGACCGCTGCACCCTGTTCGTGCAGAGCCACGTCCCCGAGCACGCGCAGCTCGGCTGGCTGATGAACTGCATCACCGGGTTCGGCGAGGCCTCCCGGATGACCCAGTTCAAGGACAAGTCCGCCAAGCAGGGCAACGACCGCACCACCGTCGGCCTCTTCACGTACCCGATGCTGATGGTCGCCGACATCCTGCTCTACCGGGCCGACCAGGTCCCCGTCGGCGAGGACCAGCGCCAGCACCTGGAGCTGACCCGCGACCTCGCGGACCGCTTCAACCAGACCTACGGCGACGCCTTCACCGTCCCGAGCGCCCACATCCTCAAGGAGACGGCGAAGATCTACGACCTTCAGGACCCGACCGCCAAGATGAGCAAGTCGGCGGCCACCCCGAAGGGCCTGATCAGCCTGCTCGACGAGCCGAAGGCCACCGCCAAGAAGGTCAGGAGCGCGGTCACGGACACCGACACCGTGGTCCGCTACGACCGCGAGCACAAGCCGGGCGTCAGCAACCTGCTGACGATCTACTCCACCCTCACCGGTGCGCAGATCCCGGAGCTGGAGCGGAAGTACGAGGGCAAGGGCTACGGCGCGCTGAAGACGGACCTCGCCGACGTCGTCGTGGAGTTCGTCACGCCCTTCCGGGAGCGCACCCAGCAGTACCTCGACGACCCGGAGACGCTCGACGCGATCCTCGCCAAGGGCGCGGAGAAGGCCAGGAGCGTCGCCGCGGAGACCCTCGCCCGGGCGTACGACATGGTGGGCTTCCTCCCCGCCAAGCACTGACCGGCGGCACGGCCGCGACACCGCCGGCGAACAGGCACCCCGGCACCGCCCGTGCGCCCCGGCACGCCGCCGTAGCGCCGCACATCACTCCGCTTGCGCCTGCCCGGGGCACGGTGGTGGCCGTACAGTCGGTATCCGGGTGTCCGACAGAACGACACGTAACGACAGGAGACGAAGTGGGGACCGTAACGATCGGCGTGTCGATCGCGGTCCCGGAGCCTCACGGCAGCAAGCTCCAGCAGCTGCGCGCGGGCTTCGGCGACGCCGCCGCTCACGGCATCCCCACGCACGTCACCCTGCTGCCGCCGACCGAGGTCGACGGCGCCGCGCTGCCCGCGATCGAGGCACACCTGGCGGAGGTGGCGGCGCGCGGCCGTCCCTTCCCGATGCGGCTGTCCGGCACCGGCACCTTCCGCCCGCTCTCGCCGGTCGTCTTCGTCCAGGTGGTCGAGGGCGCCGCGGCCTGCTCCTGGCTGCAGAAGCGGTTGCGCGACGCGTCCGGTCCCGTTCCACGCGAGCTGCAGTTCCCGTACCACCCGCACGTCACCGTGGCGCACGGCATCGAGGAAGCGGCGATGGACCGCGCCTACGAGGAGCTGTCCGACTACGAGGCCCAGTGGCCCTGCACCGGCTTCGCGCTGTACGAGCAGGGTCCCGACGGGGTGTGGCGCAAGCTGCGCGAGTTCCCCTTCGGCAGCGCCACGGTGCCCCCGCAGGCGGGACGCGTGGAGAGCGGCACCCTGCCCACCCGGTAGCCGGGGCGGGTCCGGCGTCTTGCACCGGTAGTCGCCGGGACACCTTCTCGCGGCAGGTGCCGTACCGGGAGTGGTGGCGTGTCCGTCCGGTGGCCGGGGCGGGTCCGGCGTCTTACACCGGCAGTCGGCGGAACACCCCCCGCGGCAGGTGCCGCACCGGGAGTGGTGGCGTGTCCGTCCGGTGGCCGGGGCGGGTCCGGCGTCTTACACCGGCAGTCGGCGGAACACCCCCCGCGGCAGGTGCCGCACCGCCGACATCACCGCCCGCAGCGCGCCCGGCACCCACACCGTCTCCGAGCGCCGCCGCAGCCCCAGCTCGATCGCCGTGGCGACCGCCTCGGGCGTCGTGGCGAGCGGCGCCTCCTCCATCCCCGCGGTCATCCGCGACCGTACGAAGCCGGGACGCACGACCATGACGTGCACGCCCGTGCCATGCAGCGCGTCACCCAGGCCCTGCGCGAAGGCGTCCAGGCCGGCCTTGCTTGAGCCGTAGATGAAGTTGGCGCGGCGGGCCCGCTCGCCGGCCACGGAGGAGAGCACCACCAGTGAGCCGTGGCCCTGCGCCTGCAGGGCGCGCGCGGCGACCAGGCCCGCCGAGACCGCCCCGGTGTAGTTGGTCTGCGCGACCCGCACGGCGTTCAGCGGTTCACGCTCGTCGTGCGCCTGGTCGCCCAGGATGCCGAAGGCCAGCAGCACCAGATCGATGTCGCCCTCGGCGAACACCTTGCCGAGCACCGCGTCGTGCGACTCGGGGTCCAGCGCGTCGAAGGCGACCGTACGCACCTCGGCGCCGAGCCCGCGCACCTCCTCGGCGGCGGCGTCCAGGGCGGGGGAGGGGCGTCCGGCCAGCCACACCGTGCGGGTGCGGCGGGCCACCAGACGGCGCACGGTGGCGAGCGCGATCTCGGACGTACCGCCGAGGACGAGGAGGGACTGGGGGAGGCCGAAGGCGTCCTTCACGACAGCTCCAGAGACAGCGGGAGAGGGGCGGGGCGGGCTCAGAGGGCGAGGCGGCGGGCCAGGTCGGACACGAACACCCCGTGCGGGTCCAGCTCCGCGCGCAGGGCGCGGAAGTCGTCCAGCCGCGGGTACATCGCGGCGAGCAGTTCCGGCCGCAGCCGGGAGTCCTTGGCGAGGTAGACCCGGCCGCCGGCCCCGGCGACCTCCTCGTCCAGCTCGTCCAGGAAGGCGCCGAGGCCCGGCAGGCCCGCCGGGATGTCCAGGGCGAGAGTCCAGCCGGGCAGGGGGAAGGAGAGCCAGCCCGGGTCGGCCTCGCCGAAGCGTTTGAGGACGGCCAGGAAGGACGGGCAGCGGCGGGCGGAGAGGCGCCGCACGATCCGGCGCAGGGCCTCCTCCCGGCCGTGTCCGACGACGAACTGGTACTGCACGAAGCCGCCGCGGCCGTAGACCCGGTTCCAGTGCGGGACACCGTCCAGCGGGTGGAAGAAGGTGGAGATCCGCTGGATCCGGCCCCGGCAGGCGCGGGGGGCCTTGCGGTACCAGAGTTCGTTGAACAGGCCGACCGTGCTCCGGCCGAGCAGCCCGTCCGGGAGGAGGTCGGGGGCGGCGGGCAGGCGGGAGGTGCGGAAGGCCAGCGGCTCCCGCCGCGCGCGTGAGCGGGCGGGCAGCGCGTCGAGGGGCGCGTGGTCGCCGCGCGTCAGCACCGCGCGGCCGGTCGCCCTGCCGCGCGCGAGGAGGTCGATCCAGGCGACCGAGTAGCGGTAGCGGTGGTCGGTGGCCGTCAGACGGTCCATCAGGTCGTCGAGGTCGGTGGCGCGCTCGGTGTCGACCGACATCAGCGCGGTCTCGACCGGCTGGAGCCGCAGGGTCGCGGTGAGGATCACCCCCGTCAGCCCCATGCCGCCCGCGGTCGCGTCGAACAGGGGCGTCCCCGGGGTGACGGTGCGGACCCGGCCGTCGGCGGTGAGCAGCTCCAGGGAGACCACGTGCCGCGCGAAGGACCCGGACACGTGGTGGTTCTTGCCGTGGATGTCCGCGCCGATCGCCCCGCCGACCGTGACGTAACGGGTGCCTGGCGTCACCGGCACGAACCAGCCGAGCGGCAGCAGTACCTTCATCAGCCGGTGCAGGGAGACCCCCGCGTCGCAGAGCACGGTGCCGCCTGCGACGTCGATGGCGTGGACCCGGTCGAGGGCCGTCATGTCGAGCACGGCACCCCCCGCGTTCTGTGCGGCGTCCCCGTACGCCCGCCCCAGCCCTCTCGCGATGCTGCCGCGGGCCCCGCACTGCCGGACGGCGACGGCGGCCTCCTCGTACGTCCGCGGACGGACGAGGAGCGCCGCGGTGGGCGCGGTGCGGCCCCAGCCGGTGACGGTGCCCCAGTCGGCGTCGGGGTCCCGCTCGGTGTCGGGAACGGTGTCGGCAGACATGGCGGTGACCGTATCGCCCCTAAGTGAATGATTGGTTCCAGAACATTCTGCCCGTCCCTGAAACGGGTGATTAATGGTATGTCGCTCCGGTGTGCCCGACTTCCCGTGCCGCGGGCGTGAACAGTGAGTGCACATGGACGACCTCGACGACATGGACCACCGGATCGTCACGGCGCTCAGAGCCTGCGGCACGGACCCGCGCGTGGCCGGCGCCGCGCGTGCCCTGTCCTGGGCCGGGGAGCACGGGGCGCTGTGGCTCGCGGCCGGCCTCGCCGGAGCCGCCGCGGACGCGCCCCGGCGCACGGCCTGGCTGCGCGGCACCGCGCTCACCGCGGGCGCCCACCTCGTCAGCATGGGCGTGAAGCGGGTCGTGCGCCGCCCCCGCCCCGCGCACGTCGTGCCCCTGGTCCACACCGCCGGCCGGCATTCCTTCCCCAGCTCCCACGCCACCTCGGCCACGGCGGCCGCCGTCGTCTTCGGCGCCCTCGGCGTGCGTGCCGCCTGGCCGCTCGCCGCCGCGGTGTGCGCCTCCCGGCTGGTCGTAGGCGTCCACTACCCCTCGGACGTCGCGGCGGGCGCCGCCCTGGGCGCGCTCACGGCCCGCCTCGGCGCCGACTGGATGCGCGGAGGCACCCGTGACTGACACCGCCGTCCTGCGCCAACGCGCCCCGGAACAGCAGCGGGAGCCCGCACCGCCGCGCAAGAGGGACATCCCGGGCGGCCTGCTCAGGACCGCGCGCCCCCGCCAGTGGGTCAAGAACGTCCTGGTCGTCGCCGCCCCGGCCGCCGCCGGTGAGCTGTTCTCCGCGCACGCCCTCGGCCGGCTCGCCCTGGTCTTCGTCCTGTTCACCGCCTGCGCCGCCGCCGTCTACCTCGTCAACGACGCCCGCGACGCCGAGGCCGACCGCGCCCACCCCGTCAAACGGCACCGCCCGGTCGCCGCCGGACAGGTTCCGGTGCCGCTCGCCCACGCCGTCGGAGGCGTTCTGGGCGTCCTCGCGCCCGCCGTCGCGGCCTGGCTGTGCCCGCCGCCCGTCGCGGCCCTGCTGACCGCCTACCTGGTGATGCAACTGGCCTACTGCGTCTGCCTCAAGCACGTCCTGGTCGTCGACCTCGCCGTCGTCACCACCGGCTTCCTGATGCGGGCGATGATCGGCGGACTCGCGCTCGGCATCCCCCTGTCGCGCTGGTTCCTCATCACGACCGGCTTCGGCGCGCTGTTCATGGTCGCCGCCAAGCGCTACTCCGAAGCCGTGCAGATGGCCGAGAAGGCGGGCGCCACGCGCGCGTTGCTCACCGAGTACACCACCGGCTACCTCCGCTTCGTCTGGCAGCTCGCCGCCGGTGTCGCGGTCCTCGGCTACTGCCTGTGGGCCATGGAGGAGGGCGGCGTCCCGCACACCAGCGTGCTGCCCTGGCGCCAGCTGTCCATGGTCGCCTTCGTGCTGGCCGTCCTGCGCTACGCCGTCTTCGCCGACCGCGGCACCGCCGGCGAACCCGAGGACGTCGTCCTGCGCGACCGCGCCCTCGCGCTGATCGGCGTGGTCTGGATCGCGATGTACGGGCTGGCGGTGGCCAATTGGTAGCCGACCGGCGCGAACTGCTCGGCTTCGCCTCCGTCGGCCTGCTCGCCTGCGCCGTCGACCTCGGCCTCTTCACCTGCCTGCGCGGTCCGGCCGGACTCGGCCCGCTCACCGCCAAGACGCTCTCCTTCGTCGCCGGCTGCTCGGTCGCCTACGCGGGCAACGCGCTGGGCACCTACCGGCACACCCGCCCCCGAGGCCTGCGCCCCTGCGCCGTGTTCTTCGCCGTGAACGCCGCGGGCGCCGCCGTGCAGCTCCTCTGCCTGGCCGTCAGCCACTACGGTCTCGGCCTCACCTCACAGCGTGCCGACACGGTCTCCGGTGCGGGGATCGGCATGCTCCTGGGCACGATCCTGCGCTTCTGGGGCACAAGGACACTGGTCTTCCGGTCCGGCGACGGAACCGGTGACGGCATCGGCGACGCATCCGGAGAGGGACACCGGGGCCGGACGAGATCGTGGAACGGGACGAGCGGGGGCAGGGTCGGATCATGGACTGGCTGAAGAAGCTCCCCGTCGTGGGGCCCTGGATCGCGCGCCTGATGATCACGCACGCGTGGCGCTCGTACGAGCGGCTGGACCGGGTGAAGTGGGCGCGGCTGGCCGCGGCCATGACCTTCACCAGCTTCGTCGCGCTCTTCCCGCTGCTCAGCCTGGCCGCCGCCGTCGCCGCCGCCACGCTCAGCGAGAAGCAGCAGGACCAGCTCCAGGACAAGATCGCCGAGCAGATCCCCGGCATCTCCGACCAGCTGAACATCCAGGGGCTCGTCGACAACGCCGGCACCGTCGGCATCATCGCCGGTCTGCTGCTGCTGGTCACGGGCATGGGCTGGGCCGAGGCCACCCGGGGCTGTCTGCGGGCCGTCTGGGAGCTGCCCGACGAGGAGGAGAACCCGATCCTGCACCGGGCCAAGGACGCGGGCGTCCTCGTCGGCCTCGGCGGCGCGCTGCTGGTCACCGTCGGCATCTCCACCGTCGCCTCGGCCCTGGTCGGCTGGATCATCCGCTCGATCGGCCTCGCCGAGGGCGGTGTCGGCGGCGTCCTGCTCTACATCGCGGCCTTCGCCGTCGCCGTGCTCGCCGACTTCCTCCTGTTGCTGTACGTGCTGACCCTGCTCCCCGGCGTCCAGCCCGAGCGCCGCCGCCTGGTGGTGGCGGCGCTGATCGGAGCGGTCGGCTTCGAACTGCTCAAGCTGCTGCTCAGCGGCTATATGCAGGGCGTCGCGGCGAAGAGCATGTACGGCGCCTTCGGTGTCCCCGTCGCCCTGCTGCTGTGGATCAACTTCACCTCGAAGCTGGTGCTGTTCTGCGCCTCCTGGACGGCGACGGGCAGCAAGGCGCAGGAGGCCGGGGACGAGGCCGCCGGGGACGAGGCCGCCGGGGAAGACGGTGCCGGGGGCTCCGGGGGCGGGCGGGGTGTCACGGACGGGTCCGGCGGCGGACCAGGTCCGGCAGCGGCCACTTCCGGTTGACCAGGAACGCGCCCCCCGCGAGCAGCACCAGCACCCCCGCGGTGATGCCGGCCGCGATCCCGACCCCGCCGGAGCCGCCCACGGCCTGGGCGCCCGCCACCGGCTTCGTGCCCGCGCCGCCCTTCCCGGTACCGCCCGCCTCACCGGAGGCCTCGGGCGCGGGACTCGCCTGGGCGGCGCTCTTCGGGCGCACCAGCTCACCCACCGGCCGCACCTCGCCGGCCGCCTCGAAGCCCCAGTCGAAGAGCCGGGCGGCCTCCTTGTAGACCGCGTTGTGCTCGTCCTTGGCCGGGTTCATCACCGTGACCAGCAGCACCTTGCCGCCCTGCTCCGCGACGCCCGTGAAGGTGTTGCCCGCGTTGGTGGTGTAGCCGTTCTTGACGCCCGCGATGCCCGGGTAGACCTCCACGTCCGTGTCGCCGGCCAGGAGCCGGTTGGTGTTCTGGATCTCGAAGGGCTTGCGGGCCGTCTTCCCCTTCTTGTCCTTCTTCGTCTCGCCCGGGAACTTCGCGCGGACCGTCGAGGCGTACTCGCGGAAGTCCTCCTTCTGGAGCCCCGAACGGGCGAACAGCGTCAGGTCGTACGCGGAGGAGACCTGCCCCGGCATGTCGTACCCGTCGGGGCTGACGGCGGTGGTGTCGAGGGCCTGCAGCTCCTCGGCGTGCTCGTTCATGTCCTGGACGGTCTTCTTGACGCCGCCGTTCATCGCGGACAGCACGTGCACGGCGTCGTTGCCGGAACGCAGGAACACCCCGAGCCACAGATCGTGGACCGTGTAGGTCTCCTCCTCCTTGACGCCGACCAGGCTGGATCCCGACCCCATGCCCGCCAGATCGGAGATCTCCACCCTGTGCTTCGCGGTCTTCGGCCACTTCGGCAGCAGCGTGTCGGCGAAGAGCATCTTCAGGGTGCTCGCCGGGGCCAGCCGCCAGTGCGCGTTGTGGGCGGCCAGCACGTCGCCCGACTCGGCGTCCGCCACGATCCACGAACGGGCGGTGAGGTCCTTCGGCAGAACGGGTGCCCCGCCCGCCAGATCCACCTGCGTCCCGGCCTTCCCGAGCCGGGTGCCGCCCACCGTCGACATCGACGCCGGGGGAGTCGCCGACGGACTCGCCGACGGGCTCGGGGCGGCGAGCGCGGCGGGGGAGAGGACGGCGAGAGCGGTCAGGGCGGCGGAGGCGGCCGTCAGGGATCGCCTGAGGGCCTTCTTGGGTGCGGGCACGAGCGGAAACGTACCCCTCGCGAGCGGGCCCGTCCCACCCCCCTCCCCACCCCGCGCACGGATCCGGACGGCGTGCGGCGATACTGACACCATGAAGCTCAGCCGCCCCGTCTCCTGGTTCCTGCTCGCTTTCGGGGTGTGGAGCTGGATCATCTGGATCACTTTCGTCAAGAACCTGGTCAAGGACGGCAGCGGGCTCGCTTTCGAGGACGGCGACCCCACGGCGTACTTCTGGGTGCACCTGCTGCTCGCGATCGTCTCCTTCGTATTGGGGACGGTCGTCGGGGTCATCGGGTTGCGCGGGGTGCGCGCGCTGCGCCGAACGTCATAAGGCGTCGAGGACGTCACAACCGAGGGGATACGGCGGCATGGTGGTCGTCTTCGTGCTGGTCGCGCTGCTGGTGGTGGGCGTCCTCGTGGCGTCCAGCCGGTACCTGTGGCGGCGCCTGTTCCGTGACACGACCCGGGGGCCCGGTCCGGTGCGCCGCACCGGCGCGGCCGTGATCGCCGGGGGCTGGCTGCTGGCGGTCGGCGCGCTGGTGGCCGAGCGCGCGGGCGCGCCCTTCTGGCTCCAGCGGGTGCTGGCCTGGCCCGGCTTCCTGTGGCTGGCCCTGACGGTCTACCTGCTCCTCGCGGTGCTGGCGGGCGAGATCGTCCGTCCGCTGCTGCGGCGGTACCTGGAGCGCGGGGCGGCCGCGCGGCGGACGGAGGCGGAGCCGTCCGTGTCCCGGGCCGGGGACACGGAGCGCGTACCGGCCCAAACGGCTCCGACCGAGGCACCCGGGACGCCCGGGGTACCGGCCCCCGCCACCGCCGCGGCTTCCGGCGGCGCGCCCCCGAGCCCCCTCACCCTTCCCTCCCGCCGCCTGTTCGTCTCCCGCGTCGTCGCCGGCGCCGCCACCGCGGCGGCCGTCGGAACGGTCGGCTACGGCACGTACGGCGTGCTGAGGGGCCCGCGGGTGAAGCGGGTCACCGTGCCGCTGGCCAGGCTCCCGCGCGCGGCGCACGGTTTCCGCATCGCCGTGGTCAGCGACATCCACCTCGGCCCGGTGCTCGGCCGGGGGTTCGCGCAGAAGGTCGTCGACACCGTCAACTCCACGCAGCCCGACCTCGTCGCCGTCGTGGGCGACCTGGTCGACGGCAGCGTGAAGGACCTCGGGCCGGCGGCGGCCCCGCTGGCCCGGATCGAGGCGCGGCACGGCGCGTACTTCGTCACCGGCAACCACGAGTACTTCTCCGGCGCCGAGCAGTGGATCGCCGAGGTACGGCGGCTCGGACTGCTCCCGCTGGAGAACGCCCGCACCGAGCTGCCCCACTTCGACCTCGCCGGTGTCAACGACGTGGCGGGCGAGGACGAGGGCCGGGGCCCCGACTACGCCAAGGCCCTGGGCGACCGGGACCGGTCCCGCGCGTGCGTGCTGCTCGCCCACCAGCCGGTGCAGATCCACCACGCCGTCGACCACGGCGTCGACCTCCAGCTCTCCGGCCACACGCACGGCGGCCAGCTCTGGCCGGGCAACCTCGTCGCGGGCGCCGCCAACCCGACGCTGGCGGGCCTGGAGCGCTACGGCGACACCCAGCTGTACGTCAGCCGGGGCGCGGGCGCCTGGGGCCCGCCCACGCGCGTGGGGGCGCCCTCGGACATCACGGTGATCGAGCTGGCGTCCCGTCAGTCCTGACCGGGGGGCTCCTGACCGGGGGGCTCCTGACCGGTGGGCCGCCGGGTTTTCGGGGCGGGCCTCTTCGCGGGGTCCGCGAGCACCTTCGTCATCCCCGGCAGGAAGTCCGTGAACAGTTCGTGCACCTCGCGCACCAGCGGGCGCAGCACCCGGAAGCGGGCCAGCACGACGCCCCGCGCGGTGAGCCGGGCGCCGCGCTCGGCGAGGCGGTAGCTGCGTTCGCGCCCCTGGGTGCGGTCGAAGATCCAGTACAGGACGAGGCCCATCTGGGAGAGCCACATCAGCTCGGGCAGGATGTCCCGCAGATCCTCGGGCACCTTGGTCCTCGCCCCGGCCAGCACCGCGCGGTGGATGCCGATGGCCTCCACGCGCGCGTGCTCCGACTCCGGGGAGAAGGGGCTGAGCGGGCTGTCCGGGTCGGCGGCGTTCTTGAAGAACTGCACCGCGAACTCGTGGTAGGGCGTGGCGATGTCCAGCCAGACCTTCAGCACGCCCGCCAGCCGTGCCTCCAGGTCGGTCTCCTTGCCCAGGACCTCCCGGACCGCCGCCCGGTGCTCGGCGGCGATCCGGTCGTAGAAGCCCTGGATCAGGTGCTCCTTGCCGGCGAAGTAGTAGTACGCGTTGCCGACGGAGACCCCGGCCTCCTGGGCGATGGCCCGCATCGTGGTCCGGTCGTAACCGCGTTCCTGGAACAGCCGCATGGCCGTCTCCAGGATCAGCGCGCGGGTCTGCTCGGACTTGCTGAGGTGGGCACCGTCGTCGGGGCCGTCGTTGGTGGCAGGCACGGGTCCAGAGCCTATCCAGTGCCGCAGGTGCCGTCGTCGCACCCGGGTCCGGTGTACATCCATCCGAGCCCCGGCTCGTACACCCAGCCGTCGCCCGACCGCCGCCCCTCGTCGAGGCGCTCCGCGCCGCCCCTGGCGAGGTCGGCGCGGCGGTGCGCGCCGCCGCCCGGCGGCCGTTGCCAGGCGCGCCACTTGGCGGCGGCCAGGACGGCCCCGCGAGCCAGCAGGGCGCCGGTGGGCGTACTGAGGCGGTGGGCGAGCCGGCGGTACCCGCGCAGCGCCCACAGGACGACGACCCAGGCGGCGGCGCCCCGGTAGACCTGCCCTGCGTCGCCGACGACGGTGACCTCGCCGAGGGTGGCCGCGTGGTCGAGCCCGGGGAAGCGCCTGCGCGCGTCGTCCGACGCGGCGGGGACCAGCTCCAGCGGCACCAGTCGCGGCTGGCGCAGCAGCCAGTCCCGTACGTGGGTGCACAGGGGGCACTCGGCGTCGTAGAGGACGGTGAGCCGGCGCACGGGGGCGCCGGCCGTCCCGGTGGCGGGACCCATCTGCTCAGGCCCCGGCCGTCGGGGCCACCCAGCCCTGCGGCGGGACCGGCGGCAGCTGCTCCCGTTCCATCATCCCGCGGCGCCGGATCCTGTTGAGCACGTACACGTTGCCCAGGTGCATCACGCCGAGCACCAGCAGGACGACGCCGAGCTTGGTCGAGAGCGCCTCGAAGATGCCGCGGGTGTCGGCGATGGTGTCGTCGCCGCTCAGGTAGAGGGCGACGAAGCCGAGGTTCACGAGGTAGAAGCCGACCACCAGGAGGTGGTTGACGGCGTCCGCGAGCTTCTCGTTGCCGTGCAGGACGTCGGCGAGGAAGACCCGCCCGTTGCGGCTGAGCGTGCGGGCCACCCAGACGGTCAGCCCGATGCTGACGGCCAGGTAGATGACGTAGGCGATGACGGTGCGGTCCATGCCCCACCCCTTCTTGAACGCGTTCAAAACGCTGACAGGACTGACTGTAGACCTGTTTTTGAACACGTTCAAGCCCGGTTCCGGCTCAAGGGCGGCGGCCCAGCTCCGGGCGCTTGGAGTAGTCCGTCAGGCCGATGACGTTGCCCCACGGGTCGGCGAACTCGACGGTCCATCCGGTGGCCACGGGGAACGGCTCGTCGAGCGGCGGCACGCCCGCCTCGCGCAGCGCACGGGCCGCCACCCGGGCGTCGGTCACCTCCAGCCACACCCGCGCGGAGGGCCACATCGGCGGCTGCCGCCCGAACTCCTCCTCCACCCGCAGCAGGAGCCCCGGCGTCTCGACGCCCACCTTCAGCAGTGCGATCCCGGCCTCGTCGAGCCGGTAGGCGACCGGGAAGCCGGCCCGCTCGTAGAACCCGACGGCCTCGGCGAGGTCCCCGACGGGCAGCAGTACGTTGTCGAACCCGAGCAGTTCGTACGACTCGTCATCTGACATGGCGTCAGGCTAGAGCGATCATCGCCCGGAACGGCTGATTACCGGCCCGGTCCGGGTGCGGGATTGCCCCGTCCGGCCGCAGGAACGCCGCAGGGCCCCGTCTCCATGGGAAACGGGGCCCTGCGGCGGTCGGCGTACACCGACGGACGCCAGAAGGCGTCAGAAGGCGTCAGAAGGCGCCGGAAGACGTCAGAAGCGGCGCGTGATCAGCGCGCGCTTCACCTCCGCGATGGCCTTGGTGACCTCGATGCCGCGCGGGCAGGCGTCCGTGCAGTTGAAGGTCGTACGGCAGCGCCACACGCCGTCGCGGTCGTTGAGGATCTCCAGCCGCTGCTCGCCGGCCTCGTCGCGCGAGTCGAAGATGAAGCGGTGGGCGTTCACGATCGCGGCCGGGCCGAAGTACTGCCCGTCGTTCCAGAACACCGGGCACGAGGACGTGCAGGCGGCGCACAGGATGCACTTCGTCGTGTCGTCGAAGCGCTCGCGGTCCTCGGCCGTCTGGAAGCGCTCACGCGTCGGCTCGTTGGTGTCCTTCGTGATCAGGAAGGGCATCACGTCCCGGTACGCCTGGAAGAACGGCTCCATGTCGACGACCAGGTCCTTGAGGACCGTCAGGCCCTTGATGGGCTCGACCGTGATCGGCTTCTCGGGGCTGAGGTCCTTGATCAGCGTCTTGCAGGCGAGGCGGTTCTTGCCGTTGATCCGCATGGCGTCCGACCCGCAGATGCCGTGCGCGCAGGACCGGCGGAAGGTGAGGCTGCCGTCCAGGTCCCACTTGATCTTGTGCAGCGCGTCGAGGACACGCTCCTTGGGGTCGATCTCCAGCTGGAAGTCTTCCCAGGCCGCCTCGGCCGCGACCTCCGGGTTGAACCGCCGGACGCGGAAGGTGACCGTGATGTACGGGGAGTCGGCGAAGCCCGGCTCGGGGGTCGAGTCGTTCTTCTCCATGACAGGGGTAGCCATCAGTACTTACGCTCCATCGGCTGGTAGCGGGTCTGGACGACCGGCTTGTAGTCGAGCCGGATGGACTCGGCGCCGTCGTCGCCCACCTCGCGGTACGCCATGGTGTGGCGCATGAAGTTGACGTCGTCGCGGTTGGGGAAGTCCTCGCGGTAGTGACCGCCGCGCGACTCCTTGCGGGCCAGGGCGGACACCGCCATCACCTCGGCCAGGTCCAGCAGGTTGCCCAGCTCGACGGCCTCCAGCAGGTCGGTGTTGAAGCGCCGGCCCTTGTCCTGGATCGCCACGTTCCTGTAGCGGGCGCGCAGTTCGGCGATCTTCTCGACGGCCGTCTTGATCGTCTGCTCGGTGCGGAACACCATGACGTTGGCGTCCATGCAGTCCTGCAGCTCGCGGCGGAGCGTCGCCACCCGCTCGGTGCCGGTGGAGGAGCGCAGCCGCTCGATCTGCTCGACGACCAGGGACTCGGGGTTCTCCGGCAGCTCGACGAAGTCCGCCTTCTGCGCGTACTCCGCGGCGGCGATGCCCGCGCGGCGGCCGAAGACGTTGATGTCGAGCAGCGAGTTGGTGCCCAGGCGGTTGGCGCCGTGCACCGACACGCAGGCGACCTCGCCGGCCGCGTACAGGCCCGGGACGACGGTGGTGTTGTCCCTGAGGACCTCACCCTCGACGTTGGTCGGGATGCCGCCCATGGCGTAGTGCGCGGTCGGCTGGATCGGGATCGGGTCCGTGTACGGCTCGATGCCGAGGTAGGTGCGCGCGAACTCGGTGATGTCGGGCAGCTTGGCGTCCAGCTGCTCCGGCGGGAGGTGGGTCAGGTCCAGGTAGACGTGGTCGCCCTCGGGACCGCAGCCGCGGCCCTCGCGGATCTCCGTGTAGATGGACCGGGACACGACGTCGCGGGACGCCAGGTCCTTCATGACCGGCGCGTACTTCTCCATGAAGCGCTCGCCGTCCTTGTTGCGGAGGATGCCGCCCTCGCCGCGGGCGCCCTCCGTCAGCAGGATGCCCATGCGCCAGATGCCGGTCGGGTGGAACTGGAAGAACTCCATGTCCTCCAGCGGCAGCCCGCGCCGGTACACGGCCGCCTGGCCGTCACCGGTCAGCGTGTGCGCGTTCGACGTCACCTTGAAGAACTTGCCGGTACCGCCGGAGGCGTAGATCACGGACTTCGCCTGGAAGACGTGGATCTCGCCGGTCGCCAGCTCGTACGCCACCACGCCGGCCGAGCGCTTGACGCCGTCGACCTCGGTGATCAGCTGGTCCAGGACGTAGAACTCGTTGAAGAACTCCACGCCCTCCTTGACGCAGTTCTGGTACAGCGTCTGGAGGATCATGTGGCCGGTGCGGTCGGCCGCGTAGCAGGAGCGGCGGACCGGGGCCTCGCCGTGGTTGCGGCTGTGACCGCCGAAGCGGCGCTGGTCGATCGTCCCGTCGGGCGTCCGGTTGAACGGCAGGCCCATCTTCTCCAGGTCGAGGACCGAGTCGATGGCCTCCTTCGCCAGGATCTCGGCGGCGTCCTGGTCGACCAGGTAGTCACCGCCCTTGACCGTGTCGAAGGTGTGCCACTCCCAGTTGTCCTCCTCCACGTTGGCGAGCGCGGCGGCCATGCCGCCCTGCGCGGCGCCCGTGTGGGAGCGGGTGGGGTAGAGCTTCGTCAGCACGGCGGTGCGGCTGCGCTTGGTCGACTCGATGGCCGCGCGCATGCCGGCGCCACCGGCGCCGACGATGACGGTGTCGTACTTGTGTACCTTCATGATTTTCGCAGCCCCGTGCCTAGCGGATGTTCGGGTCGAAGGTGAAGATCACCAGCGTGCCCAGCAGGATGGTGAACACCGTGGCGGTGTAGAGCAGGCCCTTGAGCCACAGGCGGGTGTTCGGGCGCTCCGCGTAGTCGTTGATGATCGTGCGCAGGCCGTTCGCGCCGTGCAGCATCGCGAGCCAGAGCATCAGAAGGTCCCAGACCTGCCAGAACGGCGAGGCCCAGCGGCCCGCCACGAAGGCGAAGCCGATCTTGGACACGCCGCCGTCCAGCACCAGCTGGATGAGCAGGTGTCCGAGGACCAGGACGACCAGCACCACGCCCGACAGGCGCATGAAGAGCCAGGCGGCCATCTCGAAGTTGCCGCGGGTGGACTTCGGGGTCTTCCTCGTCCGCGCGCGGGGGGCTTCGATGAGCGGCGCCGGGTTGTCGACCGTGTACAGGGAGGCCCCCTCGACGGGGCCGATCCCGGAAGCGGGGGATTCAGTCGTGGACATTGGCGTCAGCTCCCGAACAGTTCACGAGCGGCGTGGCCGAGGACGGGGTAGATCGCCCCGAGCATCAGCACGACCCACAGGGCGACGACGGTCCAGAGCATCTGCTTCTGGTAGCGGGCGCCCTTGACCCAGAAGTCGACGGCGATGACACGCAGGCCGTTGAGCGCGTGGAAGAGGATGGCGGCGACGAGGCCGTACTCCAGCAGCGCGACGATCGGTGTCTTGTACGTGGCCACGACGGTGTCGTAGGCCTCGGGGGACACGCGCACGAGAGCGGTGTCCAGCACGTGAACGAACAGGAAGAAGAAGATGAGGACGCCGGTGACTCGATGAGCCACCCAGGACCACATTCCTTCCCGGCCGCGGTACAGCGTTCCAGCCGGCACGGAAATTTCCTCCGGGAGCGGGGATTGGGGCCGCGCCGGCTTTCCTTGTCGGTCGGGCCCGGCCGGGTACGGTCCACCGGCCCCCAGCATGGTAGCGACGGTTGCCCGCGGCGCTTACGGGGGGCCTGCCGTTGTGATCGAACTTGCACTCAAAGGAGCAGTGAGCCGGCTGCCGGAGTGGGGCTTTGTCCTGATTGCCGGGTGCCGGGCCGTGGGTGACATGTCGCACCCCGTGGCGCGGCCGCCGAGGTCACCCCCCGGAGTGCGTCCCTCGGAGGGCGTTGGTCAGCCGTGTTCCCGCCAGGCGGCGGAGCTCCTCCGCCGCCACCAGGCGCTCCTCGTCGGGATCGTTCGCCAATCGTGACCGGATGGCCGCCAGTACGCGGTCCAGTGCCTCGTCCGGGCTCAGGCCGTCCAGGCAGATGACGAACACGTGCCCGAAGCGGGCCCGGTATGCCGCGTGGGCCGCGCTCAGCGCCGTGTGGGCCGCCGCGTACGTGCCCTCGGGGAGATCGGGCAGGGTCTCCGTCGCCAGCGCCCGGATCAGGTCGGCCGGGGCCAGGTCGTACGCGGCCTCGTCCGCCGCCGCCAGGAGGGCCGGGAGGTCCGGGTAGGGGCGGTGGGCGGTCAGGCGGTGGGCCCAGTCGTGGCTGTTCAGGCAGGCCAGGAGGGTCTCGACGGCATCGCCTGGGCGGGCCGTGTTGAAGCGCTCCAGCGGCGTGGGTGCGACCGGCGTGGCGCGTGTTTGCACCGGTACCGGTATGGCCACTCGGCGGGGGAGGTCTGGGAGACGGTGCGCAGGCAGCGTGGGTCCTCGTGGGCGTCACGTGTGTCGGCAGGGGATGGTGCGGGAGATGTGGCGTCACGGTATCGAGTGACGGCAACGCGTGTCCGTCCAGTGCCCGAATTTCACCCGAACGGGAGAGTTTCAGAACATGTGGTGGACGCATGACGGCGACGGCGGTCATAGGTTGGCGCTGTGAGCCAGCACAGGAGCCGGATACCGGCGCGCAAGGTGAGACAGCGGGCCGTGATCGCCGGCGCGGTGGTCGCCGCGCTCGGCGTGGGTGTCGGACTGTGGGTCACCGACGGGGACGGCGAAGGCCGGCCGCAAGGATCGGCTCCGCGGTCCTCCGGCGAGGCGGCCGCGCCCAGCCCCAGCCGCTCCTATCCGTTGTCGAAGGAGCCGCGCACCATACCCGCCGTACGCGAGCACACCGCGGCCCGCGGCCCCGGCTGGCAGCCGGAGAAGGGGCACCGCGTCGTCGTCGCCGACGCCGGTCTCGCCGACGAGGGGAAGCTGATCGCCGGCGAGCTGGGACTGACGTACGCGGGGGAGAAGGACGACGAGCGCGCCGGGGACCTGCTGCTCGACGTCGAGGGCGACGAGGGCGCGAACCCGGAGTCGTACACCATGACCGTGCGCGACGGCCGGGTCACCGTCACCGGGCCCGCCGAAGCCGGTGTCTACTACGGCACCCGCACCCTGAAGCAGACCGTGGACGGCGGCGGCACCGCGCCGGAGGGCGTGGTGCGGGACGAGCCCGCCAAACCGAAGCGCGGCTTCTCGCTCGACATCGCCCGCAAGCACTACGACGCCGACTGGATCAAGGACCGGATACGTGAGCTGGGCGACCTGAAGTTCAACGAGCTGGGCCTGCACTTCTCCGACGACCAGGCCTTCCGCGTCGAGTCCGACTCGCACCCCGAGATCGTCTCGGACCAGCACCTGACCAAGGCCCAGATGAAGGAGATCATCGATCTCGCCGCCTCGCGCCACATCACCGTCGTCCCCGAGATCGACTCGCCCGGCCACCTCGGCGCCGTGCTCGCCGCGCACCCCGACCTGCGGCTGCGCAACGCGCGGGGCGAGGCCACCCGCGGCGCCATCGACATCTCCAAGCCGGAGGCCGCCGAGATCGTCGACGACCTGCTGAACGAGTACGCCGACCTCTTCCCCGGCTCCCAGTTCCACCTCGGCGCCGACGAGTACCAGGCGCTGACGGTGCCGGACCCCGAGGCGTCCTACCCGACGCTGGCCGCCGCCGCCCGCGAGGCCTACGGCTCCGGCGGCACCGTCGCCGACCTCACCACCGGCTGGCTCAACGGCCGCGCCAAGACGGTCATGGCCCACGACCGCACCCCGCGCGCCTGGAACGACGGCTTCTTCAAGGACACCTCCGTCGAGCCGCTCATGGACATCAAGGCCGCCTACTGGACCGGCAAGGAGATCGGCGCCCGCCCGCCGACGCAGTACCTGAGCGCGGGCCGCGAGGTGCTCAACTACAACGACGAGTTCCTCTACTACGTGCTCGGCCAGCCGCAGACCTTCGTCTACCCGACCGGAGAGCGCATCTACGAGCAGTGGACCCCGCGGGTCCTGCGCGGCACGCAGGCGGTCGACGCCAAGTACGACGACCGGATACTCGGCGGCAGCTTCGCCGTCTGGGGCGACCTGCCCAACGCGCAGACCCAGGCGCAGGTCGCCGAGGGCATCCGGCTGCCGCTTGCCGCGACGGTCCAGAAGCTGTGGGACCCGGACAAACCCGAGCTGTCCTGGACGGACTTCAAGTCGCTGGCGAACCGCCTCGACTGACGCCGGGACGTCCCCCGGTGCCGGCGCGCCGATTGCTTGATCCGGCTGCGAACTCCCGCACGGCTGTGGTGGTCTTTGGGCCTGCCGAACCGACACACCGGGGGGAACCGGGGCATGGGCTACTGGGGGTACTTCGTCGTCGGCCGCGCCGAACGGCCGCTTCCCGAGATGGACGCGCTGTCGGGCGCCGCGGACATGACCCTGCGCCTGGCCGCGCCGGCCGGCTGGCAGGTGTGGGAGTTCCCGGGCGGCGACGGAGACGTCGGGAACATGAACGACCTGGCCGGGCAGACCGGCGCGCCCGCGCTGTTCGGATACGTGATGGACAGCGACTGCGTGGCCGTGGAGGCGGCGGCGCCCCTGAGCGGGGCGTGGACGACCTGTCTGGCGCGGTCCGCCATGGCCGGGTACCTGGGCGCCGAGCGGGACGGGCTCACCCTGGAGGACTACTTCCTCGAACCCCGCGACGCCGCCGAGCGCGCCGTCGCCTGGGCCGCCGAGGCGGGGCACACCGCGAGCGCCGGTGGACTGACCGAGGTGCTGTCGGACGAGCCGGGTGCCGACGGGGGCGTCGCCCCGGCCGCGGACGTGGGCTCCCGTCCGGTGGCCGAAATACTCTTCTTCCGCTTCCTCGACCGGCTGGGCGTCGTGCCGCTGTGACACTCCCGGGCCGTCGCACGCAGTACGGGTCAGTGCGGGCTCCGTGCTGGTGGGCGGGGCGAAGAGGCCGGAACAGGGAGGCACCCGATGAGCCTGGTGGAACTGATCGCGCAGGCCGACACGCGCGGACTCGCCGCGAGCGGGCTGGCTTGTTTGGATCGCTGCGTCCCTCTGCTGGACGGTGACGACGCGTCCCTCAGACCCCTGTGGACGGCCCTCTCCGACGGCACCGGGGACGAGGCCGGAGGCGACTGGGCGCACGGGCTGGCGCGGGTGCGCGACAAGCTCGCCGGTCCCGACGCCACCGGAGAGGACGAGGCCGCGGTCCTGGCCCGCCGCATGCTCGCGGCCACGCCGCAGGAGTGCTCCGGCCCGGCGATGCGGACGTGGGCCGACGGCTGTTCCGTCGCCTCGCTGCGCGTCCACCGGCTTCTCGACCCCGCGGCGGACGCGGTCCCGGAGGCCGGCGTCCCCCGCGAGGACGGCACGGAGGGGCTGTCACCGCTCGTCGCCGCCGAACTGCGCCGCCAGGTCGCCGTGCTGGAACTGCTCGCCGCTCACGGTCCGGCCGGGCTGCGTCCGGCCCTGGAGGTCTCCACGGAGGGGCGCCGGGTGCTGCGCGCGGTGGTCTCCCGCCGGGCCCGCGGACGCGGCTGAACCCCGGGCAGCCGCCCGGCCCGCCGCCGGGCCGCCTGTGACCGTCGTGCGGGGAACACGCGACGGCGGTGCGGTGGACGTGGGGGAGGTGGGGCGGTCCTGCGCCCGTTGCGGAACGACCGGCGTCCGGGTGTGACGCGACTCCGCCCCACGGCGCTATAGCTCATGTGACTACTGTGACCAGCGGATTGACGAGCCAGCAGCACACCCGGCCGTCGGCCGCCGCGAAGCCGGTGCGGTGGGCGGCGGACGCGGTGGCCACGATGCGCGAGGGCGCCCGGCTGCGCCTGGACTACTCGGCCCAGAGCCTGTGGCGCGTCGACCGGGTGATCGACGGAATCCGGCGCGAGGGAGCCCCGTACGCCGCGGTGGAGACGGCACTGCGCGGACTCGGCGCGTACGCCGGGGAGGTGATCGCGCGTCAGACGGGCGGCGAGTGGTGGACGGCCGGTGGCGACCACTGGGTCCGCACCCCCGACGGCCGGCTGTGGGACCCGGTCGACGAGGCCCGTCGCTGCTTCGCGGGCAACGGGTCGCTCCGGCTGCTGTGCCGGGACGCGACGGCGGCCCCCTGACGTCCGGACGCGACCGCCGCGGCATCGGACGCCCCCTGTGACACTTCTGTGCGCGCCGACGCTGATGACCTTGGGGGCGGGCTCACCCGAGCGCGCGCGGGACTCGGTACGGACGAGGACGGTTCTTGGGCCAGCGAGGGGAACCCCGCCGCGTACAGGCGTACGACGGGGAACTGGGCGCGGCGGTCGCGCGGGCCCAGGAAGGTGACGAGACCGCCTTCGCGGTCGCCTACCGGTTCGTGCAGCCCGGCCTGCTGGGCTATCTGCGCGGGCTGGTCGGGGACGACGCCGAGGACGTCGCGGCGGACGCGTGGCTGGAGATAGCCCGTGACCTGCGCCGCTTCAAGGGCGACGGGGCCGGTTTCCGGGGCTGGACGGCGACGATCGCCCGGCACCGGGCCCTGGACCTGCTGCGCCGTCAGAAGGTGCGGCCCCGGTCCACGGCGCTGGAGCAGGACGTCCTGGACCTGCCCGGCCCGCACTCCACGGACGGCCAGGCGCTGGAGGCGCTCTCCACGGAAGCCGCCCTCACCCTGGTCGCGGAGCTGCCGCGCGACCAGGCCGAGGCCGTCCTGCTGCGGGTCGTCGTCGGTCTCGACGGGCCCTCCGCCGCCCGCGTGCTCGGCAAACGGCCGGGCGCGGTGCGTACGGCGACGTACCGGGGACTGAAGCGGCTGGCACGGCAGCTGGGGGCCGACGGTGTGACGGATGACGGTCCGGGGACGCTGGGGGAGTCGACATGAGGGGCCCCGAGGACCGCGGCCCCGCGGACCGGGCGGGAGCGGAGATGGGCGCACGGCACGGGAGGGGCGACGGCCGCGACGACGGCTTCCGGTCCGCCCGGGGCGACGCCCCCGGCGCGGAGGCGCTGCTCGCCGCCGCGCTGCGCGGGGAGCGCGCCGACCCCGAGGGCGAGCGGCGGGCCGTGGCCGCGTTCCGGGCCGCCCTGGCCGCGGAACCGGGCCGTGCCGCGCGTACCCGGCGCCGGGACGACTGGCGCCCGCGGGGCGGGCGACACGCCGGGCGCTCGCTGAAGACCGCCCTGTCCGTACTGCTGGCGAGCCTCACCCTGGGCGGGGTCGCCTACGCGGCCATGGGCGGGGGCGGCACCGCGGCGCAGGACGGCGGGCAGGACCGCAGGCGCCCGCCCGCCGCCACCGACGGCGCCTCGGTCCGGCCGGTCGCCACCCCGCCCGCCGCCATCGCGGACCCCGTCACCACGCCACCCGGCGCCTCCGCCCCGCCGGACCGCCCGGCCACCGCCCGGGACGCCGAGGCCCGGTGCCGCGCCTACGAGCGGCTTGAGGGGCGCGGCAAGGCACTGGACGCCACGGCCTGGCAGCGGCTGGTCGCCGCGGCGGGCGGCGAGGAGAACGTCCCGGCCTACTGCGCCGAGCAGGGCACGGGGCGGCCCGCCCCCGGCCGGTCGCACGCCGCCGGGAACGGCGCCGAAGGAAACGGCGCCGAAGGGACGGGCGCGCAAGGAAACGGCGCCCAAGGGACGGGCGCGCAAGGAAACGGCGCCGAGGAGAGCAGCGGCGACGGCAACGGCTCCGACGGGAACAGCGCCAAGGGCAACGCAGGCCGGGAGAACGGCACCGGCGGCAACGCCGCGGGACAGGCTCCCGGCCGGGATCGGTAGCCCCGTCACCAGGGACGATCGCGGTGGCCCAGGCAACGGCCGAGGCCGCCACCCCCCACAGGAGAGGCCCCGGCCGTCGCGCGGTACGGGCCGCGCGGCGGCCCGTACTCACTTCAGCGCCGCGACTGCGATTTCTGTCACACCTCACCGCGTCACGGGTTAGTTGCATCTTGTACGGCAATGTGAGGAGGACATGGACGAGCGGCTGTTTCAAGACGTAACGTGCCATTCGCGCCGACCAGCGGGGGCCTCCCCCGCGTCACGATCGCGACAGGCCACCGCGATCACCGGTTGAGGAACCACGACGGCGAGTACCCGGCCCGCGAGAGCGGCGCCGGCTGAGGCGCAAAGAGAGGCTCGGTGCTGGGGGACGACGCGGAGCTGACCGCCGCGGTGCGTGCGGCACAGGACGGGGACGAGACCGCGTTCCGGACTGTGTACCGCGCCGTGCATCCGCGACTGCTGGGATACGTGCGCACACTCGTCGGTGATCACGACGCCGAGGACGTGGCGTCCGAGGCCTGGCTGCAGATCGCCCGCGACCTGGAACGGTTCGACGGCGACGCCGACCGGTTCCGGGGATGGGCCGCCCGCATCGCCCGCAACCGCGCGCTGGACCACATCCGCATGCGCGGCCGCCGGCCGGCGATCGGCGGCGACGAGACGGAGCTGACCGGCAAGCCCGCGGAGTCCGACACGGCGGGCGAGGCCATGGAGGCACTGGCCACCGACGGCACTCTCTCCCTCATCGCCCGGCTGCCCCAGGACCAGGCCGAGGCGGTCGTCCTGCGTGTGGTGGTGGGCCTCGACGCCAAGAGCGCCGCCGAGACGCTGGGCAAGCGCCCCGGCGCCGTGCGCACGGCGGCACACCGTGGCCTGAAGCGGCTGGCCGAACTGCTCGGCGGCGATCCGGAATCCGGCGGCGGGCTCGGCGCCCTGCCGCCGCAGCGAGAACCGCGCGGTCGTGCGGTGACGTCCGCGAGTGTGACGCATACGCGTGCGCGGACGCAGAAGGACATGTGATGGCCGACGAGCAGGACAAGTGGCTGGACCGCGAAACGGCGGAGCTCCTGCTGCGTGGGGAGTCGCTGGAGGGTGTCGACCCGGCGGCCCGCGACCGGGCCGCACGACTCGTCGTGGCCCTGGGCGCGCTCGCCGCCCCACTCCCGTCGGCCGGCGAGGAACTCCCCGGCGAGGCAGCGGCGTTGGCCGCCTTCCGCAAGGTGCGCGCCGAACGGGCGGACGCGTCGGCGGGGGCGTCGGCCGCCCCCGGACACGGCGGCGCCCAGCGGCCCCGCGACGCCGGACTGATCCGCATCGGCCCGCGCGGCGACGGCGCCCGGCGTCCCCGCTGGAGCCGTCCCCTGCGTCTCGGGCTGGCCGCCGTGCTGACCGTCGGCATGGTCGGCGGCGTGGCGGTGGCGGCCGGAAGCGGAGTGCTGCCGATGCCCTTCGACGGCAGCGAACCGGAACCCGCCGCCACCGTCTCGCCCGCGACGTCCGCGGACCCTTCGCTCCCGACGCCCTCGCCGCTGGACGGCACGCGGGGCGGGTCGGCCCCCGGTGCCACCACCTCGGGGGCTCCCGGCGGGGGCACCGCGACGGTGGGCGGCAAGGCAGGGGACCGCGACGCCGAGGGCGGGGACACCGGCGGCTCCGGCGGTCGGCGGTCGGACCTCGTCGCGTCCTGCCGCAAGGTGCGCGCCGGCAAGGGACTCGACGGCGTCCACAGGCACGCGCTGAAGGAGGCGGCCGGGGGAGCGTCCCGGGTCGGCACGTACTGCGGCGGCCTCCTCGCCACCAGCGGCACCGCCACCCAGGACCGCACCGGCGACTCGGGAGGGACGGCCGGGGCGGGCGAGCCCGGCAGCCAGGGCGGCGACAAGAACGGCAAAGGCGACAAGGGCAATGGCAACAGCAACAGCAACAGCAACAACGGCAACAGCAACAACGGCAAAGGCAACAACGGCGACAAAGGCAAAGGCGAAGGCGACAAGGGCAACCACGGCAAGAGCGACAGGAGCGAGGACGGAAAGGAGGGCGACGACGGCCGGAGCGGCCAGGGGAGCCAGGGCGGTGACGACGGCGCTGACGACGACGCCGACATAGCCCCGCCCGCCCGCGGGCCCCACCGCCCCCACCGCCCCCACCGCCCCCACGTTCCGTCGGCCTTCGCCCCCCGTCCGCAGCAGCCGCCCGCCCACGCCACTCACGCCACTCACGCCACCCACGCCACAAGCGCCGCCTGACCTGCGCTTTCGCGGACGCCGAGAATCCGCTCGGCGAGGGTGTGACACTTTCGGCCGCCGTGGCGCAGTAATGAGTGAGCCGACTGGTCATCGGCTTTCGCACCGAGCCGGGGTTCCCCCCGTACCCACGGCTCGTGCACCTCGGCGCGGGCGGGACACGTTCCCCCGGTCCCGCCCGCGCCCATTCGCCGTACCGCGGTGTCACCGCCTCGCGGCCTCACCGGTGGACGACGACCTTGTCGCCGTTCCTCACCCGCGCGTACAGATCCGCGATCGCCGCCTCGTCCCGCACGTTGACGCAGCCGTGCGAGGCGCCCGTGTAGCCGCGGGCCGCGAAGTCGTACGAGTAGTGCACGGCCTGGCCGCCGCTGAAGAACATGGCGTAGGGCATGGCCGAGTCGTAGAGCGTCGACCAGTGGTGGCGGGACTTCCAGTAGACCTGGAAGACGCCCTCCCGGGTCGGTGTGTGCCGCGAGCCGAAGCGCACGGACATCGTCGACACGGTCCGCCCGTCGACCATCCAGCGCAGCGTCCGGTTCGACTTGCTGATGCACAGCACCCGGCCGGTCCGGCAGCGCGGATCGGGCGCGGCAGCGGGCTGCCCGCCCATCAGGTACAGCTCCCACTTGCCGGGCTCGTGCGACATTCCGAGCAGCCGCTGCCAGGTCACGGTGTCCGTCCGGCCGGTCCTCGGCAGCCCGCGCTTGCCCTGGAAGCCGCCGACCGCGCGCTCGGTCAGGTCGTCGTACGTCCCGGTCGGCCCGTCCACGAGCCACTCGACCTGGCGCAGCCGGGCCTGCAGTTCGCGCACGCCCCGGCCGCTGTCGCCGCGTTTCCACAGCACCTCGGCCGCCTCGGTCCGGACGGCCGGCGGCGTACTCGACGGGCGCTCCCGGGACGGAGCGCTCCTCGGCGTGCCCTTCGGCGGCGCCCCGGTGACGTCCACGCGCACCGGCGAGTGCCTCCGGCCGTCCGGCCCCGTGCCCTGCACGGTGCAGCCGCCCGCCACCAGTACGGCCCCCAGCGCGACGGCGACCGCCCGGCCCGTCCTTCCCCTGCCCGCCCCACGCATCACGGCCCCCCGTCGTCTCACGGCCTCGCACCGACGTCTCCTGAGTTGTTCCCGCGGATGACGCGCCGCGAACGGCACGGCATCGTTGTGACCGGGACCGCATCGAGGTTGTGAGGAAGGTCCCAGCGTGCGCCCCTCCACCGGGTGCACGCACGCGGATACAGTCCGTCGAAAGGTCGGTCTGTACTGGCGAGTAAGCGACGGGTAGTTCGAGCAGTTCGAACATGTGCTCAGCGGGAGGCATCACACCATGACGCGCGAGTCCGAGTCCGGGCTGCCCATCGAACCGGTCTACGGGCCCGACGCCCTGGCGGACTGGGACCCGGCCGAGAGGCTGGGCGAGCCCGGGAAGTACCCCTTCACCCGGGGCGTGTACCCGTCGATGTACACCGGCCGGCCCTGGACGATGCGCCAGTACGCCGGTTTCGGCACGGCGACGGAGTCCAACGCCCGCTACAAGCAGCTGATCGCCAACGGCACCATGGGCCTGTCCGTCGCCTTCGACCTGCCCACCCAGATGGGCCACGACTCCGACGCCCCGATCGCGAGCGGCGAGGTGGGCAAGGTCGGCGTCGCCATCGACTCCATCGACGACATGCGGGTGCTGTTCGGCGGGATCCCGCTGGACAAGGTCTCCACGTCGATGACGATCAACGCCCCGGCCTCCCTGCTGCTCCTGCTCTACCAACTCGTGGCCGAGGAGCAGGGCGTGAGCGCAGACCGGCTCACCGGGACGATCCAGAACGACGTGCTGAAGGAGTACATCGCGCGCGGGACGTACATCTTCCCGCCGAAGCCGTCGCTGCGGCTGATCGCGGACATCTTCAAGTACTGCCGGGCCGAGATCCCGAAGTGGAACACCATCTCGATCTCCGGCTACCACATGGCCGAGGCGGGCGCGTCTCCCGCGCAGGAGATCGCGTTCACGCTCGCGGACGGCATCGAGTACGTGCGCACGGCGGTCGCGGCCGGTATGGACGTCGACGACTTCGCCCCCCGCCTCTCCTTCTTCTTCGTGGCCCGTACGACGATCCTGGAGGAGGTCGCCAAGTTCCGCGCCGCCCGCCGGATCTGGGCCCGGGTGATGCGCGAGGAGTTCGGCGCCGAGAACCCCAAGTCGCTGATGCTGCGCTTCCACACCCAGACGGCCGGAGTGCAGCTGACCGCCCAGCAGCCCGAGGTCAACCTCGTCCGCGTCGCCGTGCAGGGCCTGGGCGCGGTCCTCGGCGGCACGCAGTCGCTGCACACCAACTCCTTCGACGAGGCCATCGCGCTGCCGACCGACAAGTCCGCGCGCCTCGCGCTGCGCACGCAGCAGGTCCTCGCCTACGAGACGGACGTGACGGCGACCGTCGACCCCTTCGCCGGGTCCTACGTCGTCGAGCGGATGACCGACGAGGTCGAGGCGGCGGCGCTGGAGCTGATGGGCAGGGTCGAGGACCTCGGCGGCGCGGTCGACGCCATCGAGCACGGCTTCCAGAAGAGCGAGATCGAGCGCTCCGCCTACCGCATCGCCCAGGAGACCGACTCCGGCGAGCGGGTCGTGGTCGGCGTCAACCGCTTCCAGCTCGACGCGGAGGAGCCCTACGAGCCGCTGCGCGTCGACCCGGCCATCGAGGCCCAGCAGGCCGAACGGCTGGCCCGGCTCCGTGCGGAGCGCGACCAGCGGGCGGTGGACTCGGCGCTGGCGGCCCTGAAGAAGGCGGCCGAGGGCGAGGACAACGTCCTGTACCCGATGAAGGACGCCCTGCGCGCCCGGGCCACGGTCGGCGAGGTGTGCAACGCGCTGCGGGAGGTCTGGGGGACGTACGTGCCCTCGGACGCCTTCTGAGCCGGGCCACGGCTCGAACGGGCGGCTTGCCGTGGCCGTCGTGACGCACGAGGCGTCGCTTGCCGGTGCCGCCGGCCGTCTCCGGGACGAGCTGCCCGGCGGCGACGGCCGACGGGCACCGGTTCGGGCCTCAGCCGATGACCCCGAACCGGTCCAGGTAGCCGCCGAGGCCGTCCGGCGTGTCCCCGGCCCACCCCACGTACCCGTCCGGCCGCACCAGGAACAGCCCCGCGCCGTACGCCCCGAGCGCACCCCCGCGCACCACCCGCACCGCCGTCCCCGCTCCACCGCCGGGCGCGTCGGTGCCCAGCGCCAGCAGCGTCCAGTGCGGCCCCCGGAACGCGTCGAAGAGCCGTACGCCGTCCACCGTCCCGTCGGGCGCGCGGTCACCGGCCCGCAGCGCACCCTCCGTGACCGCCGTCGGCCTCGACGGCCTGACCCTGCGCACCGTCGCCAGGCGGCTGGACGTCAAGGCGCCCGCCCTGTACTGGCACTTCAAGGACAAGCAGGCGCTGCTCGACGAGATGGCCACCGAGATGTACCGGCGCATGGTCGCCGGGACCCCGCTCGCCCCGGACGACACCTGGCGGGAGCGGCTGCTCAAGGTCAACCGGGGCTTGCGGACGTCGCTGCTGTGTTACCGCGACGGCGCCAAGGTGTTCAGCGGCTCACGCTTCACCGGCGCGGAGCACGCCGAGCAGATGGAGGAGAACCTCCGCCTGTTCACCGGTGCCGGCCTCACCCTCGCCCAGGCGGTGCGGGCCACCACGACGGCGTACCTGTTCACCCTCGGCTTCGTCACCGAGGAGCAGGGCGTCCAGCCCCTCCCGGGCGAGCGCCGGGAGGGCTTCGACGTGGACGCGCGCGCCCGCATGATGGCCGGCCACCCCCTGACGGCGGCGGCGGGCGCGCAGATGTTCACGGACTTCGAGGACCACTTCGAGGAGTCGCTGGCCCTGGTGATCACGGGGATCGGGGCGGCCTACGGCCTGGACTGAGCCGCCCCGTCCGCCTTCGTCCGCCGCGCCGCCCGGTACCGGCGCACCGCACGCGTGACGACCGGCGGCAGCAGGTCGAGGGCGAGCCGCCGGGTGCGGTCGCGCGGCGCCGACGGCCGGGCCGCACGGGGCGCCCCGTCCGCCGGACGGGTCTGCGCGGTCTGCCCCGGCACCGGCGCGGCATCCGGCCGGCCCGCGGCGGGTGCCGCCGGGTGCCGCGAGGACGGCAGCGAGGGCGGCCGCAGCCGCTTGCTCCGGGCGCGGGTCCGCACCAGCCGGTGCCCGGCGGCCCGTTCGACGGTCACGGCGATGTCGTCGCGCCCGCGCAGCGCCGCCATCAGCTCCTCCCGCACGGGCTCCGGGTCGCCCCAGGTGCCGTACAGCTTCTGGCTGCTCAGGCACACCGGGCGCAGCCCGCGGTTGAGCACCGCCTCCCAGGCCGCGACCGCGACGCCCGGGGTGTGCTCGCTGCGGAAGTCGTCCAGGACGACGATGCCGTCGGGCCCCAGCAGCTCCCGGGCCGCCCGGATGTCGCCCTCCACGTGCTCGTACAGGTGCGAGGCGTCGATGTGGACGAAGCGGCAGGTACCGGGCGCGACCTCGTCGAGGATGGCGGAACTGGGGGCCTGGATGATCGTCGGCAGGGTGTCGTGGAAGGACAGGTAGTTGCGTTCGAAGGCCTGCCGGGTGAGGGAGGAGTAGGACTTCGCCGCCTCCGCCCGGTTGGCCGCGTCCGGCGGCTCCGCCCCGAACAGGTCGCAGACGGTGAGCGTCTCGCCGTCGCGCAGGCGGTGTCCGAGCAGGATCGCGCTCCTGCCCAGGTAGGCGCCCAGTTCGAGCAGGTCGCCACGGGTGCCCAGCCGCTCCTGCCGCTCCAGGAACCAGGAGAACAGCACCTGGTCGAGCGGCCAGAACCAGCCCGGGACGTCGTTCAGCTCACCGGGGTACTCGTGCGTCTCTTGCGCAGTGGCCATGAGGGGAGGATGCCCCCTCGCCGCCCGAAAGGGCGTCGGCGCGCGCGATCCGATGGGAGGAAAATCGCACGGATCGCCCAATATGCCCGGCCCGGCCCTGTCCGTGAAGATCGACCGGCGGCCCCCGGCGTTCACCGGAAGGTCACGCGACTGTCGCCGATGTTCATCCGGAACGGGTTCCGGGCGTGCGGGGCGCCCTCATAGCCTGCGTCGATGTCCGCCCGCGCGGCACCGCGGGTGCGCGGGGCGCGGGCCGTCCGATCCCCGAGCCCGGCCGGACCACCGGCGGGCCGCGCGTCCTGTCCGGGAGTGACCCCCCATCGCCGCCGAACCCTCGACCACCGCCGAGCCCCTGCGCACGCCCGGCCCCACGCCCCTGCGCACGCCCGCCCCCACGCCCCTGCCCACGCCCGGCCCCACCGGGACGGGCGCACCGGCCCCGCGCCCCCGGGGCGAGCACCGGTACGACATCGACCTCGTCCGCGTCCTGGCCTCGGTCGGGGTCATCGTCTGCCACGCCGCGGGCGAACTCATGAAGGCCGTGGACCGCACCCCCTCGCAGGGCGGTCCCGTGTACTGGACCGCGCTCGCCGGGGACGCGCTGAGCCGGTGCGCCGTGCCGCTGTTCTTCGCGATCGCCGGGTGGGTCGTGCTCGGCGGGGCACCGCCCCGGGACGGCGGGCAGCTCCGCGGACGGCTGACCCGCATCGTCGTGCCCATGGCCGTGTGGACCGCCGTCTACCTGCTGTGGGACCGGGCACGCGACGCCGGTACCGGCCCCACCCGGAAGCTGGCGTGGGAGGCCCTGTTCGGCTCCGTACGGCCCGCCTTCCACCTCTGGTACCTGTACGCCTACGTCCCCGTGATCCTGCTGCTGTCGGTGGCCGTCCTGGTCCGGAACGGCAAGCGGCCCTGGGGCGCGGGCGCCGCGCTGCTCGGTCTCGCGCTCGCTCCGCCCCTCCTCGGCGACCTCGGGCGACTCCTCGGCGTCCGCGTTCCGCCCTTCGCCTGGCAGCCCGGCGTCTACCAGATCGTGTACGCCGTCGCCGGGGCCGTCCTGCTGTCGCTGCCGGGGTCCGCGGTCGCCGGACGGCGACGGCGCCTGCTGTGGCTGGCCGGCGGGCTCTGCGCGTGGGCCGCGGTCGCCGTCTACGAGCACCGGGTGCACTTCCCGAGCCCGTACGCGTCGGTCGTGGTGGCGCTGCTCGCCGGGACCCTGCTGATGGGCCTCAACCGGATCGGGGTGCCCGAGCGGTTCCGGCCGCTGCTCGGCAGGCTCGCCGGGGCCTCCTTCGGCGCCTACCTGGTCCACCTGCTCTTCCTTGAGGCGCTCGCCCCGCGCCTGGTCTCCGCGGACGCGGGCCCGCCGGCCGCCGTGGGCGGGCTCCTCGGGCTCACCCTGGCCACGGTCGTCCTGTCCTTCGCCGCCGCGCTGCTGTGGACACGGCTGCGGCTGGGCCGCTGGCTCGGCTGAGCCGGGCGGCGCGCGCCTGCCGGGGCCCCGCCGCTCGGCGAGGGCCCCGGGGTACACGGCATCGCGGGTCCGGCCGGTCACTTCCCCCCGGTGCCGCGCCGCACCGCCCTGCGCACCACCCGCCGGGCCCGCCGCACCTGGAGCCTGGCGCGCAGCTGCGGGCGGCTGCCGGGCAGCCCCAGCTCGGTCAGCCGCAGCTCGGGGAAGTAGTAGCCGGGACCGGCGGCCAGGTTGGCCCGCAGCCAGGTCTCCGTCGGCTCGCGCAGCTCCGCGTAGGTCTTGGGCTGCATGCAGAAACCGACCGCCCGCACCAGCGGTGACAACGAATCGGGAGCCGGGCCGACGAGCGCCGGGGCCTGATCGCGTTCCAGGTCGGGGACCAGGTGGTCGATGACGGTCAGGGGCACGCGGTTGCTGTTCGGGTAGGGCCTGAGCCGCTCCGTCACCAGCGCCGTACCCACCCGGGCGACGGGCACGTCGTAGTAGGCCGAGGCGGTCACCATCGCCGTGGAGAAGCAGCCGACGACGAGGTCCGGCGCGCAGTGGTGGTACAGCGTCTCGGCCAGCAGGGGCGCGTCCAGCACGGTCAGCCGTACGCCCGCGTCCGCCGCGGCCTTGCTCAGCGCGGCCGTGTACCCGGCCGGGGCCGTCGGGTGGGGCTTGAAGACCACGGAACGGTGCCCGGCCCGCGCGGCCCCGGTGAGCATCCGGACGTGGAGGTCCTCCTCCTCCCCGGCGCTCAGGATGTTGATCGCCGCCAGGTACTGGCCGAGCAGCACGGCCGTCGGCTTCTCCCGCAGCACGGGGGCCAGCCCGGGGTCGCCGGCCGCGTCCCGGGAGACCTCGTCGAGCACCGCGCGGAACGCCGCGTCGGGCACGATCACGGGCTCGACGCCGTACTCGGACAGCAGCATCGGCCGCAGACCCGGTATCAGGTCGAGGTGGAGCAGCCGTTGCACGCGGCACGCGAGGGTCAGCGGCAGTTTCTCGCGGGTCGGGCCGTAACTCATCAGACCGTCGGCGTAGACGTGCAGGGCGCTCTCGGAGAAGATCGCCGCCAGCGCGCGGGCCGGGTTGACCTGGATCGACTCGACGGCCAGCTCGACCGGTTCCCGTTCCCCGATGCCCCAGGCGAGACGGAACGCCTTCTGCCACAGGGTCACGTCGTTGCCCCGCGGACCCCAGGCGCTGGGGTGGTGCGGGCGGATCGCCTCGTTCCAGGAGACGACGGAGTCGAACCGGCCGGATACGCGCTCGTACCCGTGCATCTCGTCCAGGCGCAGCGCGGTCTCCGGTATCGCCGCGTTGTTGGAGACCAGCAGGACGCGCCGGGCACCGTCACGCGGGCCGAACAGGCCGGCGTCGAGCGCCGCGGCGAGGGTGGCCGCTCCGTACAGGGTGGACACCTGGAAGAGCTGGGTCGTGTGAGGCATGGGTCAGGCAGCCTTCCGCCCGTCACGCAGGCGGCCGAGCAGCCTGCCGCGGGTGCTGTCGATGGTGCGGAGGGTCTCCTCCAGCACGTGCTGGGGCATGCGGTGCAGCGCGTCCCGCGCCTCGCGCCGCAGCCGCTGGGCGGCCGAGGACTCGTACTCGTTCACCTTGCCGAGGTGGAAGGCGATCATGGCGCAGTACGTCCGTACGGCCTTGGGGAGGAAGCGCTCGGCCTCCGGGTCCCGCGACAGGTCCGCGAGGAGCATGTCGTAGGCCGGGATGAAGTCCAGCTGGCGGGAGTCCCTGATCTGGGTGAGCGAGGTGGCGACGCCCCGCCGGTAGAACACGCCGTGCAGACCGACGGACGCGTACGACGCGGCCCTCAGGTGCAGACGCCAGATCCACAGCCGGTCCTCGGCCGTGCGCAGTTCGGTCGCGAAGCGCATCCCGCCGTCCTCGAAGAGGTGCCGCCGGTAGATCCCCGCCCAGACGAAGGGGTAGTCGACCATCGTCTCCATGTGGGGCGGCGCAATCCCGTCGCGCGGGTCCATGACGGTGTTGCGCAGCCGGGCCGGGGGCCGCCTGATCACCCGTTCGGCACCGGTGGCCTGGACGTGGTCGGTGCGGGCGAAGTCGCAGCCCAGCTCCTCCGCGAAGCAGACCAGTTCGGCGAGATGGCCCGGCCCGTACCAGTCGTCGCCGTCGAGGAACGTGATGAACTCGCCCCGGGCCGCGTCGATACCGCTGTTGCGCGCCTGGGCTATGCCCCTGTTCGCCTCGTGCCGGATCACCCGGGTGTCGGTACGCCGCTTGGCCCAGCGGTCGATCGCCCATGGGGTGGAATCCGTGGAGCAGTCGTCGACGAGCAGGAACTCGAAGTCGGGGTCCGCGTTGTTGGCCAGACTTCTCAGGGTGCTCTCGGCGAAGCCTTCCACATTGTGCATGGGGACGACGACGGACAGTTTCGGCACGCGGGCCTCTCACGCTCGAAGGTTGGAGATGGGAACAGGCTAACGACGCCGCCGGATTCGGCGGTGTCCTGAAAGGCACGGAGAAGCGAACTCCATTCGCAGGGGAGATGAATTCCTGGGTGTCCCGGGCGGATTCCCGGACGCCCCCGGTGCCGCATGACGACCGCGCCGACCACGGCCGTCACCGCGCCGACCGCGGCCGTCACCGCGCCGACCGCGGCCGGCCGGGATCCCCCCTCCCGGCCGTGCACGGACAGCCCTCTCCGGGCGGCGCCTCACCCCCCGATCGACCGCCGGACGGCCCGTGCCCGGCGGACGGCCCTGCGGGCCGTGGAGCTGTGCGGCAGGAATCCCAGCCGGGCCGGGATGCCGCCCGGCAGGCCGAGCGAGGTGAGCCTGCGCTTCTTGAAGTACCGCCGGGTGCGGGCGTCCAGGTGCGTGCGCAGGTACTCCTCCGCCGCCGGCCGCAACTCCGGCAGGACCCTCGGCCGCATCGCGAACCCGACGGCCCGCACCAGCGCGGACAGGGCGTCGGCGGACATGCCCCGCCGGCCCTCGGCGACGGCGGCCGCGTCCGCCAGATCCGGCAGGAGCGCGTCCACGAGGGTGGCGGGGACGCGGTTGCCGTTCTCGTACGGCGTCAGCCGGTCCAGCAGCGTCCCGGTGCCCACGCGGGCGACCGGCAGGCCGTACAGCGTGGACGCGGTGAGCAGGGCGGTGGAGAAGCAGCCGACGACCAGCGCCGGACGCGTGTGCCGGAACAGCACCTCGGCGAGGACCGGCGTCTCCACCACGGTGAGGTCGATCCCGAGCTTCGCGGCCTCCCGCTCCAGCCCGCGGGTGAAGCGGGCGGGGGCCGTGGGATGCGCCTTGAACACCACGCGTGTGTGCCCGAGTCCGGCCGCGCCGGTCAGCATCCGCACGTGCAGGGTCTCCTCCTCCTCGGCGGAGAGGACGCCCAGCGCCGACAGGTACTGGCCGAGCAGCACCACGGGCCGCTCCCCGTCCGGCAGGGCGGCGCCGGTGTCCGCCAGTTCGTCCAGCACCTCGGTGAACGCCGCGGACGGCACGATCTCGGGCTCGACGCCGAACTCCGTCAGCAGCAGCGGCGCGAGCCCCGGCACCAGGTCCAGGTGGAGCAGCCGCTCCACGCGGGTGCCGACCAGCGGGGCCAGTTTGGCGCGGGTGGGCCCGTAGCTCATCAGGCCGTCCGCGTAGACGGTCAGGGGCGCGTCGGTGAAGATCTGCGCCACGCCGAGGGCGGGCGGTATGTCGACCGACTCCACGGTCAGCGCCACGTCGTCGTCGCCGAGTCCCCAGGCCAGCCGCAGGTGCCGCTCCCACAACGGCACGTCCCCGGCGCGCGGTGACCAGTCGCCGGGATGGAAGGGGAAGACCGCCTCGTTCCACGACACCACGTCGTCGAACCGGGCCCGCAGCCGCTCGAATCCCGGCATCGACTCCAGCGACGGCGTCGTCTCGGGCGTCGCCGCGTTGTTGGAGACCAGCAGGATCCGCCGGTCCGCCGCGTCGAAGCAGCCGCTGTCCAGGGCCGCCGCGAGCGTGGCCGTGCCGTACGGCGTGGACGCCAGGAAGATCTGCGCGGTCACGCGGCCGCCCCCTCGTCCGGCTGTCCCGAGGCCGCGCGCCGGCGCAGCCGGCGCAACCGCACGGCGCGCTCGGAGTCCATCGTGTCGAGCGCCTCGTCGAGGGCGTCCTGCGGCATCCGCCGCAGCGCCGCCGCGCTCCCGGCCCTCAGTGTCCGCGCGACGGCGGGCTCGAACCGCTCGATGGAACCGAGGTGGTGGGAGATGACCGCGCAGTACGTGCGGACCGCCTTCGGTACCAGCCGCGCGGCGTCCGCGTCCCCGGCCGCCCCCGCGAGCACCTCGTCGAAGGCGCGGACGAAGTCGAGCTGGCGCACGTCACCGACCTGGGTGAGCGAGGACGCCACCCCGCGCCGGTAGAAGACACCGAGCAGTCCGGTCACCGCGAAGGACTCCGCCTCCCGGTGCAGTCTCCAGATCCACGGCCGGTCCTCGGCCGTGCGCAGCCCGTCGGTGAAGTGCAGCAGGCCGCGCTCGGCCAGCCGGCGGTGGTAGACGCCCGCCCACGCGTAGGCGTAGTCGACGGAGGTGGTGCGGTGGGCGGGCAGGATCGCGTCGCGCGGCCGCTGGGCCGTGTTGCGGCGGCCGTGCGGGACCCGGTGCAGGGTGCGGTCGCGCCCCGCGCACTGCACGTGGTCGGTGCGCACGAAGTCGACGTCCAGCTTCTCGATCGCGGCCACCAGGGCGGCCAAGTGGCCGGGCGCCAGCCAGTCGTCGCCGTCCAGGAAGGTGACGTACTCGCCGCGCGCCCGGTCGATGCCGGTGTTGCGGGCGGTCGCCAGGCCACCGTTTCGTTCGTGTACGACCAGCACCGACCCCGGCAGCTCGCGCTCGGCGCGCGCGAGGAGGTCCACGGTCCCGTCGGTGGAGCAGTCGTCGACGAGAATGAACTCGAAGTCGTCCCGCGCGTTGGCGCGCAGACTCCGCAGAGTGTCCGGGGCGTATTGCCGCACGTTGTAGAACGGCACGATGACGGAGAGTTTGGGCATGCGAGCGACGTTATGCGGCGGTCCGGCACGCGGCTTTACCGGTTCCTTGAATCCGGATGAACGCGGCGTGGCGAAGCGGTGAAGCGGGCATTTCCCCCGGCTTCGGGCGGCTCGATTCCCCATTCGGCGATGTGCTGTTCACCATTTGTTGGATTCCGGTTGGGCGGTTACTAGAAATGGCTTCCTAGCGTCTACGGCGTGCCAGCAAGTGCAACGAAGGCCCTGCGAGTCGCCGTCCTGGCGGACTCCGACACCCGGTGGAAATGGGGCGCGCTCACCGCGACCCGCGTCTGTCCCGAGGACACGGAGATCCACCTCGACGGCTACCTCCTGCGCGGCCGAGCCACCCCCACCGCCCGCCAGCTGCGGGAAGTCGGCGTCAGCGCGGACTCGCTCCGCGAGGTGACCGCCGTCGAGTTCCTGCGCGCCGTGGACGGGGCGAGGGGCGAGGAGTCGTACGACGTCCTCGTCCTCGCGCTGGTCGGCGGCGGCGTCCAGGCGATGCTGCACGGCCTCGGCCGCGTCTGGCGGGACCGCGCCGAGCGGCCCGTGGTCGTCACCGGCTACGTCGGCGTCGTCTACGAGAAGCTCGCCGACGGCCTGCTGCTGCGCCACGGCGCCGACCTCGTCCTCGCCAACTCCCGCCAGGACGCGGACCGTTTCCGAGCCGTGTACGAGGGCGTCGGCGCCGACGCCGCCGCGGTGACCGAGGTCGCCCTGCCCTTCCTCGGCGGAGCCGCCTACGCCGGTGAGCCCGACGGGACGGGCGACGGGGACCGCCCCCACACGGTCGTGTTCGCCGCCCAGCCCTCCGTGCCGGACAGCCGCGAGGACCGTACGTACCTCCTCGAACGGCTGATCCGGCACGCCCGCCTGCATCCCGGGCGCGAGGTGCTGCTCAAGCTGCGCTCCAGGCCCGGCGAACACACCACGCACATCGAGGAGCTGCCCTACCAGAAGCTGGTGCAGCGGGCCGACCCGCCGCCCAACTTCCGCCTGGTCTACGGCCACATGGGCGAGGTCCTCGACCGCACCGACCTGCTGGTCACCGTCAGCTCCACGGCGGCCCTCGAATCCCTGCACCGCCGCGTCCCCACGGTCGTCCTGACCGACCTGGGCGTGCGCGAGGCGCTCGGCAACCACCACTTCGTGGGCTCCGGCTGCCTCGCCTCCTGGGACCAGCTCGACGCGGGGCACCGGCCGGCGCCCGACCCCGAGTGGGTCGCCCGGCAGGGTGTGGCGGCGGACGGCGGCTACGAGACCGCCTTCGACGAGGCCCGCGAACGCATCGCCGGTCTCCTCGGCGGGCCCGGCGGCCTGCCCCCGCTCGCCCCGTACTACACCCCCGTCACCGCCCCCGGATACCTCCCCGGCATCCTCGCCCGCCACCACCTCGCCCCCGACGGCACCCCGCTGCCCGGCGCACCGGCCGCCGACAGGTCCCCGGGCCCGGTCCGGCAGGTGGTGCGCCGAGCGGCACGCGGCGCCTACCGGCACGGCGTCCAGCGGGTCGCCCCGGTGATCCGGCGGATGGGGGAGCTGTGACCGCCCCGATACCCGAGACCTCCGCGTGTTCGCGGACCCCTGCGCAAGGAGCAGTTCCCATGTCCGACCCGGAAGCGGGCCAGGGTGCTTCGGTGCGCCGGGTGCTCGCGGTGATCCCCGCGCGCGGCGGCTCCAAGGGCGTGCCCGCGAAGAACCTCGCCCCCGTCGGCGGCGTCCCCCTGGTGGTCCGCGCGGTGCGCGAATGCCGGGCCGCCCGGCTGGTGACGGACGTCGTCGTCTCCACCGACGACCAGGCCATCGCCGCCGCGGCCCGCGAGGCCGGCGCCGAGGTCGTGCTGCGGCCCGCCGCCATCGCCGGGGACACGGCCACCTCCGAGGCCGCCGTGCTGCACGCGATGGACACCCACGAGGCCCTGCACGGCGCCGCCGTCGACGTGGTGCTGCTCGTCCAGTGCACCAGCCCCTTCCTGGCCCGCGAGGACGTCGACGGCGTGGCCGGCGCGGTCGCCGGCGACGGTGCCGACACCGCGGTGACCGTGGCCCCCTTCCACGGGTTCGTGTGGCGCGACGGAGCGGGCCGCGGGGAGGGCGGCCACGGCGTCAACCACGACAAGTCCTACCGCCCCCGCCGCCAGGACCGCCCCCAGGACCTGCTGGAGACCGGCGCCGCCTACGCCATGGCCGCCCCCGGCTTCCGCAAGCACCGGCACCGCTTCTTCGGCCGCACCGAACTGGTCCGCACCGACCCGGCCCGGGTCCTGGAGATCGACGACCCGCACGACCTGGCCCGCGCCCGCGCCCTGGCACCGCACTTCGACGCCGCCGGGCCCGGCGCGCTTCCGACCGCCGACGACATCGACGCGGTCGTCCTCGACTTCGACGGCACCCAGACCGACGACCGGGTGCTGATCGACTCCGACGGACGGGAGTCCGTCTCCGTGCACCGCGGCGACGGACTCGGCATCGCCGCCCTGCGCCGCAGCGGCCTGCCGATGCTGATCCTGTCCACGGAGGTGAACCCGGTCGTCGCCGCCCGCGCGCGCAAGCTCAAGCTCCCCGTGCTGCACGGCATCGACCGCAAGGACCTCGCCCTCGAACAGTGGTGCGAGGAACAGGGCATCGCGCCCGAACGCGTCCTCTACGTCGGCAACGACGTCAACGACCTCCCGTGCTTCGCCCTCGTCGGCTGGCCCGTGGCGGTCGCGAGCGCCCACGACGCCGTACGCGGCGCGGCCCGCGCGGTCACCACCGTCCCCGGCGGCGAAGGCGCCGTACGGGAGATCGCCACCTGGCTCCTGGGCCCCTCACTCGACTCCCTCCATCCCACCGGCACCCCCGGCTCCCCCACGCTCACCCAGTCCACGTAAGGAACCCCTGTCATGAGCACCAACTCCCGCATCCGCGCCTTCGGCACCCGCGAGGCCGGCCCCGGCCGCCCCGTCTACATCACCGGCGAGATCGGCATCAACCACAACGGCGAGCTGGACAACGCCTTCAAGCTGATCGACGCCGCCGCCGAGGCCGGCTGCGACGCCGTCAAGTTCCAGAAGCGCACCCCCGAGATCTGCACCCCGCGCGACCAGTGGGACATCGAGCGGGACACCCCCTGGGGCCGGATGACGTACATCGACTACCGCCACCGCGTGGAGTTCGGCGAGGACGAGTACCGTCAGATCGACGCCTACTGCCGGACCAGGGACATCGCCTGGTTCGCCTCCCCGTGGGACACCGAGGCCGTCGCCTTCCTGGAGAAGTTCGACGTGCCGGCCCACAAGGTCGCCTCCGCCTCCCTGACCGACGACGAGCTGCTGCGCGCCCTGCGCGCGACGGGCCGCACGGTCATCCTCTCGACCGGGATGTCGACCCCTCGCCAGATCCGCCACGCGGTCGAGGTCCTCGGCTCCGACAACATCCTGATGTGCCACGCCACGTCGACGTACCCGGCGCAGGCCGAGGAGCTCAACCTCCGCGTCATCAACACCCTCCAGCAGGAGTACCCGAACGTCCCGATCGGTTACTCCGGCCACGAGACGGGCCTGCAGACCACGCTCGCCGCCGTGGCGCTGGGGGCGGCGTTCGTCGAACGCCACATCACGCTCGACCGCGCCATGTGGGGCTCCGACCAGGCCGCCTCCGTCGAGCCGCAGGGCCTCACCCGCCTGGTGCGCGACATCCGCACCATCGAGGCCTCCCTCGGCGACGGCGTCAAGAAGGTCTACGACTCCGAGCTGGGCCCCATGAAGAAGCTGCGCCGCGTCAACGGCGTCGTCGCCGAGGCGGAGATCGCCGCCGCCGCGGGCGAGCCCGTCGGCGTCTGACCACCGGCCACCGAGTCACTCACCACGGGACGGTCCGCACCGATGAGCCCCCGCGCCGGGAACGCCGGCCCCCGCACTCTCGCCTTCGTCGAGAGCCCGGTACAACTGCTGAACGTGCTGGAGTGGGCGCACACCCGCGCCCCCGGCGCGGAGCTCACCCTCGTGGTCCTCTCGCCCGTCGACCCGATGACCCGCGGCCAGCTGCGCCGCATGGCGGAGCTGGCCCGCAAGGAGGGCCACGAGATCCGCTGGGAGGAGGCGCGCGGCGGTGCCGCGGCCCCCTTCCGCACGGTGGGCGGCCTGGCCGCCGAACTGCGCCGGACGGAACGGATCGTCATGGGCGACCCGTTCTCCCGCTACGTACAACTGCTCCTCACCATCACCCGCGCCCACGACCTCGTCGTCGTCGACGACGGCACGGCCACGATGGAGTTCGTGACCCAGCTCGCCCGCGGCGAGCGCCTGGTGCGCTGGCACCGCAAGGGCAGCCGCCCCGGTCCGCGCGACCTGTTCTTCGCCCCCGTCTCCAGATCCGCCCGCCACCGCCTGACCCCGGCCCCGGACCGCCGCGTCTCCGTCTTCTCCGCCATGCCGATGGCGGAGATCCCGGACGGCGTCACCGTCGCCGCCAACGACTTCGCCTGGACCCGGGCCCGCTTCGGCCCGCCCCGCATCACCAAGGGCGCCGACATGGTCGGCACCTCCCTGGTGGAGACCGGCGTCGTCGACGCCGACCGCTACGTGGCCGCCGTACGCGCTCTGGCGAAGACCCACGGGGCGGCCCGCTACTTCGCCCACCGCCGCGAGAGCGCCGAGAAGCTGCACCGGCTGGCCGTGGAGACCGGCCTGGAGATCGTCCGCCCCGACCTCCCCCTGGAGCTGATCGCCCGCCGCGGACCGATCGGCCGCACCGTCCTCAGCTTCCCCTCCACCGTCGTCCACACCCTGCCGCCGGCCCTCGCCGGCACCGAGGTCCGCGTCGCCGTCTGCGACATCGACCCCGCCTGGCTCACCGAGTCGGCCTCCCCTCGGGCCCGCGGTTTCCTGAGCGGCGTCACGGGCTCCGCACGGAACGTGCACCGGCTGTCGGCGGTGGCGGGGCCGGGAACCGCCGGCCCCTGACCCGGCGTGCCGTCCCGCCCCCGGCCGGGGCCCGGGCCCCAGCCGGTTCCCGGGGCCCGGCGAGGGCGCGGCCGGGACGGTCTCAGGTCCCTTGGATCCGCACCCGCGGGACGTACTCGATCCAGCGGCCGCCGCCCGCGGTGAACCCCGATTCCTTCCGCTTGATCTCCTCCGCGTGGTTCCAGGCCAGCAGCAGCGCGAGGTCGGGCGGATCCGCGCGGAAGGCCTCGGGCGTCCGGATCGGGATGCCCGTACCGGGCGTCAGACGGCCCTGCTTGGCCGGGGTGGAGTCGCAGACGTACGGCAGCAGACCGGGGCCGATGCCACAGCGGTTGAGCAGGGTGGCGCTCTTGGCGGTGGCTCCGTAACCGGCGACGGTCAGCCCTTGCGCCTTGGCCTCCTCCAGGACGGTCACGAGTTCCCGGCACACCCGGTCGACCCCGGCGGCGAACCCGGCCAGCACCTCGGGGCTGGTGAGTCCGGCCGCCTCCTCCTCGGCCAGCAGCCCGGTCACCGCCGGGGAGACCGGGCGCGTCCCCGGACGGGCCAGAGTGCAGCGGATCTCTCCGCCGTGGACGGGGAGCCGTTCGACGTCGACGAGTTCGAAGCCGTACCGGCGGGCCATGGCGCGCACCGAACTCACCGTGAAGAAGAAGATGTGCTCGTCGTAGATCTGGTCGAAGGAGGTCTTGGCGACCAGGTCGCCGAAGTACGGGTCCTCGAACACGAAGACGCCCTCGGGGGCGAGGAGTTCGTCGATGCCGCGGAACACCGAGTCGATGAAGGAGATGTGCGAGAAGGTGTTGGCGGCGAAGATCACGTCCGCGGGGCCGTCCTCGGCCCTGATGCGGGCCGCGAGCTTCTCCTCGAAGAACTCACTGCATACCCGGATGCCGCCGGCCTCCCCCGCCCCGGCGACGTCGCCGCAGGGTTCCACGCCGAGGTGGCGCACGCCGGCCTCGGCGATCTTCCGGAGCATGATGCCGTCGTTGCTGCCCAGTTCCACGAGGAAAGGGTCGGCCCCGGTCAGTTCGCCGGCCAGGAACCGACTGGCCAGCTGCTCGAAGTGGCTCTGCATCACCGTCGATCCGGACGACCGGTAGGGGTAGGCGTCGTGGAACATCCGGTCGTGCGGCACCTCGTCGATCAGCTGCACCATGGCGCAGTCGACGCAGCTGCCGATGGCAAGCCGGAACGAGAAGGCCTCCTCGTCCGCCTGCTCGGGCGGCACGTAGGCGTTCGCCATCGGCTGGGCGCCGAGGTCGAGGAACTCCCGCAGGGTTCCGCCGCAGCTGCGGCAGGCGGGCGCGGTGGGCGATGTCGACACGGGCACTCCTGGAAGGTGATCTCGGGTTCGGGGTCCGCCTGCCGGCCACCGGACGGAACGGCAGACGGTGCAGGACGGGCGGGCTCGGTGATGGGGCCGGGACTCAGGGCGGGGCGCCGCACCCCGACCCGGTGGTGCCCGCCCGCCGTCGGGGCGGGAGGGCGAGCAGTTCGCGCAGCGACGACAGCGCCGCGTCCGGACCGAAGCGCGCCAGGAGCGCGGGCTGCGCGGCGCGTACCAGTCGGACGCCCAGTTCGTCGTCCCGCAGCAGGCGGACGAGGTGGGCCGCGAGCTCCCCGGCGGTCTCCCCGACCAGCACCTGGTGGCCGTCGCGCAGCCCCATGCCCTCGAAGGCGATCCGGGTCCCGACGACCGGCACGCCGTGCTCCAGCGCCTCGCCGACCTTGCCCTTGACACCGGCGCCGTACCGCAGCGGAGCGACGGCGGCCCGGGCGGAGGCGTAGAGCGGCGCCGGGGTCTCCACCCAGCCGTGCACGCTCACGCCCGTACCGGCGAGCGCGGTGACGGACGCCGGCGCCGCCGGGCCGATCAGGTCCAGCACCGCTTCCGGGACCTCCCGGCGCACCCGCGGCATGATCTCCCGGGCGAGCCAGTGGGCCGCGTCGACGTTGGGGGCGTGCAGGTAGTTGCCGATGAAGAGGACCCGGGCCCCGGCCGGACGCCCGCCGCCGGGCTGCCCCGGAGCGTGCACGTTGGACAGCACCCGTACGTCCGCCCCCGGCTCCAGCGCGCGGAGCAGGGCGCGCTCCTCCTCGGAGACCACCAGTGTGACGTCACTGGCCCGAAGCAGCAGCAGTTCCAGCGCACGACTGGTCTCCGCCCGCGCCCGCAGCGTGAACCGGTCCGTGCGGCCCTCGCGCTCCGCGAGGTCGGCCTGCCTGCCGAACCGCCGGAAGTGCAGGTCCACGGTGTCGTAGGCGATGACGCACTGCGGGGCGAGGTCCCGCAGCTCACCGATCATCCGCAGGGCGGGCTGCGGGCGGCACAGCAGGGCCAGACCGATCCGGTGCCCGTGGTCGCGCAGGAAGCGGCTCTGCTGCTCGGGCCGGCGGACGATCGCGACGCCCCGGTCGCGGAGCCGGGCCGCGTAGTGCTCGGGGGCCTCGCCGTTCACCGGGAAGAAGAGGACCGACCGGCCGAGCCGGACGAGTTGCTCGACGAGGCGGCTGAGGCGGAGCGAGCCGGAGTCCTGGTCGGGGGTGGGCAACTGGTGGTCGACGATCAGTACGATTCCGGGCGGCGCGCCGGAGCCGGCTGCCGCCGGGCCGGGGCCCTCGTCCGAAGCCGGTGTCGCGGCGCCGTCGGGGCTCGGGTTCGGGATGTGCACGGCGTCGCTCCTCACATCGGGTTCCGCAGGGCGCGCTCCCGGCGCGAGGCCACCGCCGAGCCGGACTCCCGGCGGGCGGTGCGACGGAGCACCGCCGGTGCCGCCAGCAGGCCCACCAGCGCCCAGGCGCCGAGCACGCCCACCGTTTCCCAGTGGCGCCAGGCCTGGCCGATCTCGGCAGCGGCCGCACTGTCCGGCAGCAGTGCCGAGCGGGCGCCGAGCCCGATCCAGTACAGCGGGAAGACTTCGGCGAAGTGCTGGAGCGCTTCGGGCAGCCGGGAAGCCGGATAGAAGAGTCCGGAGAGCGCGGCGAGGCCGAAGAGCGGGATCATGATCAGGCTCATGTTCCGCGGTGTCTCTATCAGCGACCCCAGGACGGCTCCGACCGGCAGCACGGCCAGCAGGCTGAGCGGCAGCAGCCAGGCCAGGGTGGTCCACAGTCCGGCATCGGCGGCCGAGACCTCGTCCAGCATGAACACGCCGGTGACGGTCACCACCGTGCAGGCGGTGATCACCGTCCCGGCGACCAGCAGCATCTTCCCCACCAGATAGCTGAGCATCCCGTGCGGGAGCGCTTTGAGCCGCAGCAGGGTGCCGTCCTGCCGTTCCACGACGAGCTGCTGGGCCAGGCTGAACAGGCCGTGGAAGGCCAGGCTCATGCTCATCACGCTGGGCAGGATGAAGCTCGCCACCGACATGCCGCCCGGGTCCAGCTCGTTGTCCCGGAGTATCCACAGCGGTGCCAGCATGCCGGCCAGCCAGATGACGTTGCCCAGCAGGTCCTGGCCGTTGGTGACGATCTGCCACAGCTCCGTGCCGCCGCGGCGCAGGCCCTGCCGTACGGCGTTCGTCCGCGGACCCGCCGTGGCGGATACGGCCGTCCGCGCGGACGGGGTCCCGGTGGGGGTCGCGCTCATCGGACAGCCTCCTCGAGTGCGCGGGCCGCCTCGTCGGCCCGTCCCGCCTCGGCCTCCCGGACGACTGCCAGGTAGACCTCCTCCAGCCCGCCGCGGCGGACGTTCAGATCGCTCACCCGGGCGCCGTCCTCGGCGAGCAGCCGCCGGACGAACGCGGTGGGGTCGGGGGTCTGGGCGCGGTGCCGTCCGCCGTCGCCGGTCCAGGTCACCTCGGCGTTCGCACCCGTCTGCCGGGCGAGTTCGTCGACCGTGCCCCCGGCGACGATCCGGCCGTCGATGAGGATCAGCACCCGGTCGGCGAGCCGTTCCGCCTCCTGGAGGTCGTGCGTGGTGAGCAGGATGGTGTGGTGCTGCTCCGCGAGCGCCTGGACGAGGGCGTGGAACTCCTGCCGGGCCTCCGGATCGAAGCCGGTGGTGGGCTCGTCGAGGAAGAGCAGTTCCGGGCGGCCGACCACGCCGACGGCGATGTCCAGCCGACGGCGCTGGCCGCCGGAGAGGCTGCCGACCCGCTGGCGCGCCTGCTCGGTGAGGCCGACGGCGGCGAGCAGCTCGTCCACGTCCCACGGGCGGGGCACCTCGGGGGTGGAGTAGGGCCGGTAGAGGGCAGCGACATGCACGAGCAGCTCCCTCACCCGCCACTTCTGGTGGTCCCGCCAGGACTGGAGGACGATGCCCAGCCGGGCCCGCCAGCGCTCGCCGCCGTGGGCGGGGTCCGTACCCAGCACTTCCACCCGGCCCGCGGACCGGTTCCGGAAGCCCTCCAGCACCTCGACCGTGGTGCTCTTGCCCGCTCCGTTGGGACCGAGCAGGGCGACGACCTCCCCTCTGCGCACGGAGAAGTCCACGCCGCGCAGGACTTCCTTCGTGCCGTAGCGCATCCGCAGCTCGCCGACTTCGATGACGAGCCCGTCGTCCTGGGCCGTGCGCGTCTCCGTCACGGGCGGTCCCTTCTCGCTGCGGTCCGGCTCGGTCTGCCCGCCGGAGCGGTCGGCCCGCCCGGCGGAGCGCCGTGGCCCGGGTCCGGACTCCGTCGCGCGGGCCCCGTGCCCGCGGCTGCCGGGAGGGTCCGCCCAGGAAGCCGTGCGCAGACGACGTCGGCCGCTTCCCGCGCTCCGCCGCAGGCCGCGATCTCGGCCCGCATCCCGGCGAGCCGGCGCGCGGTCCCCGGGTCGGAGACCACCGCGCGCAGCGCCGCCAGCAGGGAGTCGGCGGAAGCCTCCGCCGGCAGCACGGTACGGCCGACGCCCAGCTCGGCCACCCGGCTCGCGGTGACGAACTGCTCGATCGCCTGGGGCAGTACGACGAGCGGCACCCCACAGGAGAGACCTTCGAGAACGCTGCCGGTGCCGCCCGCGGTGACGAACACCTCGGCACGGGCCAGCACGGCCTGCTGCGGTACCCACGGGCGCACCTCGACGCCGGCCGGCAGCTCGCCGAGTGCGCCGGGGTCGGTGTTGTGTCCGATGGCCACCACCACATGCCAGTCCCGCCCGTCGAGGGCGCCGAACGCTTCGGCCGCCCAGCGGAAGAGTTCGGTCCTGGTGTTGTAGGTGGTGCCCAGGGAAACGAGCGCGACCGGCCGGTCGTCGGCCGGCGGGGTCCACTCGCCGTGCGCGGGACGCCGCCAGCCGGTCGGGCCGACGAACACGTGATTCCTCCCCGTGTTCTCCGCCTGGAACTGCAGCGGCCTCGGCAGGGCCACCACGCAGGGCACCAGCTCGGTGAGGGCGCCCCGGCCGGAGCCGGTACCCGGTCCTGCGGTGCCCTCGGGGAAGACGTGGCTGGGTGAGAACTGCACCTCGGGCACGCCCCACCAGCGGGCGAGCACCGGCGCGTGTCCGGTGACGGTGTCGTAGACGACGAGGTCGGGCCGGTCCCGCGCGTACGCCTCGGCGACCTGCGGCAGCACAGCCTCGCGTTCGCGGGTGAACGCCTCGACGGCGAGGCTTCCGTCGTCGTCGTCGGGGAGCCAGTCCTGCCGTTCGCCGCCCGGGACGGGAAAGGTCGAGTCGTAGCCGACGGCGGTGGCGCCGGTCTCCTCGATCAGCGTCGTGAAGCCGCGGCCCGTCGCGAAGGTGACACGGTGGCCGTGGGCCACGAGTTCGGCGGCCACCCCCAGCAGCGGATTGACATGACCGTGCAGGGGCACCGACATCAGGGCTATGTGTGCCATGGCTGCCTCTCTCGTTCGGGGTGTCTTCGGCGGCGGCCCCGGACGCCGCTCCGGGACGGGGTCGGGATGAGGGAGTCAGCCGGGGAGCGGTCCGGCCGCCTCGGCGATGCTGCGCAGTTGCGCGAGGTGGCCGGCCAGGGCTCTGCGGCCCGCCGGGGCCAGTTCGAGCCAGGCGCGGAGGCGGGAGTTCTGCGTCTCCTTGACCACCCGCAGGTAGCCGGCCTCCTGGAGCACCTTGACCTGCTTGCTGAGCACCGAGTCGCTCACCCCGAGTGCGTCGCGCACCTCGGAGAAGGCCATCGACTCGACCGAGGAGAGCATCGCGCAGATCTGGAGCCGGTTGTACGGATGGATGATCTCGTCGAAGGCGGGTGCGGTCACACCTCCCCCCCGGTCGTGCCCAGTTGCGCCGCGCGGGCCCGGTCCAGCCGACGACCGGTCACGACCGTGACCGCGGCGGCGGCCAGTCCGGCGACGGCCATGGCCCCGGTGAGGCCGACGGCGCTCTCCAGCGCGAGTCCCAGGGCGAACAGCGCCGCGGTCAGCAGGACGAACGCGACCGCGATCCCCCGGGTGGCCGGACCTGTGTAGGAGCGGTACGGCGATGCTCCGGTGGCCTGCCTCGCCAGTGTCTCGACGGCCACCGGGACGATCACCAGCCCGATCGGCACACCGAAGGTGGCCATGTCGAGGCTGAACGAGGCGAAGGCCAGGAGAAGGCCGCCGCCGAGCGCCGGGTAGTACCAGGTCGGCCGGACGGCGCGCTCCGCGCCGTCGGCCTGGGCTGCCTCGGCCCGGGAGATGGCCTCCCGGGCGTCCTTCGGGTTGATCGGCCCCATGATGTTCCCCTTCCTTTCCACTGCGGAAAGCGTAACGTTGACTTTCCATCACGGCAAGAGGCGGTCGGGGTGTCATGCCGGTGTCCCGCGCCGTACGCCCGCGCGCTCCAGTTCGCGCACGGCTTCCCGGCGGTCGATACGCCCGAGCACCACGGCGGATTCGGTCAGCGAGCCGTAGAGCGCCCCGGCCGCCGCCGAGACCGCTTCCGGGCCGACCGCGCCCAGCAGCCGTGGGCGGCGGATCACCCAGTCCAGGTCGCGTCCGGCGGCGAAGGTGTACCGCAGCGCGTCCGCGAGCAGGCCCGGCGAGTCGAAGGCGGACAACAACTGCGTGGCGCAGTACCGCCGGGCCTCCTCCACCTCGGCCGCCGGCACCGGTACGGCCGCGAGCCTGCGCACCTCGTCCGTCACCCCCGCCACGGCGGGAGCCAGCGAGTGGCGCGGCACCGTCAAGCGCACGAGCGCCCGGGGCCGGTCGGCGAGCCGGTCGCGGCCGGCGGAGAGATGGTGGTCGGTGTGCCCTCCGCGCCGGCACCACGCCGACAGCCGCGAGCCGGGGTGGCCGCCGAACAGCGCGGTCACCAGGTAGCGGGCCGGGTCGTGGGCGCCGACGCCGGGCTCCTCGCCGGAAAGGGTCACGTGCACGAAGTCCCCGGTGCCCGCGGGCAGGCCCGGCGCGTCCGGGACGTCCACCGCGAGCACCCCCGCGGGGCCGCCCGCTCCCCCCGCCCCCGCGGCGGCCGGCGCACCGCGCCCGGTCCATCCCGACAGCGCCTCGGCGACCTCGGCCGCGGTCCGTTCCGGGTCCACGTCGCCGACCGAGACCAGCACCGCACCGTGCGGGCCCAGCACCCTCCGGTGCAGCTCCGCCGGATCCGGCAGGCCCCCGCCGGGCGCGCGGACCGGGGCCCAGTGCCGACGGAGCACCTCGTCCATCCGCCGCTCCGGTGACTGCTCCAGCAACCGCTCGCCGGCGGACCGCAGGCCGTCGGGCAGCCGGGCCGGGTCGAGCAGCTCCGCCAGGATCCGCAGCAGGGCGGTCCGCTCGGACACCGGGCACCAGGCCGCGAGATCCGCCCACTGGCCGTCGGTGCTCAGCCGCAGCCCGCCGCCCAGCAGCGCGGCGCGCGCCGTGGCCCGCACCGTGAGGTCCGCGGTGCCCAGGAGCCGGGCCACCCGGCGCGGCTCGCGCCACCCCTCGGCACCCAGCGAGACGCGCAGCCGCAGCTCGACGAGGGCCGAGCGCCGGTCGCGCACCGCTATCAGCCGCAGTCCGCCGGGCAGCCGGGTCTCCCGGGCGCGGTCGAGGACCGCTTCGGGCTGCTCGGCCAACGGCGGCAGCGGCCGGACGCCGAGCGGGCTGCTGCCCAGTGCGGCGGCCGAGCGCACCGGCCCCGCGGCGCCGCTGGGCCCGGACGGGTCGGCCGTGCCGTCTGCGCGGCCCGCGGGCGGCACGACGGGCGCGGGACGGGTGCGGCGCGGGCCCGGCTCCAGCAGCAGTACGGCCCGGGGGGTACGGGCGAGCCCCGCAGCCGCTGCCGCGACCCGCTCGGGAGCGGTGTCCGCGAGCAATCGGGGTATCTCGTCGACGAGTTCCGGCCGGCCCTGGAGGAGTTCGAGCCGCCCCAGGGCCCGGCACCGCTCCTGAAGGTCGCCGTGGGCGCGGCCGTGCCGGGCGGCCAGGGCCGCTGCCGCGCGACGGGCGCCCTTGGCGACGTGTGCCGGCGACCCGTGCCGCTGCCACCACTCGGTGAGCCCTGCGGTGAAGCCCTCGGCGGTCCGGCCCGGCGGCAGCAGGGCGGTGAGCACGAGGGCGTCCGGCCGCACCGTGTCCAGTGGTCCGAAGAAGCCGCAGGACGCGCTGACCCGCGCGGCGCCGGGGAGGCCGCCCTCGGCGGCGGACCGGCCGAGCACCTCCACGAGTACCTGGTGCGCGAGGTAGTCGGTGAGCGCCGTGGCCGGGTCGGGCAGCCGGTGGCCCACCGCGACCGCGGTCAGCTCGGTGCCCGGTTCCCGCCAGTGCCCGTAGCGGTCCGCGGTCAGCGGCGGCTCGTCGAGCGCGGGCGGCGCGGGCACCGGTCGGGGCGGGATGTCGCCGAAGTGCCGTTCCACCAGCGGCCACACCTCTTCCGGCGAGTGCGGGCCCAGCACGGTGAGCACCGTGTTGCCCGGCGCGTAGTGGGTGTCGAAGAAGCGTGCGCAGTCCTCCACCCCCGTGCGCCGCAGTTGCTCGATGCCGCCGTAGCCGTCGTGGGTGTTGGCGAAGTTGTCGAAGAGCAGCCGGGGGAGCAGCGGCCACGGGCAGCCGCCGAACGGCCGGCCGTCCCGCATGTGGGCGATCTCCTGGCCGACCCCGGTGAGCTGGGCGGCCAGCTGCTCCTCGGTGAACCTCGGCGCACGCAGCCGGTCCGCCTCCCGGAACAGGGCCTGCTCCAGCGCCGCGGCGGGCACGACCTGGACGTAGTCCGTGTAGTCCTGGTGCGTGGTGCCGTTCGCGGTGCCGGCCTGCGCGTGCAGGGCGTCGAAGAAGGTGCCGCGGGGCAGACTCTCGCTGCCCCGGAACATCAGGTGCTCGAAGAGGTGCGCCAGGCCCTCCTGCCCCGGGCGCTCCGACCGGAACCCGACCCCGACGTGGACACTGACCGCGGTGCGCGGTGTCGGCCAGTGCGGGGCGAGGACGACGCGCAGACCGTTGGCGAGCGTGCGCCGGAGCGGCGTGCCCGGGACCGCGCGGTGTGCGGCGGGCGGTGCGGTGGTGGTCACGGTGGGTTCTCCGAGCTCAGGTGTCCAGCAAGAACTTCACGAAGCCCGTGTACTTCTCGACGGTGTGCTGGTCCCAGCCGACGTAGGAGGTGTAGTCGTGCAGGTGCAGCAGCACCCGCAGGGCGGCGTGCCGGGCCCAGGCGTCGCCGAGGTCGCGACCGTAGCCCTGGAAGAAGGACCGGAGCGACGCCGACCACTGCTCGGGCCGGTCGCCGCCGCGGTACCACTTCAGCTCGACGAGTTCGCCGAGCGTCCAGCCCACGTCGAACTGCCAGGAGGCCGGGCACAGGTCCTCGCCGATCAGCATGTCCGCCTCGCCCCGGGCGCCGGTTCCGGCAGCGGCCGGGATCAGCGCGCCGAGTCCGGGCGCCCCGTGGCACAGGACGGTGTCCGCGTTGCCGGGGCCCGCGGTCAGTTCCGCGCTCAGCTCCCGCACCGCGGACAGGTGGGCGTCCCCGAGCCGGGGCCGCAGGAACGACTCGGCGTAGGCGGCCCGCGGGCTGGGCGAGCGGCCGGCCAGCCAGTCGTCGAGCCGGACCAGGCCGCGCGGACGGACGCCGGAGCCGACGTCCTGCGGTACCGGCAGGGCGTGCAGCGCGCGCAGGGCCCTGCCGAGTCCGTGCAGGGTGGTGGCCAGCTGCTCGTCCGGGCCCTCGCGCAGCAGCCGACCGGCGACGGACTCCGGGCCGCGTACCCGGTACACGCGGTCCGCGCCCTCGGCTTCGCCGACCACCCAGCGCACCGCGCCGTCCGGGCGCAGCTGCCGGATCCGGTCGCCGGTGCGGGCCGCCTTCGGCCCGGGACCGTCTTCGGGCGGCGCGGGGTCCCCCGGCCCGAGAGCGCCGACGTCGCCGGCGGCTTCGGCGGGGGAGTCCGGCACGGGGGCGAAGGGGGCCGGGGACTGGAGGCCGTTGCGGCGCTGCCACCGGTAGCCGCCGTCGGGCAGGCCCGTGACGACCGTGGTGAGCAGCCCGGTGCCGAACTCCCTTCTGAGCGATTCCGCCCGGTCCGCGGTCCGGGCTCCTCCCGCGGTCACGACCGTGCTCCGTCCGCGAGTGTCGCCGCGTACTCCCGCGCCGAGGTGCGTGCGGGACGTCCGGTCTCCTTGCCGAGTTCGAGCCGACGGTTCTCGATCCGCCGCAGCACTTCGGGCAGCGGCGGTGGCACCCAGCTGTCCTCCTGACCGGTCGTCAGGCTGTAGCCCTGGATCGGCGGAACCAGCACGACGCGCGGATCGGCCGCGAGGCTCGCCCAGTGCTGTTGGAAGGCCCGGCTCTCCAGCCCGCCGGGCGGCAGCGCGGGGGCCAGGGCGACCAGCGCGTCGGTGCACTGGAGGGTGAGCAGGGCCGGGGTGTCGGCGAGACCGAGTGCGAACCGGGCGGTGAAGTGGAAAGTGGCGGGATGGACGACGACCGCCTCGGCCCACTCGGCGTGCTCCACGTGGCGGGCGCGCTCGCAGTCGTCCCAGGAGTCGATGAGCACGTCCTCGTCCAGCCTCAGCCGCAGGGACATCGGGGTGACGAACCGCTCGGCGCTCCGGCTCATCACCACCTTGACGCCCAGCTCCGGATAGGCGGACCGGAGCCAGGTGAGCCACTGCGGCATGGCGCCGGCAGCCGCGGACCCGGTCACGACGACGAGCAGCCGGGACAGTCCGAAGACGGGCACCTCCGGCGCGCCGAGCCCCGGCGGACCGTGCTGGGGCTGCGGTGCGGGGGCCGTCACGGGGCGACCTCGCGCAGCAGTGTCTCGATCTCGCGCAGGGCGACCTGTTTGCCCTCCAGCCCGGCGACGCCGGTCAGGTTCAGCACGATCTCGTCCACCCCGGCATCCTCGAACTCCTTCAGTCTGTCCTTGAGTTCCGACCGGTCGCCGTAGAGGAAGGCGCCACCGGCCAGCAGTGCCTTGGCGCTGTTCTCCGGGGACTCCTCCATGTTCACGTCGATGCCGGAGCGGCGCAGCATGTCGATGTAGTGCGGCAGGGTCATATGGCCGGCGTTGCTGGTCAGCGCCAACTGGATGACGTCACGCTCGGGCTTGCTCAGGGCGACGGGTACCAGCGCCGCCACCCGGGGCGCCGGCCGGCCGGCCTTCTCGGCTCCGCGGCGCAGCGCCGGGATGACGGTGTCGCGCAGATACGCGGCCGGGGTCAGCCAGCTGATGGCGACGTCGGAGAGTTCACCGGCCAGTTCGGCCATCCGCGGCCGGAGGATGCCGACGCCGAGCTCGATGGCCGGCAGCGGCATCGGCGGCACCGTGTTGCGGCACGAGTAGAACTCGCCCTCGTAGTCGGCCTTCCCCGTCTCCAGCAGGCTGCGCACGATGGTGAGGTAGTCGCGGACGGCGCCCAGCTGGCTGCGGTAGGGAGCACCGAGCAGGCTGCGCTGGAGCACCTTCGCACCCGGTCCGAACCCGGCGACCACCGGTTGCCCGGTGCCGGCGGCCAGGCTCCTGGCCCGCAGGGTGGCGTCGAAGGGGTGGCAGAACGGCATCAGTTGCACCGAGGTGCCGACCGGCGTCTGGAAGCCCTGGGCAGCGGCGTAGGTGAAGGTCTGCATCGGGTCGCTGGCCGCGGCCTGGCCCTGCCACATGCAGCGGGTGCTGCTCCACTGGGCGAGCGCCGCGTAGGGCAGCAGCTGCTGCGGACGGAGCGGCACGAAGGGGACCATGAACGAGTAGTCGGTCACGCCGACACCGCCTCACTGATCAGGCGCTGGCCCTCGACCAGCTTCGCGTACTGCGGGCAGTCCGTCATGAGGGACTCGTGGGTGCCTCTGCCGACTACCTCGCCTCCTTCGAACACGACCACGTGGTCGGCGTGCTGCACGGTGGAGATTCGGTGCGCGACCACCAGGACGGCCCGGTCCCCCGCCAGGGCGTCCACCGAGTCGCGCAGTTTCTGCTCGTTGACGCTGTCCAGCTGCGAGGAGGGCTCGTCCAGCAGGATCAGCGGCGCCTCGGTGAGCATCGCCCGGGCAATGCCCAGGCGTTGGCGCTGACCACCGGACAGGTCCGTCTCCCCCGCCAGCACGGTGTCGAGCCCGCCCGGGGTACGACCGATCTCCTCGGCCAGTCCGACCCGTTCCAGCGCCCGCATCAACTGCTCGTCGGTGAGGGCGTCGGGGTCCCGGCCGAGGGTGAGGTTGCGCCGCACCGAGTCCTGCACCAGTGTCGACGTCTGGTCCAGGAAGGCCATCTGGGCGCGCAGCTGCCGCAGCGGCCACTCGGTGACCTCGCGGCCGAAGACGCGCACGCTGCCGCCGGCCGTGTCGGAGAACCGCTGGATCAGCTCCAGCGAGGTGGTCTTGCCGGAGCCGGAGAGCCCGACCATCGCGGTCAGGCCCTTGGCCGGTACCTGGAAGTCCACCGCGCGCAGTACGGGGTTGGCTCCGTAGCTGAAGTCGACCTTGTCGAACTGCACCGCGGGTGCGCCGGCCACCGGGCCGCCACCCGTGACCGCGGCCGGTGCCGGGTCCCCCTCACCCTCCTGTTCCTTGGCGAACAGGCCGGTGAACCGGTCCTTCGCGACCAGGCCCATCTTCAGCGCGGTGATACCGGACGAGGCCATCATCAGCGGGCCGGTGAGCTGGAGCAGGTACAGGAGGAAGGCGACGAAATCGGCCAGTTCGATCCGGCCGTCCATCATCCGGGCACCGCCGCCGACGATCACGGCGACCATGGCGATCTGCTGACCGAGGTTGACGGACGGCATCATCAGCGCTTCCATGCGGGCCGCGCCGATCTCCCGCTTCGCCAGGTCCTGCGCCTTGTCCGCGAGGTCCTTCGCGACCTGCTCCTCCGCCTGGTACGCCTTGATGACCTTGACGGCCTCCACCGCGGAGACGAAGCGCTGGGCGAGACCGCTGGTCGTCTCCTGGACGGCGAGGTAGCTGCGGCGCAGGCCCTTGACGACGAGCACGATCAGGGCTGCGGCCACCAGGAAGGCGCCGAGGGTGACGAGCAGCAGGACCCAGTCGATGAAGCCCATGATCACCAGGGTGCCCGCGGTGGTGACGGCGGCCATCGGGAGCTGGATCGGACCGACGTCGATCAACCGCTTGATCCTGGCGGTGTCCGACGTGATCCGGGCGACCAGGTTGCCGCCGCCCTCGCCGCGGATGTCGGCCAGCCGCATCCCCAGCGAGTGCCGCATGGTGCGCACCCGCAGGCGGTAGATCATCTGCTGGCCGAGCCGGGAGAGCATGAAGGTGGCACCGGCGTTCGCCAGCGCGGACCCGATGCCCAGGGCAACGAGCAGCCAGGTCCACCCGTTCATCCCGCCGTCGCCGAGCGAGGAGATCAGCTTGCCGACAAGCCACGGCAGCACCAGCGTCGAAGCGGTGGCCAGAAGGGACAGCAGGCCCACAACGGCCAGTTGCCACTTCCCGTCGCCGGCCGTGAGCTCCCGCAGAATGCTCAGCTCGCCCTTCGGCTCCTTCTCCGTCACAGGTCGGACTCCTTTCACAGCAGAGGCGCAGCTCACGCGGGGACGAATTCCAGCAGGGTCCGCACGGCGGTGGAGGGGCCCCGCCAGGTGACCCGCAGCCCGGCTGCGGCACCGAGCGCCTCCAGCTCCGGCAGCGAGCGCGAGGGGGCGGGCATCATGGAGCGCATCCGCAGCTCCATGGCGGCGCTGTCGGTGGGCATCGCGACCTCGGCGAGCAGGATGCGGCCGTCCGCACCCGCCGAGGAGCGGCAGTTGGCGAGGATGCGCACCGCGTCCGCGTCCGACCAGTCGGCGAGAATCGCCGAGAGCAGATAGACGTCGGCCCGCGGGAGCGGTTCGAAGAAACTGCCGACGACCGCCTCGGCGCGGTCCGCGACGTCACTGGCCGCGAAGCGCCTGCCCGCCTGCTCGGAGACGTTTTTGAGGTCGACGAGGGTGCCACGCAGGTGCGGGTGCTTGCGCAGCAGCGCCATCAGGATGACGCCGAGGTGCCCGCCGGCGTCGACGACACTGCCGACGCGGCTCCAGTCGTAGGCGGTGACGATGCTGTCGGCGTCCCAGTGCAGGGCCTGGTCCTGGGCCTGGTCGAGGGCCCGGGACTGCTCGGCCCACTCGTCGACGTACTCCGGTTCACCGTTGACCCGCTCCCAGTAGTTCCCGCCGTCGGCGGCCACCGCCGGTTCACCGGTGCGGACGGTGTGGTCGAGTCGCAGCAGGGACAGAGCGCCGCTGCCCACCATCCCGTCGTTGCGCAGCGCCTGCCGGACACTGATCGGGTGGTCGGACCTCAGCGGGTCGCCCGCCTCGGTCAGCGCGAAGTGCTGTTCGTGCGGCTCGCCCTCCGGCCCGGAGTCCGTGGCCGTCAGCAGCTCCAGCTCCGCCATCCGGCGCAGCAGCGCGGCCATCACGTCGGACCGCGCGCCGGCGCGCTCGGCGACGGCGGCCGCGGTGGTGGCTCCGGCCGCGATGTGGTCCGCCACGCACAGGGTGGCGGCAGCCCGGATGACGGCAGGGGTCAGCAGGTCCGCCCGGGAGAGCAGTTTCTCGCTGGGCCGGGGATTCACCATCGCCGATTCACGCCTTACTGGGATCTGGGACAATTGCATACGCATCGAGGGGCCCCGAGGACACTCGCGGGGCCTTTCCCTCGCTGTGGGAAGCGGCCGTGGGGGGGGGGGGGCGGGGCGCGGGGGCCCGCCCCCCCCCCCCCCCCCACGGCTCACCTGGGTGCTGCAGCGGATCGTCGGCCGCGCGGCGGTGCGCTCAGCTCAACGGCCCTTCGGCGGCGCCGTGTTCAGCAGCCGTCGTCGATCGTCTTGGAGACCGCCTGGCCGGTCAGCCAGCTGAGGCTGGCGGCGGCGCAGTACGCCGTGGTGGCCGGGGCGTCCGACGCGGCGGACAGGTTGATCTCCTCGACACTGCTGTAGGCCTCGTAGCCGGACAGCAGCTCCATGATGGAATCGGCCTTCTCCATGGGTCCTCCTCGATCGGGATCTGATGGGTGGTGCGGGTGTGGCCGGCGGATGGTGCTCCCGGCCCGGCCCCGGTGCGCGGATGGCTTTCGCGGTCGGGGCAGGTGCTGCGCGGGTGCCTCGTCAGCAGGTGGCCTCGTAGGTGGCCCCGGTGAGGAGGCTCACGCTGACGGCCGCGCAGTACCAGGTGGTGGCGGGGGCGTCGGTCACCGCGTTGACGTCGAGTTCGCTCGCGTCCATGTAGGTGTCGTAGCTCGCGACGAGCTCCATGATGTTGTCGTTCTGGCTCATGGTGTTTCTTCCCTTCCTTCTTCAAGCGACTGAACTCGGTACAGGGAGCGCCGCTGACGCTCCCTGTAAGGGGCTCAGGGGGTTCGGTTGTGCGCCGGGCGCGCCGGGTCGATCGCGGCGGCCACGAAGTGCTCGACGACCTTCCGCTCGGTCTGCGAGGGGTCCTCGGCGCTGTCGACGAGGGCGGCGGCGAGGACCGTGGCGCGGTGCTGGCCGAAGCTCAGGCCCTGCATGCCGGGCTGGGTGTCCACGGGCTCCCAGGCGGTGGCTATCCCGGGGCGCAGCTCCTGCGCGAACGACGAGACGGCCGGCTCCAGGCCGGGTGCCTGCGCGACGGCCTCGGCGAGTTCGGGGGCGATCGCGGCCAGTTCACCGTCGAGGTAGACCACGATGGAGTCGCGCCGCGGGTAGAGCTCCGCCGCGGACAGCATCTTGGCGCGGTAGGGCACCGCGTGGTCTTCGAGGAAGGTCAGCGCCGCCTGCCAGACGCCGACGGCGTGCTCGACGTCGGCCACGTGCAGGTAGACGCGGAGCACCTCTTTCGCCCCCCGGCGCTGGCGGGAGCCGTCCACCAGGAAGAAGCCCGGCGAGAGAGCCGGCCGTGCGGAGGGCATCACCAGGTCGACGCGGTCCCCCGGACCGCCGTCCACGGTGCCGGGCAGGGCGCTTCGCGGCGCCCAGAAGCGGACGCCCTCGCGCTCCACCAGGAACCGCTCCGGTCCGTCGTCCGTCATCCGCTCCGGGCCGGAGCGGAGTACCGCCCGGACGGTGATCTCCCGGTGGGGCACCACCTCGACCAGCCGGGCCTCCAGTTCCCGGTCACGCAGCCGGGACGGGACCTGCCCGTCGGGCTGGCCGGCGTGGTGGACGTCGTAGATCGATTCGGAGAGCAGTCGGCGCATCTCGCGGGGAGTGTCCGCAGTGATGTCGCGATTGCCGGCAACGGCTTTTTTCCCGTCCGGAGAGACTCGGATTTCTCGGATGATGTCGCATATGACAGGAGCGAGAACATCGTCCGCCGTGGTCGCTGCTGTGCTCATTTCACGTCTCCGAAACCGAGTGTGAGGGAGAACTTTTCGGGGGTCACCACCGCTGCCCGGCCGACTCCCGCAGCAGCCCGCTGAATTCCCGAGAGCCGCGTCGAAGACACCGCACCGGCTATCAGCCGGTCCAGGAGATGCCAGCCTGCAAACGCCGTCGCCCGGACCGCCATTCCTTCGTCGACCTCTTCCCGGACCTCGCGGTAACCGCACCAGAATTGGCGCACCAGGGGAAGTAGTCGTTTCATTTTTTCTACGCCCCGCTGCATGATCAGCTCGTGTGTGAATTCCAGGTCGGTGAATACCTCGTCACCCCGGTCGGTCACCAGGTCGAGCACCGACCGGAAAATCCACTCACCGGCGAAGGCGCCCACGTCGCGCGCCGGATCGGCGAGGCGGAATTCTTCCCAGTCGGTGATGAAAAGGGTGTCCTTGCGGACCAGGAGCTGGTCCACCCGGAAGTCGCAGTGCGAGGGGCCGCGCGGCGCGGTCCGCTCCAGCTCGCCGAGCCGCCGCAGCGCGTCGATCAGCACCTGGTCGCCCTGGAGCAGTCGCCAGGCCTCCAGCTCACCGGCGCTGGCCTGGACGTAGGTGGACATCGGGAGTCCACGCAGAAAGCCGAGTGGCGGGAACGGCGGAGGGGTGGAGTCCAGCCCCGACGCGTCCACCGGAGGTGTGCGGTGCAGCTGACCGATAGCGCGTCCGACCTGGTGAGACTGCTCTTCGGTGAAGGTCTCCTCGACCATCAGCTCGCCCCCGGTCTGCGCGTCGGTGACGCGCTCGAAGACGACCAGCTGGTGCTCGGGGTCACTGCCCAGAAGTGCTGGACTGCGGACCTCGGGGAGATGGGCGGTACGCGCGTACGCCTCGAAGGCGAGGGTCCGGTCCATCCGGGCCGTGGTGTCCCCGCCGCCACCCGTCAAACGCTTGACGAAGACCTGCCGCCCCGTGGTGGTGGCGCCGGCCCAGGCGCTGTTGCGGCCGATGGGGGAGGTGACGGACTCCCGCACGAAGGTGCCCAGACTCAGTTCGGACAGGAGCTTGTCTATTTCGGGTACGGCATCCAGGTCGATGGGCACTACTTTCCTCTGCGGCGCAGCCACATGCATCTCCCGATTTCTTGCATGAATACTGGTGCAGGCCGATGAGTGCGGCGAGAAATCGTACAGAAGAAACCCGTCACCGTGTGTGAGGAAACCGGTGCAGCGTTCTACCGGTAGCGTGGAGCTGATTCTTCTGAGTGCCGCTCTTCAGGCGGAGAACCTGCGGATGGGGCAGGAACGGAGCGGGTGCAATCACCGCTCAGTCGACGCGGGTTCCACTGAAGAAGCATTTTTGGCCGCGCGGTCCCTGGCGTCCGCTCGTGGCAGCTTGAAATGCGTGTACCCGTGACATTGAGCCCCCGTTCAGCTTGCAGAATTTTGATCAAAATTTCTTGACCTGGTTTTGCTTTGCTGTGAGCCGGAGTCAAACACTGGGGCGCGCCACTTTTCAAGATCAAAGAAATGTGACCTGGATCACAGGACCGTGTATGTTTCTGGTGAGACTTGTGAGGAAACGGAGACAGGGCAGTGCAGGTCCGGATCAGGACGTAGCGGGACCGTCGGGCCGAGGGCGATCTCCGGGCAGCCCGTCCGACGCCCGCACCCCCGCCGGGCCCGCGCGTGTCCGTGGTGGCGGGCCCCGCCGCGCGGCAGGGTGCGACGGCGACCGCCCCGTCGCGGTCTCTCACGAGCACCGATAGGGAACTCCATGAAAGCGCTCATCCTCGCCGGCGGGACCGGCAGCCGGATGCGTCCCATCACGCACACGGCCGCCAAGCAGCTGGTCCCGGTGGCCAACAAGCCGATCCTCTTCTACGCGATCGAGTCGCTGGTGGCCGCGGGCGCGACCGAGATCGGCATGATCGTCGGTGAGACGCACCGCGAGATCCGAGACGCCGTCGGCGACGGCTCCCGGTTCGGGGCCACGGTCACCTATCTTCCGCAGGACCGGCCGCGTGGCCTGGCCCACGCGGTACTGATCTCCCGCGAGTTCCTCGGCGAGGACGACTTCGTGATGTACCTCGGGGACAACGTCCTCACCGGCGGGATCACCGACGTCGTCCGCGGGTTCCGCGAGGAGCGGCCGGACGCGGGCATCCTGCTGACCAAGGTGACCGACCCGTCCGCCTTCGGCGTGGTCGAGACGGATGCCGAGGGCCGGGTGGTGCGGCTGGAGGAGAAGCCCGCCCGCCCGCGGAGCGACCTGGCGCTCGTCGGCGTCTACCTCTTCACTCCCGCGATCCACGAGGCCGTCCGGGCCGTCGCGCCCAGCGCTCGAGGGGAGATGGAGATCACCGACGCGATCCAGTGGCTGGTGGACCACGGGTACGCCGTCCGGCCGACGGTCGTGACCGGCTACTGGAAGGACACCGGGAACGTCACCGACATGCTGGAGGTCAACCGTTCGCTTCTGGAGACCCTCGTCCCCGAGGTGCTCGGCACCGTGGACGAGGCCAGCGAGTTGGTCGGCCGGGTGCGGATCGAGGCCGGTGCGCGGGTGGAGCGCTCGCGGATCGTCGGCCCGGTCGTGGTCGGCGCGCGCACGGTCGTGGTCGACTCCTACATCGGGCCGTCCACCTCCGTGGCCGACGATTGCCGCATCACCGGCAGCGAACTGGAGTTCTCCATCGTGCTCAACCGCTCGCGGATCGAGGGCGTCGGCCGGATCGAGGCATCACTGATCGGCCGCGACGCGCGCGTCCGCCGGGCGGAGCACATACCGCGGGCGCACCGCCTGGTACTCGGCGACCACAGCAGTGTCCACATCACCGACTGACCGGGAGCCGACGCCGTGAGAATCCTCGTCACCGGAGGGGCCGGCTTCATCGGAAGCCACTTCGTCCGACTGCTGCTGGGCCCGGACGGCCCGCCCGGACTGACCCGTGTCACCGTCCTGGACGCGCTGACCTACGCGGGCAATCCCGCCAACCTGGCCGACTGCCGGGACGACCCCCGACTGGCCTTCGTACACGGCGACATCCGCGACGGCGGGACCGTCCGGGAGCTGGTCGGCACGCACGACGCAGTCGTGCACCAGGCCGCCGAGTCCCACGTCGACCACTCCCTCGACCGGGCGGCCGACTTCGTCTCCACCAACGTCCAGGGCACCCAGACCCTGCTCGACGCCCTGCTCCACCACAGCGGCGACGGCGCGGACCGCACGATGCTGCACGTCTCCACCGACGAGGTCTACGGGTCGATCGAGGAGGGCAGCTGGCCGGAGGACCACCCGCTGCAGCCCCGTTCCCCCTATGCCGCCTCCAAGGCGGCGGCCGACCTGCTCGTACTGGCCCACCACCGCACCCACGGCCTCGACGTCCGCGTCACCCGCTGCTCCAACAACTACGGACCGAACCAGTACCCGGAAAAGATCATTCCGCTGTTCACCACCCGGCTGCTGGACGGTCTGACCGTCCCGCTGTACGGAGACGGCGGCAACGTCCGCGACTGGCTGCACGTCGAGGACCACTGCCGCGCACTGCTGTTGGTCCTGGCCCGTGGCCGGGCCGGCGAGGTCTACAACATCGGCGCGGGTACGGAGCTGAGCAACCGCGCCCTCACCGAGCGGCTGCTGGCGGAGTGCGGGGCGGGGCCGGACCGGATCCGCCCGGTGGCCGACCGCAAGGGGCACGACCGGCGCTACGCGGTCGACGCCTCCCGAATCCGGAGCGAACTGGGCTGGCGGCCGCGCCGCGGATTCGACGAGGGGCTGGCCGAGACGGTGGCCTGGTACCGCGAGAACCGTGCCTGGTGGGAGCCGCTGATCCGCCCCGACCGCCCGCACGGCGAGGTGCGCCCGCACGGTGAGGTGCGCCCGCACGGTGAGGCGCCCGTCCTGGACGGGGCCCGCTCCGGCGCCGGGAACGAGGCCGGCGTATGACGGCCGACGGCGGTTGGCTCGTCCTCGGGGCGGGAGGCCGGATCGGCGGTGCGCTGTGCTCGGCGCTGCGGGAGGCCGGCCGGCCGCTGCTGGCCCCACCTCGCCGGGAGCTCGACGTGACCGACCACGACGCGGTGACCCGGTTCCTGCGGCGGCACCGCCCCGGAATCGTGGCCAACTGCGCCGCCTGGACCGCCGTCGACGAGGCCGAGCACCACGAGGAGGAGGCGATGCTGCTGAACGGCATCGCGCCCCGGCGCCTGGCCCGCGGCTGCGCCGCCGTCGGCAGCCGGTTGCTGCATCTCTCCACCGACTACGTCTTCTCCGCGGCGGCCGGCAGCCGCCCCCCGGCGGGGGCCCTGCCCTCTGCCGTCGGCACCGGCCCCCACCGGCCGCACCACGAGTGCGACCCGCCGGCCGCGCTGAACGCCTACGGTCGCACCAAGCTGGCGGGCGAGCGGGCTGTGCTGGAGGAGCTGCCACACCTGGGGACCGTGGTCCGCACCGCTTGGGTCTACGGTCGGCGCGGGGGCAGCTTCGTCCGTACCATGCTGGACCGCGCGGCGGGTACCGGCCCGGTCGCCGTGGTCGCCGATCAGTACGGGCAGCCCACCCGGGCCGACGACGTGGTCCGGGCACTGCTGACCCTGGCCGCCGCTCCTCCCTCCCGCACCACCGGCGCCTTCCACGCCACCGGTATCGGCAGCACCAGCTGGTACGGCCTGGCCCGTGAGGTGTTCCGGCTGAGCGGCGCCGACCCGGACCGGGTGGTGGCGGTCGACACCGCCTCCCGGGGCGGGGCCGCTCCCCGGCCCCTGTTCAGCGTGCTGGGGCACGAGCGGTGGCGGGAGTTGGGGGCCGCACCCCTGCGGCCCTGGGCCGAAGCACTCGCCGAGTTCTGCCAGCAGGAGTTGAGCGCCCCGTGCGTCCGCTGAGCATCGACGGCGCCTTCGCTCTGGAGCCCACCGTGCACCGCGACCACCGCGGTTCCTTCCACGAGTGGTTCCGCGCCGACGTGTTCGCGGCGGCCACCGGGGAGGCGCTGCCGCTGAGCCAGGCCAACTGCTCGGTCTCGCAACGCGGGACCCTCCGCGGCGTCCATTACTCGGACGTGCCGCCCGGCCAGGCGAAGTACCTGACCTGCGTGCGCGGCGCCGTGTTGGACGTGCTGGTCGATCTGCGGGTGGACTCCCCCACCTACCGTCGCTGGGAGGCGGTCCGGCTCGGCGAGCAGCGGCACACCGCGCTGTACGCGGGCCCTGGACTCGGCCACGCGTTCCTGGCGCTCACCGACGACGCCACCATGATATATCTCTGCTCGAGCGGCTACGCTCCGGAGCACGAACACGGCATCGATCCCTACGACCCGGATCTCGGCATCGCCTGGCCGACGGACGTCCCCCACGTCCTGTCCCCGAAGGACGCCGCCGCCCCGAGCCTGGCGGCGGCCGAGGCCGCCGCCGCCCTTCCCCGGCTGCGGCCGACCGCATGAGCCCGGACCACCGGCCCGATTTCGGGGTGCGGCCGCTCGCGGCGCACGATGACGCGGTTCGCGCTCATGGCGGGCGGCCTGACAACCTCGGCACCAAGGGCGTGGGAGGCGCCACCGGCGGCGTTGTCGCCGGTGGCTCGACTCCGCCACGCTCGACTTCTCCCGCACGGGAACGCGGGCCGTCCACTGCGCAGGGCGGCGCGGGCGCGTGGGGCAGTCGTCGCGTGGTACCTGTATCCCGAACGGGCGCCACGGGGTGGTCGGTACCCCTCCCGGTGGACCCCTCATGATCGGCCCTGCTGGAAAAGCGGCCGATTTTACCCAAGCAAGACGATGACTATGCGTAGGACGGCCGAGTTTTCTTCCCTCCAACGGGTCTATTTTTTGTTGATCGTGGGTCCGCCGGTCGCTCGGGCGCCCTACGCTGCAAAGGGTGAACGTGTTGATGTCCCCAGAGTCCGAGGCCGGCACTCCCGGTGAATCCGTGCTGCCGGGCACCTTGCCGGACGCGCTGCGTGCGGAGCTCGTGGCCTTCCGCCGCGACCTGCACATGCACCCAGAGCTGGGAAACCAGGAGTTCCGCACCACCGCCGCGATCAAGGAACGGCTGGAGCGGGCCGGTCTCAGGCCGCGCGTGCTGCCCATCGGTACCGGACTCGTCTGCGACATCGGCACCGGCACCGACGCGGGACAGTGGTCCGGCGGGCCGCGCATGCTCGCCCTGCGGGCCGACATCGACGCCCTGCCCATCCCGGACACGAAGGCCGACTGCGCGTACCGTTCGCAGGTGCCGGACCGCGCGCACGCCTGCGGGCACGACGTGCACACCACCGTCGTCCTCGGCACCGGGCTCGTGCTCGCCGCCCTGCACGAGCAGGGCCTGCTGCCCCGGCCCGTGCGGCTGGTCTTCCAGCCGGCCGAGGAGGTGCTGCCCGGCGGCGCCGCCGACGCCATCGAGGGCGGCGCGCTCGACGGGGTGCGCCGCATCCTGGCCGTGCACTGCGACCCCCGGGTGGACGCCGGGAAGATCGGACTCAGGGTCGGTCCCATCACCTCCGCCTGCGACCGGATGGAAATCGCCCTGAACGGCCCCGGGGGCCACACCGCCCGCCCGCACCTCACCACCGACCTGGTCACCGCCGCCGCCCGTGTGATCACCGACGTGCCCTCGCTCGTCGCCCGGCGCGTGGACAGCCGCAGCGGGCTCGCCCTGACCTGGGGGCGGATCGAGTCCGGCCACGCCCCGAACGTCATCCCGCAGCACGCCGAACTCGCCGGCACCGTGCGCTGCCTCGACCTCGACGCCTGGCGGCAGGCGCCCGACCTGGTGATGGGCGCCATCGACGAGATCGCCAACCTGTACCGGGCCAAGTCCGAGATCACCTACGTCCGCGGTGTCCCCCCGGTCGTCAACGAGGTCACCAGCACCGAACTCCTCCAGGCCGCCATGGTCGCCCGGCGCGGCACCGACGCCGTCGAAAGCACCGAGCAGAGCCTCGGCGGCGAGGACTTCTCCTGGTACCTGGAGCACGTGCCCGGCGCCATGGCCCGCCTCGGCGTCCGCCCGCCGGGCGAACACACGGTCCGCGACCTCCACCAGGGCGACTTCGACGTGGACGAGCACGCCATCACGGTCGGCGTGGAGATGTTCACCGCGGCGGCGCTCATCGACGCCGTGCAGTAGTGACACCGCGGGGCCGGCGCCGCGAGGGCCGGTCCGCTTGCGGGCACCCCGTTCACCCCCGTTCGGGCCAGTCGTTCACACGGCGGAAACCGGCCGGCGGCACGAATGGGTAACGGCCCCGCGGAACCCCGTTCCCAGGAGTTTCTACGCGCGTTACTGTGCGCCGAACCGAGCGCCCGCTGCGGGGCTTTGGAGAATGGGGAACTTCAGATGCGTCGGATATCGAGACTGACCCGCGTCGCGGTGGGGGTCGCGTCGCTCGCACTCGCCGCCACGGCCTGTGGCGGCACCAGCGGCGGAAGCGGCGACGGCGGCGACGGCGGTGACGACAAGGGCCTCGCCCTCGCGTACGACGTGGGCGGCAAGGGCGACCAGTCCTTCAACGACGCCGCGTACGCCGGTCTGCAGCGGGCCGAGAAGGAGTTCGGCTACCGGACCGCCGACATCGAGCCCACCGACGGGGAGACGGACGCCGACAAGGAGCAGCGCCTGACCTCCCTGGCCAAGCAGGGCTACAACCCCGTCATCGGCGTCGGCTTCGCCTACGGCCCGGCGATGAAGGCCGTCGCCGCCAAGTACCCGGACACCACCTTCGGCATCGTCGACTCCGTGGTCGAGGGCAAGAACGTCGCCTCCCTCGTCTTCGCCGAGAACGAGGCCTCCTACCTGGCCGGTGTCGCCGCCGCCAAGGCCACCAAGACCAGGACCGTCGGTTTCGTCGGCGGCGTGGACGTCCCGCTGATCCACAAGTTCGAGGCCGGTTTCCAGCAGGGCGTCAAGGACACCGACCCGAAGGTCAAGGTCATCTCGCAGTACCTCACGCAGACCGCGGAGGAGGGCGGCTTCTCCAGCCCCGACAAGGGCAAGACCGCCGCCGAGGGCCAGATCGAGAAGAAGGCCGACGTGGTGTACGCGGCGGCCGGTCTCTCCGGTCAGGGCGTCATCGAGGCCGCCGCCAAGGCGAAGGTCTGGGCGATCGGTGTCGACTCGGACCAGTACAAGCAGGAGGCCCTCGCGGCCTACAAGGACTCCATCCTGACCTCCGCCCTCAAGGACATCAACGGCGCGGTCTTCGCCCTGGCCGAGTCCGTCGAGGACGACAAGCCGCTGACCGGCACCCACACCTTCGACCTGAAGTCCGACGGGGTGGGCCTGGCGGACAGCAACCCGAAGTTCGCCGAGGTCCCGGGCGCCAAGGAGGCCGTGGAGAAGGCCAAGGCGGCCATCGTCGACGGCTCCATCAAGGTCAGGTCCGAGTAACCGCGCCAGCCGCGACGGCACGGTACAGAACCCGGTGAAGCGGGGGGGGGCCGCCCCGCCCCCCCCCCCCCCACCCCGCCCCCCCCCCGGCGGCGGCGGCAACCATCGTGTGGCCCCCGCCCGGGGCCGGCCACACCCACCCCCCCCCACCCCCTGCGGCCC